>JBBDQV010000067.1:16128-45957 GCA_040905845.1 Alphaproteobacteria bacterium | reverse complement strand
GCGGCCGATGCCGCTGGCCGCGCCGACCACGGCGATCGCGTAGGGCTCGCCCGAGAAATAGCTGACCATCTTCCTCCCCTCGTACGTGACGGCTCAGCGCCGCTCGACCACCCCGCCTTCGCCCACCGCCGTGCCGGTCAGCACCCGCTCGTCGTTGGCCATGCGCCACGACAGCATGCGCTGGGCGTAGCCGAGCACGTCGCCGGCCCGCGCGGGGTCCCGCGCCAGGTCGCGGAACTGGCGCGGATCGGCTTCGAGGTCGAAGAAGAGCGGCGGCAGCGCCGTGAAATGGACGTACTTGCCCTTGCGGTCGCGCAGGACGGCGAGGGTGCAGTCGTCCATGCCGATGCCGAGCGCGCGCTCGATCGTCGGATCGCGCACGTCGCGGAAGTCGAACTCCCAGTGCACCTCGCGGCGCCAGTCGGCCGGCGGCGCGCCGTGGAGGAAGGGAACGAGCGAGCGGCCGTCGCACTGGCGCGGCACCGGCAGGCCGAGCGCGTCGAGGATCGTCGGCATGGTATCGATCGTCTCGGTGAACGCCTCGACGATCGTCCCCCGCGTGCCATCGGCCGCGGCGCGCGGGTCGCGCACGATCATCGGGATGTGGAACGCGGCGTCGAAGTACCCTTCCTTGCCGCACAGCCAGCGTTCGCCCAGGTTCTCGCCGTGGTCGCAGGTGAAGACGACCAGCGTATCGTCCCACCGGCCGCTCTGCTTGAGCGTGGTGACCAGGCGCCCGACGTGGTGGTCGAGCTCGGTCATCAGGCCGTAGTACGTCGCCACGAGCTGGCGGAAGTGCCGGTCGCTCGCGGCCGAGCCGTCCAGGTAGTCCGGGGTGTAGAACCGCCCTTCGCGCCGACGATGGTTGGCGATCAGGAAGCCGAGCAGCGGGTGCTGGCGCGACTCCTCGTCCGCGGTCCGCGACCGCGCCGGCGGCGGGATCGCGTCCGGGTCGTAAAGCTTGTTGTAAGGCTCGGGCGCGACGAATGGCCAGTGCGGGCGCAAGTACGCCTGGTGCACGAGCCACGGCGCCTCGCCGTGCACGGCCAGGAACGCCAGCAAGCTGTCGGTCTGGAACGCGGTGTCGCTGTCCTCGGCCTTGTAGCGCGGCGGCGCGTAGGTCCAGCCGCGCGCCTCGGCGCCGGGATAGCCGGCAACGGGCGCGTAGATGCCGTAGGGCTCGGCCGGCACGTCGTAGCCCTTGGCCGCAAGGTGCGCGCGCCAAGGCACGAAGCCGGGGCCCATGACCAGCGTCGGCGTGAACCCGTCCATGGGCCGTTCGTAGCTCGCGAGCCACGGGTCACCGGGGTCGCGGCCGCGCGGATCGGGGCCGGTGTCGGTGTAGCCGAACAGGTGCGGCTCGAGCCCCGCCGTCCGGACCTCCTTGGCCACGTTGGTGAAGCGCGCATCCAGCGGCGTGCCGTTGCGGACCGAGCGGTGGTTCTGCAGATACATCCCGGTCAGCAACGAGCAGCGCGCGGGGCCGCACGGGCTCGCCTGGGTGAAATGGTTGCGGAACAGCACGCCCTCGGCGGCGAGCGCGTCGAGGTTGGGCGTCCTGACGATCGGGTGGCCGAGCACGGCGAGCGCGTCGCCGCGCCACTGGTCGGCGGCGATGAGCAACACGTTCCTGACGCGGTCGCGGATCACGGCGGCGGCACGGCGTCGTTGACGGCGCGGAACAGGTCGGCGGCGCCGGCGCCCTCGGTGCGGCACCAGTTGCGGTAGCCGCCGAGCCCGCGGTTCGACCATTCGAGATCGACCGCGATCCACGCCTGGATGCGGGTGGCGCGGATCGAGACCTCGGTCAGGCCACGGCTGACGACGATCTCGTTGGCCGCGAGCACGAAGCCGCGCATCACCGCGTCGTCGGCGAGCCCGCATTCGAGCGCGACGCCGTAGAGGTAGTAGAGCCGGTTGAGGCTGTCAGTCGGGCGTGGGCGCAATTGCTCGGCGCCGGCGGTTCCCGCGATTGCCGCGACGACGAGGCAGGCGAGGACGACCACGGCGCGCGTCATGGGGGCACGGTAACGGCCTCGGGCGTCCGCGTACAGCCGTGCTCGCGACGCGCCTCGGATATGTCATAATTCCGTCATCAGGGCGTTCGCGGCCCCGGTACCCCCGGGCCGCGGCCGTGGCTGCCAACAAGGGAGGAGAACAACATGTCCGGGATATTCCAGGCGCGGCGCTCGAGCGTCCGCACCCAGCGCGCCGCCAAGGCTTTCACGCGCCGCACACTGCTGGCGCGAACGGCGTCGGCTTTGACCGTGGCGGCGGTCGGCCCCTTCGTGGTCTCGCGCGGGGCCCTGTCCTCGTCCGGGGAACTCATCTGGTTCACCTGGACCGATTATTCGACCCCCGATCTGGTCGCCCACTTCGAGAAAGCGACCGGCATCAAGGTGACGGTCGTGAACTTCGGCACCAACGACGAGGCCATCAACAAGATCCGCACGACCGGCGGCGAGGGCTTCGACGTGATGAACCCGTCGATCACGATGGTGCCCAACTACACCGACTTCGAGCTGATGATGGAGCTCGACGAGAGCAAGATTCCGAACCTCGCCAACATGCTTCCGGCGTTCTACGAGAAGTCGAAGGATCTGGGCGGGGTGTGGCAGGGCAAGCGCGTCGCCTACCCCTACGACTGGGGCACCGAGGCGCTGGCGTGGAACACCGAGGCGGTGACGCTCGCCTACGGCGAGGCATCCTTCGGCGACGTTTGGAAGGACGAGTACGCGGGCCGCATGGGGTGCCGGCCGCGTTCGGCCTTGAACGGGGTCGCGCTCGCCTTCGAGGGCGAGGGCCGGCTTCCCTCGGGCAGCCTGCGCAAGGCCTATGCCGACGCCGACACCGCGCACCTGGTGTTCGGCGAGACCTCGAAGTTCATCATCGAGCGCAAGAAGAACATCACCATGTTCTGGGCGAACGCCAACGACTACCCGATCATGTTCCTGCAGAACGGCGTGGTCATCGGCCAGACGTGGGACGGGCCGATCTTCACCCTCAAGAACGAGGGCGAGCCGATGATGTACATGGCCCCCAAGGAGGGCGCGCTGACCTGGATCGACAGCATGTGCATTCCCAAGGGCGCCAAGAACGTCGAGCAGGCCTACGCCTTCATCAACTGGGCGCTGACCCCGGAGGTCGGCGGCCTGATGTCGCTGACGACCAATTACAACAGCGTCGTCAGGGGTGCCGAGGAATTCACCAACGACCAGTTCAAGAAGAACTTCCAGGAGGCGTATCCCGGCGACGCGCTCGAGCGGCTTTGGTTCTATCCGCCCGAGGGCAGCCAGTACACCGCGATCGAGCAGGAATACGCCGACAAGATCATGGCCGCGTAAGCCGCGGGAGCGACGGGGGCCGCCGAGCGGCCCCCCATCTTCCGCCTGCTCCGGGGAGTCTCCGACCCATGAACGAAGCGCGACGCCGGCTCGGGCTCGGCGGCATCGGGCTGTGCCTGATCGGCACGGGATTCTGGGCCGTGGCGCTGATCGTGGCGCCGCACCTGATCATGATCGACGTCTCGCTGCGCCCGGCGTTGACGCTGAGCGAGATGGGCGGGCCCAAGGACCATTGGCAGCTCGCCAACTATCTCGACCTCGTCCTCGACCCGTTGAGCCGAGGCGTCTTCTTCAAGACGATCTGGGCGAGCATCCTGATCACGCTCGTCAGCCTCGCTGTCTGCTACCCGGTCGCCTTCTACCTCGCCAAGCTCGCCTCGGGCGGTGCCCTCAGGGTGCTCATGCTGTTGCTCATCGTGCCGTTCTGGATCAACGAGATTCTCAGGACCTTCGCCTGGCAGCTCCTGCTCGCCCAGAAGGGCCTGATCAACGCGGCGCTGCTCGGGCTCGGCCTGATCCCCGACCCCATCGCCTTCACCCGCGGCCACACTGGCGTGCTGATCGGGATGACCTACGCCTACATCCTGTTCATGGTGTTTCCGATGTACAGCGCCATGGAGAGCCTGGACCGCAACCAGATCGAGGCGGCCCGCGACCTGGGCGCGAGCTGGTGGCGGATTCACCGGTGCATCGTCATCCCTCACGCCAAGCCGGGGATCGCGTCGGGCTGCATCGTGACCTTCATGCTCGCCGCCGGGTCCTTCGCCGTGCCGCAGATCCTGGGCGGCGTCGACAGCCTGTGGTTCACCCAGCTCATCTACAACCGCTTCAACGTCAGCGACTGGAACCAGGGCGCGGCGTACGCCGTGGGGCTCGAGATCCTCTGTCTGCTCTTCGTCCTGGCGATGATGCGGCTGTTCCGCGTCGGGCTTTCGGACATCGCCCGATGACGCCCGCCGACCGGCTGATGCGCGCGACGCTGGTCGTCTACCTGGCGATCTTCTTCGCCTACCTGTTCCTGCCACTCGGCTTCATGATGGTCGCCGCCTTCAACGACTACCGCTTTCCGATGGTCACCCCGTGGCGCGGCACCACGCTGAAGTGGTTCGCCGATCTCGGCAACGACCCGCTGCTGTGGGACGCGTTGGGCACCAGCGTGGTCATCGGCATCGTCGTGGTGGCCATTTCCCTGCCCCTGGGGCTGGCCGGGGCGCTGACGCTCAGCCGGATCGCGCAGCGCTCGCGCAACCTCACGTACGCCGTCCTGGTGTCCCCGGTGCTGACCCCCGGCATCGTCATCGGCATCTCGACGATCCTGTTATGGGACCAGGCGTTCGGGCTGACGGGGAACTGGTTCATCGCCTCGTTCGCCCAGGCGAGCTTCATCAGCGCGTACGCCATGCTGCTGTTCCTCGCCCGGCTGCAGCGCTTCGACCCGGCGCTGGAGGAGGCGGCGCTGGACCTGGGGGCGACGCCGGCCCAGGTCTTCCGCCGGATCACGGTGCCGTTCCTGATGCCGGCCATCCTGGCCGCGGCGGCGCTGGCGTTCATGCAGTCGTTCGAGAACTACAACACGACGCTGTTCTCGATCGGGATCGACCAGACGCTGACCATCTACATCGCGACGAAGGTACGCCAGGCGTTGACCCCGGCGATCAACGCGCTCGCCGTGGTGATGATCGCGCTGAGCATCGCCGGAGCGGTCGCGGTCGAGATCGCGCAGCGCCGCGAGGCGCGGCGGGCGGCCGAGCGGCGCGCCCGGGCGGCGATCGCCGAGCTGGCGCCGGCCTGAAGGCGGGTCGCCGGAGCCGGTGCCGCCCGCTAGAGTAGCGCCGTGGCGAAGACCTCCACCATCCTGGCGATCGACCAGGGCACGACATCGACGCGCGCGATCGTGTTCGACCGCGATGGCCGCGCACGCGCGACGGCGCAACGCGAGCTGCCCCAAGTCTACCCCGCGCCCGGCTGGGTCGAGCACGACCCCGAGGCGATCTGGGACGCGACGGTCGAGACCGCGCGCGGCGCGCTCGCCGAAGCCGGGCTCGGGCCGAGCGATCTCGCCGGCATCGGCATCACGAACCAGCGCGAGACGACGGTCGTGTGGGAGCGCGCCACGGGGCGCCCCGTTCACAACGCGATCGTCTGGCAGGACCGCCGCACCGCCGAGGCGTGCGAGCGCTTGCGCCGCGCCGGCGCCGGCCCGGCGGTCCAGGCCAAGACGGGACTGCTGCTCGACCCCTATTTCTCGGCGACCAAGCTCGCCTGGCTGCTCGACAATGTCGCCGGCGCGCGGGCCCGCGCCGAGCGCGGCGAGCTCGCCTTCGGCACCATCGACAGCTTCCTCGTCTGGCGCCTGACCGGCGCGGCGCGCCACGTCACCGACGCGACCAACGCCTCGCGCACCATGCTGTTCGACGTCCGCCGTCAGGACTGGGACGACGAACTCTTGCGGCTGTTCCGCGTGCCGCGCGCGATCTTGCCGGAGGTGCTCGATTCGGCGGCGGAGTTCGGCACGACCTCGGCGCGCGTGCTCGACGGCTCGGTGCCTATCCTGGGCGTGCTCGGCGACCAGCAGGCGGCGTTGGTGGGCCAGGCCTGCCTCGCGCCCGGCATGGTCAAGAGCACCTATGGCACCGGCTGCTTCGCCCTGATCAACACGGGCGACCGGCTGCCCGCTTCGCGTCATCGCCTGCTCGGCACCGTCGCCTACCGGTTGGCCGGTCGCCCGACCTACGCGCTCGAGGGCAGCATCTTCGTCGCCGGCGCCGCCGTGCAGTGGCTGCGCGACGGGCTCCGCGTCATCGCCGCGGCGGGCGAGACCGAGTCGTTGGCCGAGCGCGGGCGCGACGGCGTCGTCCTGGTCCCGGCCTTCGTCGGGCTCGGCGCGCCCTACTGGGACGCGGCGGCGCGCGGGGCGCTGTTCGGGCTCACCCGCGACACCGGGCCGGCCGAGCTCGCCCGCGCCGCGCTCGAGGCGGTCTGCTTCCAGACCCGCGATCTGGTCGAGGCGATGGCGGCGGATTACGGCCAGGCACTGACGACCCTCAGGGTCGACGGCGGGATGACCGCGAACCACTGGTTCCTCCAAGCGCTCGCCGATCTGGTCGGCGTCCGCGTCGAACGACCCGCGGTCCCGGAGACGACCGCGTGGGGCGCGGCCTCGATCGCCGGCCTCGCCGCCGGGCTTTACGACTCGCTCGATCACGTCGGGCGCTCGTGGCGCGCCGAGCTCGTCCGCGAGCCGCGGCTCCCCGAGCCCGAGCGCGAGGCCCGCTACGCCCGCTGGCAGGACGCGGTGGCGCGAACGCTGAGTCGAGAAGTACCCCTGTAGGGGCGGCTCTCGGACCCGCTCCTACATGCTTCCAGTCGCCGCGAGAATCCAACCCGGCGCGTCGGCGAACACGGCGGCGACGCCGAGGGCGAACAGGCGGCGTGCTTCCGCCGCGTCGTTGACCACGTAGACCAGCAGCTCGTAGCCGGCGGCGCGGATCGCGCCGGCGAAGTCCGGCGTCACGAAATCCCGCCAGGTGTGGACCGAGACCGCGTCGACGCGGCGGGCGAGAATCTGCCATTCGGCGCGGCGGTCGTGCACCAGCATCCCTCGTGCGATTCCTGGCGCGACCTCGCGCGCCGCCTCGAGCGCCTCGGGGCTGAAGCTCGACAAGAGCGGCGGCGGCAAGGCGGCGGGCCATGCCCGCGCGAGGAACGCCCCGACCACCCGCCCGGTCTCGATCTCACGGCCGGGGCAAGGCTTGAGCTCGACGTTGGCGCCGAGCCCGAGCTCGGCCAGGGTCGCCAGCGCGGTCTCCAACGTCGGCACTCGCTCCCCGGCGAACGCAGGCCCCCACCACGAGCCGGCATCGAGCCGGGCGATCTCGGCCAGTGTCAGCCGCGCGACCGGGCCGGTCCCGTTCGTCGTCCGCTCGAGCGTGTCGTCGTGCAGCACGATGGGGATTCCGTCGGCGGTCAGCTTGACGTCGAACTCGACCCACGTCGCGCCTTCGGCCTTCGCCTTGCGCAACCCCGCGAGCGTGTTCTCGGGCGCGAGCCGGGCCGCGCCCCGATGCCCGATGACACGGGGGACCGGCGGGAACCTGGGCGTCACGTCAGGCGCCGGGGAACGGCTTGGGGTCGAGGAACCGGCGCACGACGTTCTCGGTGATGCGGCTCACGTTGTTGTCGTAACGCTCGTGGCTGAGCGCGCCGGCCCAGGCGATCGAGGAGGTCGAGAACACCGCGCCGCCGCCGGCGACCTCGAAGAACACCATGTCCGCGCGCACGTCCGGGTGATCGCGCCCGAGCGTGGTCGGGTAGTTGTGGCCGATTTCCTCGTTGACCAGAAGGTAAGTGTCCGTGTGGCCCTCGGACGAGGCCAGCAGCAGCGTGTGCGGCGGCGTGCCGTGTCGATGCGCCACGTAGTCCATCTCCCAGCCCGCCGCGCCGCCGCCGATCAGCCCGAAATCGCCGATCTTCTCCGCGCCGCCGACGCCCGCGAAGATCCACGCGGCGCGCGGATCGAAGCTGCCTGGCTTGCGCACGTAGTAGGAGCTGAAATCGAAGCCCTGGGCGATGAAGCCGGTGCCGACCAGCCTCTGGGGCGCGCGGCCGCAGCGTTGCCACAGCCCGCCGAGCTCGCCGGTGAAGCTCATGTGGTACTCGCCGGGCTCGGCGAACCACGAGCGCGAGCCGTCCTCGGCGCGGCGCATCTCCATGATGCCGGGGCGTTCGGGGTGGAACGCGACGCGCCAGTAGAAGCCGTTCGCGCCCGTGTAGATCAGTCTTCCGCCGCGATGAATGTAGGCTTCGACGGCGTCGAGCATCGGTGTCGAAGTGTACTCGGGGTGCGTCCCGGTCATGACGCACTTGTAACGCTCCAGGAGCTCGACGCCCTCGGCGTGCAGGTCCTCGTCGGTGACGACGTCATAGTCAATGCCCTTGGCTTCGAGCCAGTCGGTGATGTGGGTGTCGGCGTTGTACTCCCAGAGCGGGCCCTTGACCCGCATGTTGAGGATCGGGCGCAGGCGCGACGAGTACGCGACGCCCGAGCCGTCGCTGTGCAGGTCGTACATGCTGAGCCCGATCTCGGGATGATCGTTGAGGTAGAGGATGTCCGGCGTGACGCCGAGCACGCTGTTGTACAGGAGCTCCGCGTTCGGGCTGTCGACCGCCTCGCGGGCGTTGGCGTACGCCATGTAGCTCGCGGTCGGCACGAGCAGGAGCAGCGGCGCGGTCGCCGTGCCCCTGGGCGGCCGGACGAAGAAGGGGATCGTGTCCTCGGAATCGCCGGCCGTGAGCGTGGCGGCGTAAAACCCGCTCCGGGTCCCGGCCGGGACGTCGAGCTCGAAGTCGGTTTGCCAGCCGGCGTCGTCGAGGTCGTCGTCGTGGCAATGGATCGCGCCGTAGTGCTCGGGCTTGGCGCGCCAGTCGCCCGCCTCGCCGGTCCAGGTCCAGCCGCGCACGGCGCGGGTCGGCGTGTTGACCGTGGTGCCGTGGAGTTGGTTGGGGGAGAGATCGACGACGCGGTCCGAGGACATCTCGCGCGCGAAGTCCCACGCCGCGACGAGCGCCGCGCGCGAGGAAGACGCGAGCGGCGCGTCGCGCAAGCGCTCGATCTCGAGCCGCGAAAGCGCGCGGCTGGCGAGCCGGGCCGCGTCGATCCTGCCGTTGAACATCGCCCCGGCGGTGATCGCGCCGGACTTCTCGGTCAGGATCGTCGCCATGGCGAACTGCGCGTTGGGCCGGCCCACGAGGCCGGGCTTGCACGCCGCGCGGACCTCGGCGGCATCGACCGTGTGAGGGAACCGCTCGACCGGCTCCTGGATCAGCGTGGCCGCGCCCGTGGTTCCATCGTAGCTGCCCGAGACCAGGTACCAGCGGCCCGCGACCAAGGCCTTGCCGGAACGGACGAGCCCGACCCCGCCCTTGCCGTCGCCGACGGCGAGCAGGGTCTGACCCTTGTCGTCGACGAACAGGCCGAACCCGCACTCGGTCGGCTCGGTCCACCAGCCGATCAACCCCTGCCAGCCCTTGGCCGGCGTCGTCGGCATCACCATCGCCTGGACCGTGAAGCTCTCCAGCCTCCGGATCGCGGGGCCGGCGGGTACACTGACCCAGGACCCGGTGCGGATCGGCTGATGGCGCGCCGGGTACGTCCCGTTCACCGGCACGGCCATGGTGTGCAGCTTGAGCCCCGGGCCGGCCGGTTGATCGTCGCCGCACACCACGCGCACGATCTCGGCTTGGTACTCGGCGACGCCTTCGGCGCAGCTCACCTTGAAAGCGATCCGCTCGCCCGGCGCGACGCCCATCCGGTCGGCGTAGCCGACGATTTTCTTCGTGTGCATGGTCTCTCCCCCAGAGCGGCTTGCGCTCACGTTGATCCACACCAGGTGTCATGTCCGGGCCGGCCGAAGGCCGGAACCGGACATCCAGGGCAACGGCCCGGATCGGCTGCCCTGGATTCCCGGTTCGCCGCGTTCCGCGGCGCCCGGGAATGACACCGAGGGGGCAACTGGTTTCTCCGATTCAACTCAATCGCACTCCGCCCTAACCGCCGGGCGGCGGGAACGGCGTCGGATCGAGGAACCGGCGCACGACGTTCTCGGTGATCCGGCTGACGTTGTTGGCGTAGCCCGCGTGGCTCAGCGCGCCGGCCCAGGCGATCGAGGAGGTCGAGAACACCGCGCCGCCGTTCTGGGTCTCGAAGAACACCATGTCGGCGCGCACCATCTCGTTCTCGTCGCCGGCGATGAACGGGTAGTTGAACAGCACCTCTTCGTTGACGAGTTGGTAGTTGGCGGTGTGGAACTCGGACCGCGCGACGACGAGGGCGTGGGGCGGCGAGCCGTTCGTGACATCGTACCAGTCGAGCTCCCAGCCCGCCGCGCCACCACCCAGGATGCCGAAGTCGCCGATTCTTTCGTTCGTGCCGACGCCGTCGAAGATCCACGAGGCGCGCGCATCCAGGCTGGCCTCGGTGCGTCGGTAGTATGACGAAAGATCGAAGCCCTGGGCGATGAAGCCGGTGCCGACCAGCCTTTGCGGCGGCCGGCCGCTGCGCCGCCACATGCCGCCGTACTCGCCGGTGAAGCTCATGAAGTACTCGCCCGGTTCGGCGGCCCAGGCGCGGCTGCCGTCCTCGGCGCGGCGCACCTCGATGACACCCGGCAGCTCGGGGTGATACGCGATGCGCCAATAGAACCCGTTGGCGCCGAGGTAGATCAGCCGCCCACCGCGCTGGGTGTAGGCCTCGAGCGCGTCGAGCATCTCGACGGTGTAGTACTCGGGGTGCGTGCCGGTCATGACGCAGGCGTAGCCGGCGATGAGCCCGACACCCTCGGCGTGCAGGTCCTCGTCGGTCACCACGTCATAGTCGATGCCCTTGGCCTCGAGCCAGTCGGTGACGTGGGTGTCCGCGTTGTATTCCCACAGCCGCCCGCGCGGCCGCATGTTGAGAATCGGGCGGAGCCTGGACGAGATGCTGACGCCGCTGCCGTCGCTGTGGGTGTCGTAGCACGACAGCCCGTACTCGGGATGATCGTTGAGGAACAGGTCGGCGCGGCTCAGCACCGTGAATTGGCCGCCGACCAGCTCGCTCGGTCGCTGCATGGCGAAGCGCGAGTTGGCGTAGGCCATGTAGCTCGCGGTCGGCGCGAGCAGGCAGAGCTTCGCCGTCGTCGTCCCGCGCCGGGGCCGGACGAAAAAGGGGATGTGCTCCTCGACGGCGCCCGAGGCCAGGCGCGCGGCGTAGAACCCGCTGCGCGTGCCTTCGGGGATGGTCAGCACGAAGCCTGGCCGCCAGCCCGCGTCGTAGAGATCGTCATCGTGGAAGTGGATGGCGCCGTAATGTCCGGGCGTCTTGGTCCAGTCGAGGCCTTCACCGGTCCACAGCGAATCGCGCACCGCGCGGGTCGGCAGGTTGATCAGCTTGCCGTCGAGCCGGTTGGGGAAGGCGTCGCGGATGCGCTCGGACGACACCTCGCGCGCGAAGTCCCACGCCGCGACCACGTCGGGCGCGAGAACGCCCGGCACGGGGCCGTGGCGCAGCGCGAGGATGCCTGCGCGGTCGAGCGCGCGCCGGCAAAGGACGGGATCGTCGATCCGGCCGTTGAAATGCGCGCCGACCGGATTGCCGTCGGCTCGGCCGTCCTCGCTCCACGCCGCGATCAGGAACGGCAGATCGGCGCGCCGGCCGACGCGCGCCTCGGTCCGCGTCTCGACCATGACGGGATCGTGCCCGGGATAGGCGTCCTGCGGCTCCTGCCAAAGCCTGAGGGTTCCCGTGGCCGCGTCGAAGCTCGCCGCGGCGAGATACCAGCGCCCCGCATTGAGCGCGACGCCGCTCCTGAGGAAGCAGGTCTTGCCCTGGCCGTCGCCGATCCCGATGCAGAACTGCGCCTTGTCGTCGATGTAGAGGAAGAAGCCGCACTCCGCCGGCTCGACCCACTTGCCCATGATCGCCTGCCATGGCTTCGCGGGCAGGGTCGGCATGACCATGGCCTGGACCGTGAAGCTGTCGAGCCCGTCGATCAGGGGCGTCGGCGGGACCACGGCGTAGGAGCCCGCGTGGATCGGTTGATGGCGGGCGCGGAAGGTCCCGTAGACCGGCGTCCTCAGCGGCTCGACCTTGTAGCCGGGGCCGCTGGGGCCGTCGTCGCCGCAGATGACGCGGACGATCGACGCCTCGTAGGACTCGATTCCTTCGGCGCTGACCATGAAGCGGATGGTCTCGCCCGGCTGGACGCTGATCCGGTCGCTGTATCCCGTGATGGACGCCACGCGACTCTCCTCAGAAACCAGCCGGGTCGAGGAACCGGCGCACCACGTTGTCGGTGATCCGGCTGACGTTGTTGGCGTAGCCGTCGTGGCTGAGCGACCCCGCCCACGCGATCGAGCCGGTCGAGAACACCGCGCCGCCGTTCGGCGCCTCGAAGAACACCATCTCGGCGCGCACCCGGTCGTCCTCGAGCCCGTTGATCGCCGGGTGGTGGAACAGCGTCTCCTCGGGTACCAGCAGGTAGTAGTACGAGTGTGCTTCCGAGCGCGCGACGACCAGCGCGTGCGGCGGCGTGCCGAGTGCTAGGTCGGCGGCGTCGAGCTCGAGCCCCGCCGCGCCGCCGCCCAGGATGCCGAAGTCGCCGATTTCTTCGTTCGTGCCGACGCCGTCGAAAATCCACGAAGCGCGCGCATCCAGGCTCGCCTCGGTGCGCCGGTAGTAGGACGAGCGGTCGAACCCGGTGACGACGGTGCCGATGCCGACCAGCCGGTTGGGCGGCGAGCCGACGCGCCGCCACAGCCCGCCGTACTCGCCGGTGAAGCCGTGATAGTAGGCGCCCGGCTCCGCGGCCCAGTAGCGCGCGCCGGTCTCGGCCCGGCGCACCTCGATCACCCCCGGCAGGTCGCGGTGGTAGGCGATGCGCCAATAGAAGCCGTTGCCGCCGAGGTACATGAGCCGGCCGCCGCCGCCGAGGTACGCGGTCATGGCCTGCCACATCGGCACCGACCAATACTCCGGGTGCGCGCCGGTCACGACGACACGATAGGGCGCCAGGAGATCGACGCCCTCGGCGTGCAGGTCGTCGTCGGTGATCGCGTCGTAGGCGTGGCCCTTGGCCTCGAGCCAGTCGGTCACGTGGGTGTCGGCGTTGAACGACCACAGCCCCGTTTTCGGCCCCCAGTTGAGGCACGGCCTGAGCCGGGTCGCATAGTAGACGGGGCTGCCGTCCCTGTGCAGGTCGTAGGCCGAGAGCCCCACTTCCGGATGCTCGTAGATGTAGACGTCGTCGGGGTCGAGCACGGTCGCCCCGCCCATGCGCATCTCGGCGGCCTGGTTGAGCATGCTCCACTGGATGTTGACGTAGGCCGTGTAGGTCGCGGTCGAGGCCAGGAAAGCGAGCGGCGCGGTGGTCGTGCCCCTCGGCGGGCGAACGACGAACGGGGCGAAGCTTTCGTCCGCATCGTTACGGAGCCGCGCGGCGTAGAGCCCGCTCTTCGTTCCTTCCGGCACGGTGTGGGCGAAGTCGGCCTGCCAGCCCGCGTCATGGAGGTCGTCGTCGTGGAAATGGATCGCGCCGTACTGCTCGGGCGCCCGCGACCAGTCGTGCACCTGCCCGGTCCAATTGTGCCCTGGCACGGCGCGGGTCGGCAGGTTGACCAGGGTGCCGTTGCGCCGGTGCGCCGAGCGGTCGTGAACCTCGATGCCGGGTATGTCCACGGCGAAGTCCCACGCCGCGAGCACTGCGGGCGCGAGCGCGGGCGGCGGCGGCCACGCGACGAGCGCCTGCATCTCCGAGCGCGACAGCGCCCGGGTCGCGAGCCGCGGTGCCTCGATCCGGCCGTTGAAGTGCCCGCCCGCCGTGTGCCCGCCGCCCGCGCGCTCGGTAACGATGGTCGCCATGGTCAGCGGCACGCCGGGCCGGCCCAAGGCCGTCACCGTCGCTGCGGCGGAAACCTCGGCGTCGAGATCGAGACGCTTGTGCGGGGACAGGACTTCCTGGACCAGGCGCAACGCCTTGACCCCGCCATCGAGGCTCGCGCCCACCATGTACCAAAGTCCCGCGACAAGTGGCTTGCCCGTGCGCAGGACGTCGACCACGCCCTCGCCGTCGCCGATCGCGACCAGGACTTCGCCGTGATCGTCGATGAACAGGCCAAACCCGCATTCGGTCGGCTCCGACCACCAGCCAATTAGGCCCTGCCAGCCCTTGGCCGGCGTCGTCGGCTGGATGATTGTTTGCAGGGTGAAGCTTTCGAGCACGGGCCACGACCCCGGCACGACGGCGTACGACCCGGCGTGGATCGGCTGCCGGCGCGCGTTCGCGACCCGGCCGCCGGACCCAGGAACGGTCTCGACCTTGTAGCCGGCGCCCTTGGGCGTGGCGTCGCCGCAGCGGATGCGCTGGATGTCCCATGCGTAGGGCACACCGTTCTCGCTGCTCGCCATGACGCGGACGGTCTCGCCCGGCGCCACGCTCACGCGGTCGGCGTACGCCAGCAGTGTCTTCACGGGCGTCGGCCGCTCAATTGATGTCGAGCTCTTCTCCGGTGATGCGTTTCCAGCGCCTCTTGAAGATCTCCCATTCGGCGTCGGCCAGGCTGGTGAACACCTGGTCCTCGTGGAGCTTGATCGGCTTGCCGCGCTCGCCCGGCAGCTCGGCCAAGGTCCACTCCTGGTGCGGCTTGGTGCAGACCAGGACGAACTTGCCCTTCAGCGGCTCCCAGCGCATGCGGTTGAGGATGCGCTGCAACTCCGCGCTGTGCGGCCCGAACGGGTTCAGCTTGAACTCGCGGGCCAGGTCCTTGCGGCTCGTGTCGATTGGATACATCTCGCCCCCCATCCGTCTTGGCACCGGCGAGGTTGGCGAAAGCCGCGCGGGTTTTCAATCATTCCGCGCGACCCCGCGGTCATTCGCGGTGGCGCAAGCACATGAGCGCGGTTAGTCTCGGCCCCCGAGGCGGGGTACTCGTTCGAAGAGGACAACCGGCGTCATGGCGACCAAGACCGGCAACAACAAGGCGAACACCCTGCTCGGCACCAAAGCCGCCGACACACTCCGGGGCCTCGGCGGCAACGATACGCTCAAGGGCCTCGACGGCAACGACCGGCTCGACGGCGGCAGCGGCACGGACCGCATGGAAGGCGGCCGGCACAACGACCTCTATATCGTCGACAACAAGGCCGACAAGGTCGTCGAGAAGTCCGGCCAGGGCACCGACACGATCCAGAGCTCGGTGACCTACACGCTGCCGAGCCATGTCGAACGCCTGACACTCACCGGCTCGGCGAACATCAACGGCACGGGCAACACGCTCGCCAACATCATCAAGGGCAACGGAGGCAAAAACGTCCTCGAGGGCTCCTCGGGCAACGACGTTCTCCAGGGCGGTAGCGGCAACGACACGCTCGAGGGTGGCGCCGGGAACGACACGCTCGTCGGCGCCGGCGGCACCGATCGAGCCGTCTTCGCCGGCCGCTGGGCGGACCACCAGATCACGGTCGTCGGCGCGACGACGACGGTCAGGGACCTCCAGACCGCGATCAACGGCAACGACGGCACCGACAGGCTTACCTCGGTCGAGCGCATCGCGTTCAAGGACATCGTGGTCGACGGCAAGGGCAGCTTCCTCCTGGGCGGCGGCTCGCTCGTCGGGCTCGACGACGTCACCGGTCTGCAAGGCGGCTTCAAGATCGTCGGCGAGGACGATCAGGACACCGCGGGTGGGGCGGTCGCCTCCGTGGGCGACGTCAACGGCGACGGCTTCGATGACGTCATCATCGGCGCCATCGGCGAAAGCACGGCCGCGAACGGGGCCGGCGCCGCCTACGTCGTGTTCGGCAAGGCCGACGGGTTCGCCAACGTGGACCTCGGCGACATCGCCGCCGGCATCGGCGGGTTCAAGATCGTCGGCGAGAACGCGCTCGACTTGCTCGGCGACAACGTCGCCTCGGCGGGCGACATCGACGGCGACGGATTCGACGACATCGTGCTCGGAGTCAACGGGAACGACGCGGGTGACAACCTGGCCGGCGCGACCTATGTCATCTTCGGCAAGGGAACCGCGTTCGATACCATCGACCTCGACGACATCGCCGCCGGCGTCGGCGGGTTCAAGCTGATCGGCGAGGACGCGCTCGACGGCTCCGGCGCCTCGGTCGCCTCGGCCGGCGACATCAACGGTGACGGGCTCGCCGACTTCATCATCGGCGCCACGGGCGATGACGATGGTGACGGCGGGGTCAATCCCGCCTCCGGCGCCGCGTACGTCGTGTTTGGCAAGACCGCCGAGTTCGCGACCATCGACCTCTCGGTCATCGCCGGGAACGCCGGTGGCTTCAAGATCATCGGCGAGGGCGCCGGCGACGGCGCCGGCGGCACGGTCGGTTCGGCCGGCGACGTCAACGGCGACGGCTTCGACGACCTGCTCGTCGGCGCCGCCGGCGACGACCAGACCTTTCCCCAGGCCGGCGCGGCCTACGTCGTGTTCGGCAAGACGGCAGGGTTCGCCAACATCGACCTCGAGAACCTGGGCGCCGCCGGGTTCAAGATCGTCGGCGAGTTCAATTCCGACCTGCTCGCGGGCAGCGGGCTCGACTCCGCGGGCGACGTCAACGGCGACGGCTTCGACGACATCCTCGTCGGGGCCCACGGCAACGACGCGGGCGGCGCCTATGCCGGCGCCGCGTACGTCGTGTTCGGCAAGGCGGCCGGATTCGCCACCGTGGATCTCAGGAATCCCGGCAACGCCGCGTTCAAGATCGTCGGCGAGGCTGCGGGCGACCAGATGGGCCGCTTCGTCGGCCACGCGGGCGATGTCAACGGCGACGGCTACGACGATATGGTCGTCGGTGCCTCCACGGCGGGCGCGGACGATGCCGGTGCCGCCTACGTCGTATTCGGCAAAGCCTCGGGCTTCGGCACGATCAACCTGGACGACGTCGCCCTCGGCATCGGCGGGTTCAAGATCGCCGGCGAGGACGCCGGCGACCGCGCCGGGCCCGTCGCCGCGGCCGGCGACGTCGACGGTGACGGCTTCGATGACCTGATCGTCGGGGCAGGCACGGACGAGGAAGGCGGCATCAACGCCGGCTCCGCCCACGTCCTGTTCGGCCGCGACTTCGCCGGCGTCGTCAACCGCCTCGGCACCGACGGCGCCGACACGCTGACCGGGAGCGCGGCCAACGACATCATCGTCGGCGGTCAGGGCGACGATACGCTCGACGGCGGCGCGGGCCGCGACGTGCTGATCGGCGGCGCCGGGAACGACGTTCTCGCGTGGGACCCGGCGGACAAACTCAGGGTCGACGGCGGTTCCGGTGACGACACGCTGCGCGTCGATGGCGCGGCCAAGACGCTCGACCTGACGACGATCAACGAGACCGAGCACTACAACCTCTACACCGGGATCGAGGCGATCGACCTGGCAGGCGCGGGCGACAACGCCCTGACATTCGACATCGAGGATCTGTTCCACCTGTCCGACACGTCGAACGTGCTGCGCGTGGATGGCGACGGGGGTGACGAGGTGACGACGACCGATGACGGCTGGGGCGCCGGCGTCGCCGACGCCGACACCGGCTACACCACGTACACCAACGACAGCGCCACGCTGATCGTCGATTCCGACATCACTCAGACCGGTATTCAGGCTTGAACGAGACGACGCCGCAGCCGCGCATCGAGCTCTCCCATTCGCGGCACTTCACGGCGTGGCTGGCCGAGGCACGCGCGAGCCTCGCGTTCACCACGTACCAGACCGGCAAGCTGTTCCTGATCGGGCTCAGGCCCGACGGCAGGCTGTCCGTGTTCGAGCGCACGTTCAGCCGATGCATGGGTCTCGCGACCGACGGCCCGACGTTGTGGATGAGCTCGCTCTACCAGCTCTGGCGCTTCCAGAACGCGCTCGACGCGGGCGCGTCGCACAACGGCTACGACCATCTCTACGTGCCCCAGGTCGGCTACACCACGGGCGATCTGGACGTCCACGACATCGCCCTTGGCGCCGACGGCCGGCCCATCTTCGTCAACACCCTGTTCAGTTGCCTCGCGACCATCAGCGAGACCGCGAGCTTCGTGCCCTTGTGGCGGCCGTCCTTCATCACGCGCCTGGCCGCCGAGGACCGCTGCCACCTGAACGGCCTGGCGCTGCGCCACGGGGTGCCCGCCACGGTCACCCTGGTCGGCCGTTCGGACGTGGCCGACGGCTGGCGCGAGAAGCGGCGCGACGGCGGGCTCGCGCTCGATGTCGCCAGCGGCGAGACGGCCTGCGCCGGGCTTTCCATGCCCCACTCGCCGCGCTGGCGCGACGGTCGGCTGTGGCTGCTCGATTCGGGCAACGGGTATTTCGGCCACGTCGATCCGAGCGCCCGGTTCGAGCGTGTCGCCTTCTGCCCCGGCTACGCGCGCGGCCTCGCGTTCGCCGGCAACCACGCCGTCATCGGGCTTTCCAAGCCGCGCGAGAACCGGACGTTCAGCGGGCTCGCGCTCGACGACGAGCTCGCGCGCCACGGCGCCGAGGCGCGCTGCGGCCTGCTGGTCGTCGATCTGGCGAGCGGCGACGCCGTCCATTGGCTGCGCATCGAGGGGATCGTCAGCGAGCTCTACGACGTGGTCGTGCTGCCGGGAACCCAGCGCCCCATGGCGCTCGGCTTCCGCTCCGACGAGATCAAGCGCACGGTGACGATCGGCACGCACTAGGCCCGTTGCCCGCCGGCCCGCGCGTCGCTAGGGTGACGCCGCCTGCATTCAGGAGACCATTCGTCATGCGCGTAGGCGTGGAGGTCGGCGGTACGTTCACCGACCTGGTCGCGATCGATCAGGGCCAGGTTCGCGTCGCCAAGGTGCCGAGCGTGCCCAAGCGCCCCGACGAAGGCGCGTTTGCCGCGCTCGAGGCGGCGAAACTACCCCTCGCGCGCATCACCGACCTGGTGCACGGCTCGACCGTCGGCACCAACGCGGTGCTCGAGCGCAAGGGCGCGCGCGTCGCGTTCGTGACCACGGCCGGGTTCCGCGATCTGTTGTTCCTGCAGCGCCACGATCGGCGCAACATCTACGACCTCGCCTACCGCAAGCCCCAGCCGGTCGTGCGGCGGCGCGATTGCTTCGAGGTGCCCGAGCGCATGCTGGCCGACGGCACGCCCGTGCGCCCGCTCGACGTCGCGGCGATCGAGCGCGACCTCGTGCCGCGCCTCAGGGACGGCGGCTACGAGGCGGCGGCGGTCTGCCTGCTCAACGGCTACGCCAACGCGGCCCACGAGGAGGCGGTGCGCGCCGTGCTCGCCAGGCACCTGCCCGGCTTGGCCGTTACGATCTCCTCGGAAGTGACGCGCGAGTTCCGCGAGTACGAGCGCGCCTCGACCACCACCCTCGCGGCCTTCGTCCAGCCGGTCATCGCCGGCTACCTGGAGCGGTTCGAGTCCCGGCTCGCCGCCAACGGGTTCAGGGGCCGGTTCAGCGTCATGCAGTCGAACGGCGGCCGGCTACCGGCAGCGGGCATGCGCCGGAACGCGATCACGTCGCTGTTCTCGGGTCCGGCCGCCGGCGTCATGGGCGCCGCGCGCCAGGCCGGGCTCGGCGGCTTCAAGGACCTGATCACCTTCGACATGGGCGGCACCTCGACCGACGTCTGCCTGGTCGAGGCGGGCCGGCCCTCGCTCGCCGCCGAGACCGACATCGACGGGCTGCCGGTGCGCCTGCCGCTGCTCGACATCGTGACCGTCGGCGCCGGCGGCGGCAGCATCATCTGGCGCGATGAAGGCGGTATGCTGCGTGTCGGGCCCGAGAGCGCCGGCGCCGATCCCGGCCCCGCCTGCTACGGCCGCGGCGGCGCGCGCCCCACCATCACCGATGCCCACGTCGTGCGCGGTACCATCAGGCCCGACGCCAGGCTCGGCGGCACGCTCGCGCTCGACGCCGCGGCCGCGCGACACGCGCTTACCCCCATGGCCGACTCGTTCGGGCTGAGCCTCGAGGACATGGCCGACAGCTCGCTGCGCGTTGCCGAGGCCAACATCGTGCGCGCGATCCAGCTCGTCACCACCGAGCGTGGGCGCGACCCGCGCGATTTCGTGCTCGTCCCGTTCGGCGGGGCCGGGCCGCTCCACGCGGCGAAGATCGCCGCCGACCTCGGCGTCGGCACCATCGTCGTGCCGCCCAACGCCGGGGTCGTCTCGGCCTACGGGCTGATCGCCTCGGATTTCGTGCACTACAACACCATGACCCGGCGCATCGCGCTCGACGACGCGGCGCCCGGCGCGGTCGCCGAGATCTTCCGGATCATGCGCGAGGGCGCGCTCGAACGCTTCGCCGAGCTGGGGCTCGAATGCGGCGCCCGCTTCACCCTCGCGCTCCAGATGCGGTTCGTCGGCCAGGCGTTCGAGCTGCCGGTCGAGGTCGACACCGACCGTATCGAGCGCCTGACCGCCGCCGGGCTGCGCGAGTTGTTCGGCGCCGTGCACCAGAGCATCTTCTTCCACGGCGCGGCCGCCAACCGCGCCGTCGAGATCGTCGCCTTCCGGCTCGGCATCGTGGCGCCCCAGGCGGACGTCCCGCGCCTCGCCGAGACCATCGCCGACAACGGGCGCGATGGCACCTTCGAGGTCTACGACGAGCGCGAACGCCTGACCTGCCGGTTCATGGCGCGCGGGATGCTCGGACAGGGCCGGCGGCTGGCCGGCCCGGCGCTGCTCGAGGACGCGACGGCAACGGTCTACGTCCCCGCCGGCTGGACGGCCGAGCACGATTCGAACGACAATCTCGTCATGAGGCGCGCGTAGACATGGGCTTGCCTGCGTCCAAAACAGCCGAGGCTATCGGTAGATGCGATCATGGCCGCCGACATTGACGGCCGTGAAGATCGCGCCTTCAGCGTCTTCGTCGCGGCCCATGAGGTGGCGGCGGAGGGCCATCGGGTCGTCGAACACCGGCCCTTCGTCGCCCTCTTGCAACTCGGCGAGAGTACACATCAGCTGCCAGCGCGCGTCGCGGGCCGCTTCGAGCGCCGGCACCATGGCCTCGTCGAACCGCGCGGCCAACCGCTCGAAATCGGCCAAGGCGTCGGGCTCGCATCGGCGCAGTGTCCTGCGACCCGCCGCGAAGACTCTTCTGTTCGCGCGCCGAAATTCCGCCAGGATGCGTTCGTCCTCTTCGAGCATCGCGATGAGGTCACGGAGCTTGTCCGCGTCCTTCGGGGCGGCCTCCGTGTTTGCCGACTCCACGATCTTGCGCAACAGCATCTTCATTCGCGCAATTCTCGTCTCGGCGGCTCTCAGCCATGCGACGACGACCGGAAACCGCTCGCGACGGCCCGATTGGGGCGCCATGTCGCGGATGGGCGCCAAGCGCCGGGTCGCGGCGAGATGCGCTCCCGCCGCCCGCGCTTTCTCGTATGCTTCGACCAGACTCATGGGCGCGATCTTAGCACGCAGCCGGCCCCAGGTGAGCTCGACGCGGCACCGCTCCATCCGAACGTTGTTCGATGCTGCCCAAATGCTAGGCTAGTGGCAAGGAGGAGGCCATGACCCGCAACGTCGATCCCGCCGATTACGCCGTCATCAGCCAGGCGTTGCAGGCGGTCGGGCGCGAGATGGGCGCCAAGCTGGTGCGCAGCGCGTATTCGACCATCGTGCGCGAGGCGCGCGACGCCTCGGCCGCGCTGACCGACCGATATGGCCACGTCGTCGCCCAGGCCGAGCTGATCCCGATGCAGCTCGGCTCGATCGGCGCCACCATCCAGCCCTGCCTCGCGCTGTATCCGGCCGAGACGCTCGTGGACGGCGACTTCCTGATCACCAACGATCCCTACAACGGCGGCCAGCACCTGCAGGATGTCTTCATCTTCACGCCAATCTTCGTCGAGGACCGCGTCGTCGGCTTCAGCGCCTCGATCGCGCACCACCTCGACCTCGGCGGCGGCAACCCGGGGCTCAACGCGTCCTCGCGCGACGTCTACCAGGAAGGGCTGATCATCCCGCCGTCCAAGTACAACGAGGCGCGCGATTGGAACGGCGGCGGGCTCGAGCGCCTGATCGCCGCCAACGTACGCGTGCCGGCCCAGACCATCGGCGACTTCTACGCCGAGTTCGCCGCCAACCACATCGGCGCCGCGCGCGTGCAACAACTCTGCCGGCGCTACGGCACCGCGACGGTCGAGGCGACCATGGCGGAGCTGCAGGACTACGCCGAGCGGCGCGTGCGCCAGGCGATCGCCGCGCTGCCCGACGGCGTCTACCTCGGCGAGGACGCCATGGACGATGCCTGGGGCGAAGGCCGGAGTTTGCCGGTACGCGCCACCGTGACGATCAAGGGCGACACGCTTTCGGTCGACTTCGCCGGGACGGCGGACCAGGTCGGCTGCCACGTCAACGCGCCGTTCGCCTCCACGGTCTCGGCGACGCTGTCGTGCATCAAGGCGGTGTTGACCGGCCCCGACGTGCCGTTCAACGAGGGCGCCAAGCGCCCCATCACGGTCAGCGCCCCGTTCGGCTCGATCCTCAACCCGCGCCCGCCGGCGCCGGTGCGCGCGCGCATGAACTCGGCGTACCGGGCCTACGGCGCGGTCATGCGGGCGCTCGGCCAAGCGGCGCCCGAGCGCGTCGTCGCCCAAGGCTTCGACACCACGTGGGCCGCGGCGCTGAGCTATCTCACGCCCGGCGGCTATCGCGTGCACCTCGACGTCCTCGGCGGCGGCAACGGGGCGAGCGACGGCGCCGACGGCTGCGACGCCGTCGACGGACCGCTCAGCAACTGCTCGAACACGCCGATCGAGGTGCTCGACATGGACTTCGACGCGTATCGGGCGATCGCCTACGAGCTGGTGGCGGACAGCGCCGGCGCCGGCCGGCGGCGGGGCGGCGCCGGCTACCGGCGCGCTTACGAGATCGTCAAGGACGGGGTCAACTTCGCGATGTACGCGGACCGCTTTCAGCGCGCGCCTCAGGGGCTCGCCGGCGGCGCGGCGGCGGCACGCGGCGTCTGCCGCATCCATCGCGGCGGTCGCGTCGAGCTCGCCCCGGCCAGCACCGGCACGACGCTCGGCGCGGGCGACGTGGTCGAGCTGGTCACCGGTGGCGGCGGCGGCTTCGGCCGGGCGGCCGATCGCTCGCGCGAGCGCATCGCCGAGGACATCGCCGACGGCCTGGTCACGCCCGAGGCCGCGCGCCGCGACTACGGCCTCGCCGAGGCGGCCGAGTGAACCTGCCCGCCGCCTCGAACCTCGACCCCGCCGACACCGCGGTCATCAGCCAGGCGTTGACGGCGGCGGCGCGCGAGATGGGCGCGAAGCTGGTGCGCAGCGCCTACTCGACGATCGTGCGCGAGGCGCGCGACGCCTCGGCCGCCCTGCTCGATCGGCGCGGCAACACCATCGCCCAGGCCGAGCTGATTCCGATCCAGTTGGGCTCGATCGGCCAGACGCTGGCGCCCTGCCTCGCGCGCTTCCCGGCCGAGACGCTCGGTCCGGGCGACATCCTGGTCAACAACGACCCCTACGACGGCGGCCAGCACCTGCAGGACGTCTTCATCTTCACGCCCGTCTTCGTCGACGACCGGCTGGTCGCCTTCAGCGCCTCGGTCGCCCACCATCTCGATCTCGGCGGCGGCAACCCGGGACTCAACGTCTCGGCGACCGACGTCTACCAGGAAGGCATCATCCTTCCGCCCTCCAGGTTCAACCTCGCGCGCGACTGGAACGGCGGGCCGTTCGAGCGCTTCGTCGCCGCCAACGTGCGCGTGCCGTCCCAGACCATCGGCGACTTCAACGCCCAGATCGCCGCGAACCAGGTCGGCGTCGCGCGGGTGAGCGAGCTGGTCCGGCGCTACGGCGCAGAGATTGTCGAGCGCGTCATGGACGCAATGCTCGACTACGCCGAGCGGCGCGTGCGCGCGGCCCTCGCCGAGCTGCCCGACGGCGTCTACCGGGGCGAGGACTGGCTCGACGACGACGGCGTTCACGACGAGCCGATCCCGGTTCGCGTCACGCTGACCAAGCGGGGCGACACGCTCGACGTTGATTACGCCGGCACCGCCGACCAGGTCGCGCGCAACGTCAACGCGCCGTTCGCCTCGACCGTGTCGGCCACTTTGTCGTGCCTCAAGCTGGTCCTGACCGGCCCCGACGTGCCGTTCAACGAGGGCGCCAAGCGCCCGATCACGATCCGCGCGCCGCTGGGCTCGCTCCTGAACCCGCGTCATCCGGCGCCGGTCCGCGCCCGCATGGAACCGTGCTACCGGGCCTTCGGCGCCGTCATGCGCGCTTTGGCGCAAGCCGCGCCCGAGCGGGTCATGGCGGCGGGCTACGACACGACAACGGCGATCTCTCTCGCCCACCTCGACCCGCGCGGCTATCGGGTCTACATCGACATCGCCGGCGGCGGCTGGGGCGCGCGCCTCGACGGCGACGGCGAGGACGCGCTGGCCGGCCCGCTCGGCAACTGCTCGAACACCCCGGCCGAGGTGATCGACGCCGAGTACGGCTATTTCCGCGTCGTCGAGTACGCCATGCGCCCTGGCAGCGCCGGCGCCGGACGCCATCGCGGCGGCGTCGGGCTCCGCCGCGTCTTCGAGGTGACCGCCGACGCGGTCAACTTCGCGATCTACGCCGATCGCTTCACGCTGGCGCCGCGCGGCCTGTTCGGCGGCGCCGGAGCCGTGCCCGCGCGGCTCTGGCTCGAGCGCGACGGCGCGGTCACGCCGATCCACTCCAAGGCGACGATGATGCTCCAGTTGGGCGACCGGCTGGTGCTCGAGACCGCCGGCGGCGGTGGTTACGGCGATCCCGCCCTGCGCCTGACCCGAGACCTCGAGCGCGACGCCGCGGAAGGGCTCGGCACCGCGATTGGTTGAACGGCCCGTCGGGGCTTACAATACCGTCCTGATCGCTCGGCTGCGACGGCGCGCGTGGGTGCGCGGAGTCGCTTTTCGGCGACTACGAAGGAGGCTTCATCACCATGGGCAGGAACACACCCCACGATCGTTTGCTTCGCGCCGGTGCCGATCGCCGGTCGTTCCAACGTGCACTCGCCGCCGCTGGCCTCGCCGTCGCGGCGGTGCCCGCGTGGCGAACGCCCGCACGTGCCGACGCCGGGCTTGCCGTCTTCGGAACGCCCGCACGTGCCGACGCCGGGCTTGCCGTCTTCGAGTGGGCGGGCTACGAGGACCCCGCCCTCCACCCGGCCTACACCGAGAAGTACGGCGGTGAGCCGGACTACGGCTTCTTCGCCGAGGAGGAGGAGGCGCTGCAGAAGCTGCGCGCCGGGTTCGCGGCGGACCTGGCGCACCCGTGCACGGGTAGCGTGCAGCGCTGGAAGGACGCCGGCCTGCTCATGCCCATCGATGCCGCCCGAGTCTCCGGCTGGGGCGACATCTTCCCCGAGCTGGCGACGATCCGCGGCGTCAACATCGACGGCGCGCCCTACCTCATGCCGTTCGACTGGGGCAATTCGTCGATCATCCAGCGCACGGACATCGTCGACCAGAAGTACATCGACGAGCCGAGCTGGACGATCCTCATGGACGAACGCTACAAGGGCCGCGTCGCCATAACCGACTCGGTCGACTCCACGTACGCCGTCGCCGCGTTGATCCTCGGCATCGAAAAACCGTTCGCGATGACCGACGAGGAGATCGCGCGCAGTTCCGAGGTCGTCAGACAGATCCAGAGGAATCTTCGCTTCTATTGGAACGACGTGACCGAGCTCGCGCAGGCCATGGCCTCGGGCGAGCTGGTCGCGGCCTATGCCTGGAACGAGACCCAAGTCACCCTGTCCGAGCAAAGTATCCCGGTCGCGTACGTGACGCCCAAGGAGGGCATCCTGACCTGGGTCTGCGGGCTCTGCCGCATCGCCACGGGCAAAGGGGACGAGGCCAAGGCGTACGACTACATGAGCGCGCTCAACGCGCCGGAGGCCGGCAAGGCGCTAATCGAGGGCTACGGCTACGGTCACGCCAACACGAAGGCGTTCGACCTCGTGGCGCCCGAACGGCTCGAGGCGCTCGGCATCAAGGACGCGCGCACGCTGCTCGCCCAGGGCATCTTCTTCGACGAGATCCCAGCGGACATCCGCGAGAAGATGATCAACGCCTTCGACGAGGTGAAGGCCGGCGGCTAGAATCGGGGGCGGGTCAAGATCCACCACGCCGTGCGACCCACGCGGCGCTCGCCTCGACTCCCGCGGAGCCGACGAGGATCGTGGCTTCGAGCCGTTCGAGCCGGTCACCGAGGTCGAGCGCGACGCGCGACAGCCGGGCGATAGCGCCAGCGAGGCTGTCGAGCGCACCGGGTCGATCGTCGAACAGGCGCCGGGCGCGCAGCGTCCCAACGGCGCGTCGTGCCTCGGTCTCGTCGCATGGCGCCAGCAGGGTGACCGCCTCGTCGAGCACCCTGCCGACCTCGCCGCCGGCCGCGATCCGCAGGATCGGCCCAAAATCGGCGTCACGCTCGATGGAGAGATGCATGGCGACCCCGTCGGCCGGTGCCGCGCCGGACGTGACGCCGTAGTCCGCGACCAGGGCGAGTGTTTCGGTCGCGTCCAGTGCGTGCTTTCCGGCGAGGCGCGCGCTCCATCGTTCGCGCACGATCGCCGGAACCGGTGCCGGCGTTGCGACCGGGGCGCGCTTGCGCCGATCGCGATAGGCGAAGGCGTGGCGTACCGCCTTCAAGGCCATGTCGGTGCCGTCGATCAGAGGCACGCCCGCCTTGCTCAGCATGGTGGACGTCGCGTTGCCGCCGCGCCCCATGTCGTTGACCGCGAGCACGGGCTTGTCGGTGCGCGCGAGGGTGTCGGTGCAGTTCTTCGGATAGCCCGACGTCAGCGTATCCGCCCACGCGATGTCGCCGACGAAGGCGACCAGCGCGGTATCCGGGTCCTCGGCCAGGGCGATCATGCAGTCGGTGAACACGGCCTCGAAGTCGCGCCCCGTGCCCCACGCATCGACCGGGTTGACCGCGTCGAGCCCCTCCTCGAGCCGGGCCGCGAGCTTGGCCTTGGTCGCCTCGTTGATGTGGGCGATGGGCACGCCCTCATCGGCCGCGCGGTCGAGCAGCATGCCTCGGACGCCGCCGGAATCGAGGATCGCCGCGAGCCCGCCGGCGGCGACGCGGCGCGGGCCGGAAAACAGGATCAGAGTCGCGGCCAGCTCGTGCGTGCTGGCCACGCGGATCACGCCGTGGCGGTCGAACACCGCCTGGTAGGCGCGGTCGTCGCCGACGCGGGCGCCCGAATGGGTCACGGCCAGGCGCGCGGCCTCGGCCGTGCGGCCGACCTTCAGCGCGACCACGGGGATGTCCCTGGCCGCCGCCTTCTCCAGCGCGGCGATGAAGGCGGCCGGGTCGCGGATCTGCTCGAGGAACAGGCCGACGACCCGGGTGCTCGGCTCATCGAGCGCGAAGTCCAGGTACTCATCGGCGGTCGTCACCAGCTCCTGGCCCGATGAGACCGTCAGGTTGTAACGCAGCCGCCGGTCGATGTTGACGATCTCGCCGTAAAGAGTTCCCGAATGGGTAATCAAGGTGATGTTGCCGGGTTCGAGCCAATCGGGCGTCTCGAACGCGGCGACGTTGATGCCCCGGGCCAGGTTGTTGAAGCCCATGCAGTTGCCGCCGCACACACGCATGTCGGCGGCGCGCGCGATCGCCGCGACGCGCCCGAGCAGCGTGCGCTCCGGGTCCTCCGCCAGGTAGCCGCTGGCGAACACGACGGCCGCCTTGGCCCCGATCGCGGCGGCGGCCGTGAGCTGCTCCTCGATCCGGTGAGTGGCGACGCCGAGGCTGACGAGCTCGACCGGCTCGGGCAGGTCGGCGAGCGAGGGAAAGCACGGGATGCCCTCGACCTCGTCGTAGTTCGGGTTGACCGCGTAAACTTTGCCCTTGAAGCCGCCCTTCTTGAGCTCGCGCACCATGTTGTTGCCCTGGCTGCCCGGCTTGGTCGAGGCGCCGACCAGGGCGATCGATCTGGGCGTCAGCAGCGGGGCCAGGCGATGGGGCACGGTCGCGACTCGCGGACGGGTTACGGATCAGGCGCGCTTCTGCGCCGGATCGTAGAACGGACGGGCGATGACCGTACAGGGCACCAGCGAGCGCTCGAACGCCATCTCCTTGCGGTGCCAGATCTCGACGGCCAGGCGCGTGCCGGCCCGTGAAGTGGTCCTTGCCGAGGACGACCGTAACAGCCTTGCCGCCTGTTTCGAGACGGCATTTGAGTGGTCGAGGTTGAAAGAGCGCCTGGAAAGGCACTTGGCACGACAATTGCTCGGGTGGCGATTGGTTAACGTTAATCCGGCGGCCGAGGCAATTCGCCAGAAACGTCGCCCCCGCAAACGGCTCCGTGGCGCGCCATGTATTTCACAGGCTTCCGCCCTATCGATGCCCTGCTGGACGTTTCTGAGCCGCATTGGAAGGGCGAGGGCGCGTTCGGTGTCGGAGCCAAGCTGACATTCAGTTTCGCCCAGTTCGAAACGCCGACGACCGAGGATCATTTTGGTCAGTCCAGCTTCACGGCGGCACAGAAGGTTGCGGCCCGCTTTGCGCTGCAAAAATGGGCAAACGTCGCCAATGTCACGTTCACCGAGATACCCGACACCGGCGATTTCCTCGGAAACGGCAAGGGCCGCGGTGACATCAACTTCAGAAATGAGGCCATCCCCGACATCAATATGCTCGCCTATGCGTTCTTTCCCCTGGGCGAGAAGCCCCGGAGCAATGAGCTTTCCGGCGATGTGCATGTGAACTCGAGAGTGAAGGCGAACTTCAACGAGATTGGCGTGCATGAACAGGGCCTATTCACCCTGATGCACGAACTTGGGCATTCGCTCGGTCTTGGCCACCCGAACGATGGTTCCGTCACGCTGCCAGCGCCGGAGGACAACGACCGCTTCTCGATTATGATCGACTTCGTGGGGAAGGGCGTCTTCGCGGACGCCGGTGTGTTCCCGAGCACCCCGATGCTCTACGACATCCTCGCGATTCAGCACCTCTACGGCGCCAACACCAGCTTCAACAAGTCCAACACGACCTACACGTTCGATGACGACGACGTCGTCTACGAGACGATCTGGGACGCGGGCGGCAAGGATACGATCTCCGTCGCCGGCTCAACCTTTCGGGCGATCATCGACCTCCGCGCGGGGAAGTTCAGTTCAGTCGTCGGTTCGCCCGACGGGTCAGGCGCGGCATCGAAAAATCTCGCCATCGCCTTTGGCGTGACGATCGAGAATGCGACGGGAGGCTCCAAAGACGACGTCATCGTGGGCAATGGCTCCTCCAACAAACTCAAGGGTAGCGGAGGAGACGACACGTTGTCCTCGGCCAGCGGTGACGACAGTTTGATCGGTGGCACTGGCAACGACACGCTTGATGGCGGGGCCGGGCGCGATCGGCTCCTAGGTGGTCCCGGCGATGATACCTACGTCGTCGGTTCCAATAAGGATGTGATCGTCGAAAGTACGGGCGGCGGCGTTGATAACATCCTGAGCACGATCTCACGCACGCTGGATGCACATGTCGAAAACATGACGTTGCTGGGGAATGGCAACCTTAATGCGATCGGCAACACGCTCGCTAATTCGATTACGGGGAATAGTGGTCAGAACGCGATCCAAAGTCGAGAGGGCGACGATGTTCTCGCGGGGGGCGCTGGAAACGACAGCCTACTCGGGGGCAGCGGCAACGATACCCTCGACGGTGGGGCCGGCAGTGACAAGTTGGTCGGTGGCACCGGGAACGACACATACCGATTAGGTAACGCGAACGATCGTATCGATGAACTGCCGGGGCAGGGAATCGATACGGTACTCAGCTCCGTGACATACAAGCTTTCCTCAGACGTGGAGAATCTTACGCTCACCGGCGCGGGGGCTGTCAGTGGCACTGGGAACGACGAATCGAACGACATTCGGGGAAACTCCGGCGCGAACTTGCTGCGTGGAATGGGTGGTAACGACACACTGTCCGGTGGCACGGGCAACGACCAGCTCATTGGCGGAGACGGCGACGA
>JBBDQV010000067.1:0-16028 GCA_040905845.1 Alphaproteobacteria bacterium | reverse complement strand
CACGCTGATTGGCGGCTCGGGCAACGACTTCCTTGACGGGGGCACGGGCAACGACACGGCGTCATTCAGCGGCGTGATGGGCCCGACCGGTGTGGTGGTCAACCTCGCCGCCGGCACCGCGACCGGTGAGGGTAACGATACGCTCAACGATATCGAAAACGTCGTGGGATCCGATTTCGACGATAACCTCACCGGCGACGCGTCTGGGAATTCGCTTGATGGAGGCCTTGGCAATGACCAGCTCGCCGGCGCCAACGGAAACGACATATTGGACGGCGGCAACGCCGACGACGTGATTGAGGGTGGCACAGGCAACGACCAGCTCTTTGGCGGAGACGGCGACGACACCGCGGTGTTCTCGGGCAACCTGGCCGACTACTTGGTCTCGACCGTGGCGGGGGTGACCACGGTGAACGACCTCAACCTTAGCAACGGCGACGACGGCACCGACTGGCTCACTACCATCGAGTTCCTGCGCTTCGCCGACCGTACCATCCTCGTCGGCAACCAGCCGCCGGTGGCCGTCGCCGATACGTCGAACGCGAATGAAGATGGCGCCGTCGTCGTCATTGACGTGTTGGCGAACGACACCGACCCCAACGACCCGATCGACACCCGCAAGGTCATTGCCGTTGACAGCACAGGGACGGTCGGCCAGGTCACGATCACCAGCGGCGAGGCCGACGTGACCTATGACCCCGGTGCCAACTTCCAGAACCTAGGTGCCGGTGCAACGACCACCGACAGCTTCACTTACACCGTCGAGGATTTCACCGGAGCTAGTTCCACGGCGACCGTAACCGTGACCGTCACTGGAGAGAATGACAACCCAACGGACATTGCGCTGAGCAACGCGAGCGTGGCCGAGAACACCGTCTTCCTGCCACTCGCGGCCGGCGCCATGGTTGGAACGCTGTCGGCAACCGACGTGGACACCGGCGACTCGCACGCCTTCACGCTACTAGACGATGCTGGTGGGCGGTTCCAGATCGCCGGCAACCAGCTTCAGATCGGGGCCCCCTCGCTCTTCGACTTCGAGGCAGCGCCGAGCCACCAGATAACGGTGCGCGCGACCGACCAGGGCGGCCTCTTCGTTGACAAGTCGATCACCGTCGCGGTCGCGGACTTGGACGAAATCAACCTAAAGCTCTCCGACCTGAACGGCGAAAACGGTTTCGCGGTCCTGGGTGCGGAAGCGAGTGACTTTTCTGGGTGGTCAGTGAGCGAAGCAGGCGACGTGAACGGCGACGGATTCGACGACGTGATTATCGGTGCCTTCGGAGCCGACGGCGCCACGAATCGCGAACTCTTCGCCGGGGAGAGTTACGTGATCTTCGGCAAGGCCACGGGGTTTGGAACTGTCGATCTCGCGTCGGGTCTTTCCGCTACACAGGGCTTTGCGATCCTGGGTGCGGAAACCGATGACAACTCGGGTCGATCAGTCTCTTCGGCAGGTGATGTGAACGGCGATGGGTTCGATGACCTGCTCGTCGGGGCAACGGATGCGGACGGGGCGGGATATGGAACGGACAGGTGTGGCGAGACGTATGTCATCTTCGGCAAGGTGTCGGGTTTCGCGACAATAGACCTGGCCGCAGGACTGAATGCTACTCAGGGTGTTGCGATTGTCAGTGTTGAGTCGGCTGACGAGTCGGGCTTTTCAGTTTCTTCCGCAGGTGATGTGAACGGCGATGGGTTCGACGATCTGATCGTCGGTGCCCGGTTCGCCGACGCAGCGGGTAACGCGAAGGATAGCGCCGGCGAGAGTTATGTGATCTTCGGCGGCGATTTCACGGGTGCGGTGACTCATCAGGGCACCGACCTCGCGGACAGCCTCACGGGCACTGCCGGCGCGGACATCATAGTCGGCGGGCTTGGGGACGATACGCTCGACGGCGGCGCCGGCAACGACGTGCTGATCGGGGCGGCGGGGAACGACACCCTGGTGTTCGACGCAGCCGACGGGCTCCGGGTCGACGGCGGGTCGGGCTTCGACACGCTCGTGGTCGGGGGCGGGACGAGCCTGAACCTGACCACCCTCAACACGACCGAGCACTACAACCTGTTCCAGGGCATCGAGGCAATCGACCTCACCGGCACTGGCGACAACGCGCTGACGCTCGACGTGCGCGACTTGCTCGCGCTCTCCGACACGTCCAACACGCTCAGGGTCGACGGTGATGCCGACGACGTAATTGCAACCTCCGACGCTGGTTGGGGCGTAGGGGCGGCCGACGCCGACATCGCCGGTTACACCAGCTACGCCAACGGAGAGGCGAAACTGATTGTGGCCAGTGTCATCGACCAATCGGGGATCGGGGCGTGACCAACGACGGAGACGCCCAACCAACCTACCCAACGCCGGCACCGGCTTTTCGGCGGAGGAGTTGGCGTGGCTGGAGGCTGGAGGGCCGCTGGAGGCTCGGCGCCATCGCTCGGGAGAGCGGGCTCGACAATCACCGGGTCGATCGGGCGCAGCAGGCTCAGGACGTAGCTGCACGTCGAGTACGTGAAGCCGAAATAGTGCTCCTCGCTGACCGCCGCGCCGCCGATCAGGTGGCGCCGCTCGAGCACCAGCACCCTCAGCCCGGCGCGCGCCAGATAGGCCGCCGTGGTCAGGCCGTTGTGGCCGGCGCCGATGACGATGGCGTCCCAGCGATCAGACATGGTTCGTGCCCCCGCGCCGCCGCTGGTAGCAGACGGCCGCCGGGCTGTCCAGCCGAATTGAATGGACATTCAATCAATCATCGGCTATTTTTATAATGTTAACATGGTTTTAGAACGTCCATGAAGGCACTGAACGTTACGCGAGCGGAAACGCGGCGCCCCGTCGAGACGCGCGATCAGCGCGAGGATACGCGGCGTCTGCAGCTGATCGAGGCCACGGTCGCGGTGATCGGCCGGCGCGGCTACGCGCGTATGACGCTCGCCGACGTGACCGACCACGCCCGCCTCAGCCGGGGTATCGCGAACTTCTACTTCAAGACCAAGGAATCCCTGCTGCTCGCGACCCTCGAGCACCTGACCGGGGAGTACGCGGCCGCATGGCGCAAGGCGCTGGCCGATGCCGGGCCCGAGGCCGCCGACCGGATCGACGCCCTGATCCACAGCGAGTTCAGCCCCAAGGTGTGCCGACGCGACCGGGTCGCCGCGTGGTTCGCGTTCTGGGGCGAGGCGCGCACGCGCAAGGCCTACGCCCGCGTCTGCACCACGACCGACGAGCAGTACTTCCGCGCGGTCGTCGGCCTTGTCGAGGAGCTGACCAAGGAAACCGGGACCGACATCGGCGCCGAAACCATCGCGAGCGGCCTCTGCGCCATGATGGACGGCTTTCTCCACAACTATCTGCTCGATCCCGACGGCTTCGACCGCGCCGGGGCGCGCCGCGCCTGCCGTGTCTACTTGGCCAGCTTGTTCCCCACGGCCTTCCGCGCTCGAATCGAGGGCGACGAACGACCCCGCCGGCCCGTGCGCGCCAAGGCGAAGAGCGCCGAGGCGCCGAGCGCGGCGCCGGCGAACGACGCCGAGACCCTGCCGGCCTGGACGTACCGCGACGCCGAGTTCCATGCGCTCGAGCGCGAACGGATCTTCAAGCGGACCTGGCAGCTCGTGGCCCACGTGAGCGAGTTGCCGGGGGCGGGTGCCTACGCGAGCCTTTCGGTCGCGGGCGAGCGCGCCTTCGTGGTGCGTGACGGCGACGGCGTGCCGCGGGCGTTCCACAACACCTGCCGGCACCGCGCGGCGTGCCTGGCGCCGGCGGACCGCGGCACCTGCGGGCGCGCCATCGTCTGCCCCTATCACGGCTGGACCTACGGCTTCGACGGCCGGCTCATGGCGGTACCCGCCGAGCCGGCGTTCCTGGGGCTCGACCGCGCCGACTACGGCCTCGTACCGCTCGAGCACGAGGTTTGGCAGGGCTTCGTCTTCGTCCGCTTCGGCGGCGACGGGCCGTCGGTCGCCGCCATGATGGCGCCCTACGCCACCGAGCTCGCGCCCTATCGCCTGGCCGACATGGTGCCCGAGCGGCCGGGCGTCTGGTCGGACACGACCGACGCCGACTGGAAGACCGTGATGGACAACTACCTCGAGGGCTATCACATCCCGGTCGGCCACCCCGGTCTGCAACGGATGTTCGGCGGCACCTACGAGGTCGACGCCAAGGACCACGGCGTGGCCCGCGCCACTTCGACCCTGCGCCCAACGCCCTCGTCGGTGTGGAGCGAGCGGGCCTACCAGCGCCTGCTGCCCGAGGTCGTGCACCTCGACGAGGATCGGCGCCGCGCATGGACTTATTACAGCCTGTTCCCCAACACGGCGTTCAACGTCCTGCCGCACAACGTGAGCTTCTTCCAGGTCCTGCCGCTGGGACCGGGCCGCGCCATGGTGCGCGCCGCCGCCTACAGCCTGCCTGACGCGCGCCCGGCGATGCGCGCCGCGCGCTGGCTCGGCGGCCGGATCAATCATCGGGTTTACCTGGAGGACGATCGGCTCGTGCGCTCGGTCCAGGGCGGTCTGGGCTCGACCGTCTATCGCGGGGGTCTTCTGTCCGACAAGGAGATCTGCCTGCGCCAGTTCCACGGCGAGCTGCGCAAGCGGCTGCCGATCGCGCGCCAGGCCGAGCGGCCCGACGGGGCGTTGAAGGCATCTTGACCGGGAGCACCGCGATGATCGCGCATTTGAACCACGACCGATCCCTGGAGATCGACGGAGTCGAGGAGGCCGAGGCGAACGCGGGTGTCTTGGGCGACGCCAGCGAGACGCTGGCGGCCTGGACGTACGACAATCGCGAGTTCTTCGCGCTCGAGCGCGATCGCTTGTTCATGCGCAGCTGGCAGCTCGTCTGCCACGTCAGCGACGTCGCCAAGCCGGGCGATTACGCGACGCTCGACATGCTTGGCGAGCGGGCGGTCGTCGTGCGCGGCCGCGACGACAAGCTGCGCGGTTTCGTCAACGTCTGCCGGCACCGCGCGGCGCGCGTCCTGGCGGGCGAAAAGGGAACGTGCGCGGGACGCATCGTCTGTCCCTACCACGGCTGGAACTACGATCTCGACGGCAAGCTGAAGGCGGTGCCGGCCGAGACCTCGTTCCCGGGTCTCAAGAAATGCAAGCTCGGGCTCGTCCCCCTCGACATCGACGTGGTCCATGGCTTCGTCTTCATTCGCTTCGCTGGCGGCGGCCCCGGCATGGCCGAGACGCTGGCCCCGGTGAAGGACGTGCTCGATCCCTACAAGATCGAGCAGATGGTTCCGCTGGGTCCGGTGTGGTGGCGCGAGATCGAGGTCGATTGGAAGAACGTGATGGACAACTACCTCGAGGGCTATCACGTGCCTGTCGGTCACCCCGGTCTGCTGCGCCTGTTCGGCAGCGACTACCCGGTTTCGACCTATCCGACCGGGGTGTCGCATGCCCGCGCCGAGCTGCGCGACAAGGAATCGCACAACTGGTCCGAGCGCGCCTATCAGAACCTGCTGCCGGAAATGACGCACCTGCCGGAAAACCAGCGTTGGAAATGGCAGTACGTCACGTGGTTCCCCAACGCGTCGATCGAGCTTTACCCGGACCAGGTCGCGTTCTTCCAGGTGATTCCCGAACGGCCGGGCAAGTGCTGGCTCCGCGCCGTCTCCTACGGGCTGCCCGACGACAGCCGCGCGATGAAGGCCGCGCGATACGTCAATTGGCGCATCAACGAAAAGGTCCAGGCCGAGGACGAGAGACTCGTGGCGGACGTCCAGGAGGGGCTGTTGTCGCGGAGCTACTCGGTCGGCTATCTGTCGGACAAGGAGGTCGCGCTGCGGCAGTTCCACGACCTGATCCGCGCGCATCTGCCGGTCGCCTGGTCGCGCGGCGCGCCCGCGCCGGGCTCGGTCGAGGCCGTCGATCGCGCCATGGCGGCGAGCTGAGCATGACGTTAGATGTGGCATAATGACGTGCCTTCCACGGCACGAAGCGAGGCACCTCATGGGAATCGTCGACGACAGGCTGCTCGAACGCATCACCGCCAATCCGGCGATCTTCGGTGGAAAGCCGATCATCCGTGGCATGCGCATCTCGGTCGAGCTCGTCCTGGCCCTGCTCGCCCAAGGCGTCTCGGAAAGGGAGATTCTCGAAGGCTACCCTTCGCTCGAACCCCATGACATTCGGGCATGTCTGGCGTATGCGCACGCGGTCGTCGCCCGTGACCGGCTGGATGCCGTTCAGGTGGGAGCCGGGTGAGGTTCCTCATCGACGCCTGCGTGCCTCGGCACGTCGGCGACCTCTTGCGTGCCGACAGACACGATGTCCTTGAGAGTGTCCTTGAGAGTTCCTCGCTCGGACCGGACCCAGGCGACCGAGAGATCCTGGACTTCGCCGAACGCGAAGGCGGCATCCTCATCACCATGGACAAGGACTTCGGCGTCCTCGTATATGCCGAACGGCGGCGTCATGCGGGTCTGATCCGGCTGCCTCATGTCGCACCGTCGCAGTGCGCGGCGCTCTTGAGCCAAGTCCTCCACTTGCACACCGACGCATTGGCCGAGGGTGCCATCGTGACGGTCCAAGAACGCCGGATTCGCGTTTCGAGGTCCGACCGCGACCAGCCCGCCTGAACCACGTCGCAGGCGAATTCTTGACGGGGGTCATATTGCGCCCCAGTACACCCTGATCGTGCAAAGGAGCGAGCATGTACCCGCTGCCCAGGCGCTTGCGCGCGGTTCAGGCCAAGGTGCGCGACTTTGTCGATGAGGAGCTGATCCCCTGGGAGGTCCACGCCGAGATGAACGAGGGCGAGATTCCACCCGAGGTCGGGGAACGGCACCGCAGCCTCACCAAGCGGATGGGTCTGTGGAACTGGGCCGTCGAGACGAAGCACGGCGGCGGCGGGTTCGGCGCGCTCGGCGACGTCATCATCCAGGAGCAGCTCGGGCGCGTGACCAACGCGCTCGGCTGGGTCGTGCCGACGGCGAATCCCTGGATGTTCGAGGCGTGCTCGACGCACCAGATCGAGACCTGGGTGCGCCCCACCGTGCGGGGCGCCCGCGCCTGCGCTTACGCCATCACCGAGGAGAACGCGGGCTCCGACGTCGACGCGATCGAGGCGAGGGTAACGCGGACGCGGACGGGCTACGTGCTCGACGGGGTCAAGTGGCACGTCACCAGCGCCAACAAGGCCGACTATTTCGTCTTCCAGGGCAAGCTCGCCAACGGCCCTCACAAGGGGCGCCACACGCTCGTGTTCGTCGATGCCGACGCGCCGGGGATTCGCGTCGTGCGCACGCCCGCCTACACCCACAACTACGCCTCGCACCACCCGATCATCGCGTTCGAGGGCGTGCGCGTGCCCAAGGCGAACCTGATCGGCCGCGAAGGCGCCGGCATGGATTTCAGCTATGCCTGGTTCCGCGAGGAACGGCTCGGCATCGCCGCGCGCTGCTGCGGCGCGGCCGACCGGCTGATCGAGGAGGCCATGGCGTTCGCCAAGGGCCGCAAGGCGTTCGGCCAACGGCTCGCCGACTACCAGGCAATCCAGTTCATGCTCGCCGATTCGGTGACCGAGCTGTGGGCGGCGCGGCTGATGACCTACCGTTGCGCCGAGGCAATCGATGCCGGCGCCGACGTCAAGGCGAGCCACGCCCAGTGCTCGATGGTCAAGCTCTACGCCTCCGAGATGGCGAACCGGGTCGCCGACCGCGCGGTGCAGATCTTCGGCGGGCGCGGCACTATGCGCGAGAACGTGGCCGAGCGCTTCTTCCGCGAGCTGCGCGTCGACCGCATCTGGGAAGGGACCAGCGAGATCCAGCGCCTGATCATCGCCAACGGCCTCACCAAGCGCGGCCTCGCGCCGCTGGTGGGGTGAGCGGGGGGCGAGCCTGAGCTAGCTTCGGTCGGCGCACCGGCCGACGATCGCTTCTGGCGCCTTCACGAGGCGAGAGCCTCCAACACCGGGCATTCCGGAATCTCGTCGCCCGTGCATTTCGACGCGGTCGCCGCCAGCACCCGCTCGATCCGTCGGAGATCCGCGATCTTCGCCCGCACATCGGCAAGATGATCTTCGGTTCGAGCTTTCACCTCGGCGCAGGTTTGGGTTCCGCCGTCGACCAGTCGAAGAAGGCCACGGATTTCCTCGATCGCAAAGCCGAGTTCGCGGGCTCGAAGGATGAATCGAAGACGGCGGACGTGGCTTTCGTCGTACACGCGGTAGCCAGTGGTGGTCCGCGGCGGCGCGGGCATCACGCCGATCTTCTCGTAATAGCGGATCGTTTCGAGATTGCAGTTCGTCCTCCGCGCCAGTTCGGCGCGCTGCAGCCGCTTCACGGAAACGTGATCGCTCATGGCTCGAAAAACTTCTTGAGTCTGTAGTCAATACAGACTGTAGCCTGTGGTCAGCTGAACAAACAAGGCCTGAGTCGCATGAGCAACGTAAGAATTGAAACGGAGCAACTGAACTCGGTCGAGACCTCCTCCTCGGACCGCCGGAAGGGCTGGCTCGCGGCTGGTGGCGTCATCGGTGCGATCCTGGCGTCGGCCTGCTGCATAGTACCGCTGGCGCTGGTAACGCTCGGCATCTCCGGCGCCTGGATCGTCAACCTGACGGCGCTCGAACCGTACAAACCCTATGTTGCGACGGTCACGCTTGGGCTGATCGGGCTTGGCTTCTGGCATGTCTACTTCAAGCCCCAACCGGTCTGCGAGGATGGCTCCTACTGCGCCCGCCAGGAGTCCTCGCGTCTCACCAAGACCGCCTTGTGGCTGGCGACTGTCGTCGTCCTCCTCGCGATCACGATCAACTTCTGGGCCCCACTATTCTACTAGGAGAAGACCATTATGAGACGACTGACGATGACCCTTGCAACCTTCGCCGTACTCGGGGTGTCGGGAATGGCTACGCTCAGTTTCGTGACCCCCAGCGCCGCGGACACGGCGATGGTCATCGCGGCCGCGACCGAGCGGACGGAAACCTTCGCGATCGAGAACATGACCTGCGCGACGTGCCCGATCACGGTGAGGATTTCCATGGAGCAGGTCGATGGCGTGAAGTCCGTTCAGGTGGACTTCGACGCCAAGACCGCGACGGTCGTCTATGACCCGTCCGTCGCGACAATCGAGGCGATCGCCGAAGCCTCGACGAACGCCGGCTATCCCGCGACGCCAGTAGGGCAAGGCGGGTGAGATGAAGGACGTCACTATCTTGAAGACAGGCGTCGCCGGGTCCGTCATCGCCGCCATTTGCTGCTTCACGCCGGCCCTGGTGATCGGACTGGGAGCCGTAGGCCTTTCGGCCTGGCTCGGTTGGCTCGACTACATTCTATACCCGGCCCTCGTGATCTTTCTCGGCATCGCCGGCTACGGGCTGTGGCGTCGTCAACGGGCAGCGGCTTGCTGCTCAAGGGAACCCGTTGGCAGGAAGGAAATCGCCTGACATGACGAATTTCCGTGCGACAAAAGGTGAGTCGAATGGGCGGTACGACCTCGCCGTCGTCGGTGCGGGGTCGGCGGGTTTCTCGGCCGCCATCACGGCGGCCGAGCACGGCGCACATGTGGCGCTGATCGGCGACGGCACGATTGGCGGCACGTGCGTCAATACTGGCTGCGTGCCGTCGAAGAACCTGATCCGGGCGACGGAAACGTTGCATCAAGCCAATACGGCGTCGCGGTTCGCCGGCATCCGCGCGGAGGGACACGCCGAGGACTGGCGGGCCGTTGTACGCCACAAGGACGCCCTGGTCTCGATACTCCGTCAGGCGAAGTACATCGGACTGTTGCCGAACTACAACACGGTCGCCTATTTGGAAGGCCGCGCGATGCTCGCGGACGGCGGTGTGGCGGTCAACGGCAACCTGATCAAGACAGACAAGGTGATCATTACGACGGGCGCCTCACCTTCGCTGGCGCCGATCCCCGGGATCGAGAGCGTTCCTTACCTGACCAGCACGACGGCGTTGGAGATGGAGCGGCTGCCACACTCGCTCCTGGTGGTCGGGGGCGGCTACATCGGCTGCGAACTCGGGCAGATGTTCGCCCGGGCGGGAGTCAAGGTGACGATCGTGGATATCGTGCCCATCCTATCGGCAGGCGAGCCCGAGATCTCGCAGGCCCTGGCGGGTTACTTCCGTGACGAGGGCCTCGTGGTGCGCGAGAACGTCAAGACCAAGGCCATCCGGAACACGGACCGAGGCGTGGCCTTGCGGATAGCCGGCGCCGGCAAGGACGAGATGCTCGAGGCCGAGCAGGTCCTGGTCACGACGGGGCGCCGACCTAACACAGACGGCATGGGCCTCCGCGAAGTCGGCATCGAGCTCCTGCCGAATGGCGGCATCAAGGTGGACGATCGGATGCGCACGACGAAGCCCGGTGTTTACGCTGCCGGCGATGTCACGGGACGCCACCAGTTCGTCTACATGGCGGCGTACGAGGCGAAGATCGCCGCCGAGAACGCGCTCGATGGCGACAGCAAGCGCTACGACGCCACGGCGATGCCGGCCGTCGTGTTCACGGACCCACAAGTGGCGAATACGGGTCTGACCGAGAGCGAGGCGCGCCAGCAGGGCTTGCGCGTGAAGACCGCGGTGCTGCCGCTCGAGTATGTTCCGCGAGCGCTGGCGGCGCGTGACACGCGCGGCCTGATCAAGCTGATTGCCGAGGCCGGGAGCGGCAAGCTACTCGGCGCGCACATCCTGGCTCCCGAGGGTGCCGACAGCATCCAGACGGCGGCATTGGCGATCAAGTGCGGGCTCACGGTGCAGCAACTTGGCGAGACGCTCTTCCCTTATCTCACGACGGTCGAGGGGCTGAAGCTGGCGGCGCAGGCTTTCACAAAGGATGTCGCCAAGCTCTCTTGCTGCGCCGGCTGAGTGATGCGCCTCGGCAGAGGCAGCCATGCAGGAAGTCGTGGCACATGACGACATTCGGACGATTGCCCGACTTGCCGGGCAGTTGCCGACGGCGCAGCCGTTTATTCAAGGAATCGGGCTTTACCTGAGCAGTTCGGCGCTGTGTGTGGACCGTGTTTTCGTCAGCTTGCAGACGCTTCACCCTGCCTTCAGAGCTCGCACCTATCTCTGGAAGAAGCAAACCCGAGATGTCCGAATCGTCGAGTGGCCGCACGGACTGACGAATCGTCCCGGATACTATGACTCGCCGGACTTTAACGTGCATACGTCACGGGCCGAGTTCAGGGTCCGAAATCTCCCGGAGGTGCGGGGGCATCGTTGCGAGCTCTACGGCAGGCTGCGGAACGAAGGCTACACGGACTACCTCATGGTGCCGTTGATCTTCGTTGACGGAACGGTCAACACCCTGTCGATCGCGACCAAACTGCCAGGGGGATTTCCCGAGGAAGGGCTCCTCCGGTTCCGCGAGCTCATCGACGTATTCACGGTCGCCATTGAACGCTATTCCGCGCTCGAGACCGTCTCGGTCACCCTTGGAACCTATCTGGGCCGGGAGGCGAGCCGCGAAGTCATGCGCGGGAGAATTCATGCCGGTCATGGAGAGATGATTCACGCAGGCATGCTCTTCGGCGATATTCACGGCTTTACCCGCCATGCGTCTTGCCTCGGCCCGAGCGGAACCGTGCAGCTACTGAATAGCTACTTCGACTGCCTCGTTGCGCCGATTGAGGCGATGGGGGGCCACGTTCTGAAATTCATCGGAGACGCCATCCTGGCATACTTTCCGATGTCGGCCGGCCAACCTGATCCCGATCCCGTCGGAGCCGTGCGCGCGATACGCGAGCGGCTCGCGGATCTGAACCAGGCGCGATACGCCAAGGGTGAGTCACCGGTTCGCCTTGGTGTCGGACTTCATTTCTCAGAAGTGCTGTTTGGCAACGTCGGATCGAGCGAACGGCTCGATTTCACCATCATTGGCGAGGCGGTGAATGTGACCGCGCGATGTGCGGAGGAAACGCGCGGCCTCGAATTTGATTACGTTGCAACCGGCGCGTTTGTGGCGCGGTTCGGCGCCGACCATTTTCTACCGATCGGAACCCACCAGTTGCGAGGCGTTGCGGAGCCGGTCGCCTTGTTCGCCTTGGCGAAAGATGCGGGCGGAGGAGCAGTGCCCACAGCCGCGTGATGCTCGTTCCCTTGCCAAGAATGTGACGAAGCTGTCCTGCTGCGCGGGTTGATCGACACGCCCTAACCAGACCGTGGCCAAGCACGGGAATTGATCGGTCGCATCCGGCTTACGACACGGCCCGCAGGTGGATCGGCCGGCCGGGCGAGAGCTCGTTCGCGGCGGCGACGATGGCGTCGGCGTCGATGCCGAAGTGCCGATAGAGGTCGGCGATCGTGCCGGTTTGCCCGAAGTGCTCGACCCCCAGCGGCACCGTGCGATGGCCGCGCACGCCGCCGAGCCAGGCGAGCGTCGCCGGATGGCCGTCGATCACGGTGATGACGAGGCAATGGGCCGGCAAGGTCGCCATCAGCCGCTCGATGTGGCTCAGCGCCGTCTTGTGCCCGCGCTTGCGCTGGCGCAAGGCCGCGTGCCAGCCGGCGTTGAGCCGATCCGCCGAGGTCACCGCGAGCACGCCGATGTCGCGCCGATCGGGGCCGATGCGGCCCGCCGCCTCGATCGCCTCGGGCGCGACGGCGCCCTGGTAGGCGATCACGACCTCGCAATTGGGGCCGGGTTCGCGCAGCCAATAGCCGCCGTCGATCACGCCCTGCCGGAAGCCCGCGTCCTTGCGCGCCATCGGCTGCTCGAGCACGCGCGTCGACAGCCGCAGGTAGACCGAGCCGCCCGTTTCGTCGCGCAACCAGGTGCGCTCGTCGCGCTCGGCGTCGCCGTCGCGCTGCATGTAGTCGAACGCCCAGTCCATGATGATCGAGAGCTCGTCCGCGTAGCTCGGCTCGAACGCGGCGAGCCCGTCCTGCGCCATGCCGATCAGCGGCGTGCCGATCGACTGGTGCGCGCCGCCCTCGGGCGCGAGCGTCACGCCGGACGGCGTCGCGGCGAGCAGGAACCGGGCGTCCTGATAGCACGCGTAGTTGAGCGCATCGAGCCCGCGCGCGATGAACGGGTCGTAGAGCGTGCCGACGGGAATGAGCCGCTCGCCGAACAGCGCGTGGGACAGCCCCGCGGCGCCGAGGAGAAGGAAAAGGTTCATCTCGGCGATGCCGAGCTCGATGTGCTGGCCGTCGGGCGAAAAGCGCCATTTCTGGGTCGAGGGCACGCGCTCTTCGCGGAACGTGTCGGCGATCTCCTCGCGCGCGAACAGGCCGCGGCGGTTGACCCATGGGCCGAGATTGGTCGAGACCGTGACATCGGGCGAGGTCGTCAGGATGCGTTGGGCGAGCGGATGATCGGACTTGCCCAGCGCGTCGAGGATCTTGCCGAAGCCGGCCTGGGTCGAGATCGCGCGATCGTCGAGCGGAACCGGCCCGGGTGTCGCGATGCGCGCGGCGCCGAACCGCCGGGTTCCCTCGGCGAAGAAGGGCACGGCGTCGAGGAACGCGCGGATGGCCTCGGGCGCCGCGTCGAGTCCCTCGAACGGCTCCCATTCATGCCCCGGCCGGATCGCCATGGCGGTTTGGAACGCGGCCATTTGGGCCGGCGTCATCAGGCCCGAATGATTGTCCTTGTGGCCCGCGAGCGGCGTCGCCCAGCCCTTGATCGTGTAGGCGATGAAGACGACCGCGCGATCATGGTTGACGCCTTCGAAGGCCTCGATCAGCGTCTGGAGGCAGTGGCCGCCGAGATTGGTCATCAACTCCTGGAGCTCCGCGTCCGAGCGCCGCTCGATCAGCCCATGGGCGCCAGCGCCAAGCTCGTCGAGCAGGCGCTTGCGCCAAGCGGCGCCGCCCTGGAACGTCAGCGCCGAGTAGAGCGCGTTCGGGCAGTCGTCGATCCACGCGCGCAGGCGCTCGCCGCCCGGCTCGGCGAAGGCGGCGCGCTGCAGCGCGCCGTACTTGAGGGTCACCACGTCCCAGCCGAAGGCGCCGAAGATCGCGCGGATGCGGCCCGAAAGCCCTTCGCGCACGACGCCGTCCAGGCTCTGGCGGTTGTAGTCGATGACCCACCAGGTGTTGCGCAGTCCCTGCTTCCAGCCCTCCTGGAGCGCCTCGTAGACGTTACCCTCGTCGAGCTCGGCGTCGCCGACCAGCGCGATCATGCGGCCTTCGGCGCGCGGCTTGCTCCAGCTCTTGGCCGCGACGTAGTCCTGCACCAGGGAGGCGAAGGCGGTCATGGCGACGCCGAGGCCGACCGAGCCGGTCGAGAAATCGACGTCGTCCACGTCCTTGGTCCGGCTCGGATAGGACTGCGTGCCGCCGTAGCCCCGGAAGTCTTCGAGCTTGGCGCGCGTCTGGTTGCCCATCAGGTACTGCGCGGCGTGGAACACCGGCGCGGCGTGCGGCTTGACCGCGACCCGATCGGCGGGCCGCAGCGTCTTGAAGTAGAGCGCTGTCATGATCGACACGATCGAGGCGCACGACGCCTGATGACCGCCGACCTTCATCCCGTCGGTCTTCTCGCGCAGATGGTTCGCGTTGTGGATCGTCCAGCACGACAGCCACAACAGCTTGCGCTCGATGGCGCTGAGGATCGGCATCGCGTCGGTCATCGGATGAGTCTCTCGTCGGCGAGCGGCCGGGCCCGGCGTCAGGCGACGTGCCCGGCCACGATCGTCCAGGATATTCCCGGCGTCTTCAAGGCCTGCGGAGGGGCGGATCGACGCGCTATCGATCCCCTGCGCGCGCCGAGGCCGCGCGCCCGACGCAAAAACGCCCGCCGACCCTCGCGGGCCGGCGGGCGAATCTGGTTGCGGGGATAGGATTTGAACCTATGACCTTCAGGTTATGAGTCAGAAAAATCGCCTCCAAACCACTTTCGCTTATTTTCGCCGAACACGCCTAACATACTATATCTAAACGGTTTCTGTTGACATTCCTTGCGATCTCGCTACCCTCAAATCGCACCCGATTGGCGTTCATCTGTTACCTATGTGTTACCTGCGCGGACTTTCAGGTTGAACGTCACAAGCGCAGCGATGGAGGGTTCGATGCCGAGATTGACGAAGCGCACAGTGGACCAGATCGCGCCTGGTTCAACCGACACCATCCATTGGGATGACGAACTGCGCGGTTTCGGCGTCAGGGTCTGGCCGACAGGCCGGAAGGTGTATCTCGTGATGAACCGCGTGAAGGGACGGCTGCGCAAGATCACCATCGGCCCCCATGGCCCGATCACGGCAGAGAAAGCCCGCGTGCGCGCCCATGAAATCATCTCGGAAGCTAAGGCCGGTCGCGACCCCGCTAAGGAACAGGATCAGGCGCGCAAGGCGCCGACCGTGAGGGGGCTGGGCGAGCGGTTCCTCAAGGAGCATGTCGAGGTGCGGTGCAAGCCAAGCACCAAGGCGGAATACAAGCGGTCGATTGAGCTATTCATCAACCCCAAGATCGGCGCCCGCAAGGTGACGGATATCGAGCGGAAGGACATCGCCGAACTGCACCACAGCCTGAGCCATATCCCCTATCAGGCCAATAGGACACTCGGCGTGCTGTCAAAAATGTTCAGTCTCGCCGAGGTCTGGGGCCTGCGACCGGACGGCAGCAATCCCTGCCTGCATGTGAAGAAGTATGCCGAGCAGAAACGCGAACGCTTCCTCAGCCCGAAAGAGTTCGCCGCGCTTGGCAAGGCGCTGCGCGAGATCGAACAGGTCGGCTCGGAAACGCAGTCGGCTGTCGATGCGATCCGGCTCCTGATGTTGACGGGCTGCCGGCTCGGCGAGATCATGACGCTCAAATGGGACTATGTGGACATCAAGGCGCGCGAGCTACGTCTGCCGGACTCGAAGACCGGAGCGAAGATCGTGCATTTTGGCAAGACTGCTGCCAACGTCCTGAAGGCCGTCGAGAAGCTGGATGACAACCCGTACGTCATCACGGGCAAGAAGTCGGGCAGCTATCTGACCGATCTGCAGCATCCATGGCGGCGCATCAGGGCTAAAGCCGGCCTCGATGACGTGCGCATTCACGACCTTCGGCACTCCTATGCCAGCGGCGCCCTCGCCTTGGGAGAAGGCTTGCCGATGATCGGCAAGCTGCTCG
>JBBDQV010000066.1:0-8697 GCA_040905845.1 Alphaproteobacteria bacterium | reverse complement strand
CCGTCCGAGGACAGCCGCCCGCCATCGAAGGCGAGGCTCAACTTCTTGCGCCGAAGCGCTGGCAGTTCGAAGGGCAGAAGGCTATCGTCCTGCATGGCGGGTGTGGCCCTTCTGTGATCCGTGAAAGACTTTGCTTCGATAACAAAATCTTACACGAAATCAACAGCTTATGCCACATCCGCCAGCCCAAAATCAGCACCGCGATGAATAATCCGGGCTAGAGGCGGCGTGCGCGGCGTCGCGGCGCGCCGTCGAGCTCGATGGCGAAGACGGGGTCTGCCACCGGGCGCACGGGTTTACGTCGCTGTACGATCGCAAGCACGACCAAGCGAGGCGTCATCTCGATCTCGCGCTGGTGCTCAATCCGAATGACGCCGATACCCATGCCACCATGGCTCTCTTTCTCCAATACACGGGCTATCCCGAGGATGCGATCGAGCGGCTCGGACTGGCCATGCGCATCAATCCGCTCCACCCGTCCTGGTATTGGGAGGTGCTCGGCTTGGCGCACATGACGGGCTGTCGCTACGAGGACGCCGTCAAGGCCTTCGCGATGATTCAACACCCTGCGAGCTACATCCATGCCTATAGGGCCGCCTGCCTGGCGGCCGTTGGCCGAATGGACGAGGCACGCGTCGAGCGCGCGAGGCTGCTCGAGGCCAACCCGGCTTTTCGGATCGATCGGGCATTCAAGACCGAAGCTTGGGCGTCCCAGGACTTCCTCGACCACCTGCGGGGCCTCTACAAGGCCGCCGGGCTCCCGGAATAGCCGGCTGGACGGTCCGCGCTGGGCCGGACTGGCCATGGACGGGTCGGCAGCGGCGCTCGCTATGTGTCGGTCGCGCGTAAAGTGACCGCGATTTGTAGCCCATCGAACGTCCGCATGTGTGGTCGGTGGGCTTGTGGGCAACGCGCTTGCGTCGTCCACATACCCTCAGGGCGGCGCGCCTGAGCGGATGTTCAGCCGCCTTGCGCCTCGTCCATCAGCCAGTCGCGGAACGCCCTAATCTTGCGCCGGCCGGCTGCGGGGGCGGGATAAACGACGTAGTAGCCGGCGCCCGAAGACAGCGTGATCGCGAACGGGCGCACCAGGCGGCCCGCCGCGATGTCGGTGGCGGCGATGGCGCTCTCGGCCACCGCGACACCCTGGCCCTGGATCGCCGCCTGGAGCATCAGGTTCTCGTCGCCGAACTTGGGCCCGCGCGTCGGATCGACGCCCTCGACCCCGGCGGCCACCAGCCAGCGCCGCCAGTTCTCACCCATGTCGTCGTGCAGCAGCACGTGCTGGCGCAGGTCGGCCGGCTCTGCGAGCGGCTTGGAGCCTTCGAGCAGCGCCGGGCTGCACACCGGGAACGTATCGAGCTTGAGCAAGAGCTCGGCCTTGACCCCGGGCCACGCGCCGCGCCCGTAGCGCACCGCGACGTCGACGTCGTCGCGCGCGAAGTCGACGAGCTGGACCGTGGGCGTCAGCCTGACGTCGATCTCCGGGTGGCGCTCCTGGAACGCACCCAACCTGGGCACCAGCCAGCGCGCGGCGAACGCGGGCGTCAGGCTGACCGTGAGCGCGCCGGCGGCATCGTCGGCGCCGATCCGGCGCACAGCCGCGGCCATGGCGTCGAACGATTCGGTCAGCGCCGGCAGCAGCAGGCGCCCGGCCTCGGTCAGCTTGACGGCGCGCGTCAGCCGGCGGAACAGCGGCACGCCGAGATGCTCCTCGAGCCCCCGGACTTGATGGCTGATCGCCGCGTGGGTCACGTGGAGCTCGCCGGCCGCCTTGGTAAAGCTCAAGTGACGGCCCGCGGCCTCGAAGGCACGCAGCGCGTTGAGCGGTGGAAGGCGCCGGGTCATGCGTTATTTTTCCTGTCGTATAACGCTCAAAAACGTCGTTTGTAATCGCCCATTTTCAGCCGTAAGTCAAGGCATCGACACCGCATCATGACCCCACAAGGCGTGAGGTCATCTAACGAGAAGGAACCTGATCATGACGCTGTTCGAAGCCTTGTCCACCGTCTATGCCCGCGATGCCGATATCGGGGCGCACACCTGCGGGCCCGAGGCGGAACACGAGCGCGCTGGGTTGTTCAGGGCCGAAGCCCTGCGCAACGCCGCCGCCACCTTCGGCCGTTGGCTCGCCACGATCCGCGAGGGCCAGCGCCGCCGGGCGGCAACGCGCGCCCTGCTGCGGCTCGACGACCGGCTGCTCGCCGACATCGGCGTCAGCCGGTCCGAGATCCCCTACCTGGTCGTCCACGGTCTCGACGCGCGCCCGGTCAACGAAAACCGCCTGCCCGCTCTCGCCGGTTGCGGCTGAGATGGGGCGGCTCCAGCGGAGCATCGGGGCGGCCACGTGATCGCGACGATCGCGTGGCCGCTTCAGCTTTCGGTACGGGTCAACGGCCGTCGCCCCAGCACCGGGAACCAGCGGGCGAACGGGACCGCGTAGGCGAGCGTCGCGACGAGCAGGGTCAGGCTGTTCAGGATACGGGGTTCGACCGTGATGTCGGGCACGCGGGCCAGCACCGCGTGCAGCCCTACAACCGCCAGGACGACAGCGGCGCAGCCCGTCACGTTCTTGAGGACGGCGACCCCGCCGTGGAGCCGCGTGCCGACGAGCCGATGATAGCGTCGGGTCGCCAGCACCATGCGGAACGCGAAATAGAGCCCGACGGCCGCCAGGAAGATGTTGTTGCCGAACGCCATGTGCTCGATGCGGAACAGGATCGTCCCGACCGTGAACAACACGACCCAGCCGGCCATGAGCACGGCGAACGCCCGGCTACGGTGGCGCACGGCCGCGAACGCGACGAACAGGAGCAGCACGGCGTCGAGCACCAGGGCCACGTCGAGCACGAACACCTCGCCCGTGATCGCGTGGAGGAACCGCAACGGATCGAGCGCGTAGATCGCGGCGAGCAGCGCAGCGCCCTGGGCGGCGGCGCGCATGGCGTTGACCGCCTGGCCGCGATCCGTGATGCGGCCGAAATAGGTCTCGGCGAAGCCGCTCACGGCCCGCGCCCAGTCGAGCCTGGCAGCGACGTTCGCCGCCGGAGTCGTTGCGACACGTCCCCCTCCCCGTCCCAGGAGCGCACCGAATCGACCGGCCGCCCCGCTCGGCCGCGCGTCACGCCGCGATGCGGGGACCCGCCGCGCGCACGTCTTCGGCGACGTGGTCGGCGAACTGCTCGAAGTTCCGCTGGAACCGATCGACCAGCCCGTGCGCGGCCTGATCGTAAGCGCGGCCGTCGGCCCAGGTCGAACGCGGATCGAGCACATCCGCGGGCACGCCGGCGCAGCGCTCCGGCACCTGGACACCGAAGTTGACGTCGCGCCGGAACGCGCCGGACCGGAGCGAGCCGTCGAGCGCCGCGCGCAAGAGCGCCCGGGTATGCCCGATGCTCATGCGCTGGCCGACGCCGAAGCCGCCGCCGCTCCAGCCGGTGTTGACGAGCCAGCAGTCCGCGCGGCGCCGGGTGATCGCCTCGGCCAGCATGCGCGCGTAGACGGTCGGATGGCGCGGCATGAAGGGTGCCCCGAAGCAGGTCGAGAAGGTGGCCTGGGGCTCGTTGCCGAGCCCCTTCTCGGTGCCGGCGACCTTGGCGGTGTAGCCGGATAGGAAGTGGTACATGGCCTGCTCGGGGCTCAGACGCGAAATGGGCGGCAGCACGCCGAACGCATCGGCCGTGAGCATGACGACGTTCCGGGGATGGCCGGCGGTGCCGGTCGGCGAGGCGTTGGGGATGTACGACAGCGGGTAGGCGCCGCGCGTGTTCTCGGTCAGGCTCGCGTCGTCGAGGTCGAGCGCGCGGTTCGCCTCGTCCATGACGACGTTCTCCAGCACCGTGCCGAAGCGGCGCGTTGTCGCGTGGATCTCGGGCTCGGCCTCGGCACTGAGCCGGATGACCTTGGCGTAGCAGCCACCCTCGAAGTTGAACACGCCATGCTCGGACCAGCCGTGCTCGTCATCGCCAATGAGCGTGCGGCTCGCGTCCGCCGAGAGCGTCGTCTTGCCGGTGCCCGAAAGGCCGAAGAAGACGGCGGCGTCGCCGGCCGGCCCGACGTTGACCGAGCAGTGCATGGGCAGCACGCGGCTCTCGGGCAACAGATAGTTGAGGATGGTGAACACCGACTTCTTGATCTCGCCGGCATAGGACGTGCCGCCGATCAGGACGAGCCGGCGCGCGAAGTCGACCGCGATCACCGTCGGTCCGTGGCTGCCATGGCGCTCCGGATCGGCGCGGAAGTCCGGCGCGCCGATGATGGTGAAGCCAGGCTCGAAGCGGGCTCGCTCGGCGTCCGAGGGGACGATCAGCAGGTGCCGGATGAACAGGCTCTGCCAGGCCAGGGTCGTGACGACGCGGACGGCCAGGCGGTGGCGCGCGTCGGCGCCGGCGTGCAGGTCCTGGACGAACACCTCCCGGCCGGCGAGGAAGCCCACCATGTCCGCATGGAGCGCCGCGAAGTTGGCGGGCGTCATGGGCTGGTTGACCGCGCCCCACCAGACGGCGCCCTCGGTCGCCGCGTCGCGGACGATGAACTTGTCCTTGGCCGAGCGGCCGGTGTGCTGCCCGGTCTTGACCACCAGCGCGCCCCCGGCGGCGACCGCGCCTTCGCCCCGGCGGATCGCCTCCTCGTAGAGCGCCGGCACGCCGAGATTCCAATACGCCGCGGCGACCGCTCCCAGGCCCTGCTCGCCGAGGCCGTAGGCGCTCATGACCGGTTCGATGGCTCGCATGATGTCTCGTCGCTCGTGGTTAACGTCGCATTTTGGACGGGCGATGACCCATCGGGACACGCCAGCGGAACGATTGAAACGCGTCCGACCCTTGGAGGCAAGCGGCGTGCCAGGGAGGGCGTCACGCGGTGCCTAGGGATTCCCGCGCGCCTGGCGCGCGAGCGCGGCCAGGGTCGCCCGCGCCGCCGCCGCGTCCGCGACCGGCGCCGGGAACGGGATGCGGCCGACGCGCGCGCCGACGCGCACGTCGCAGCCCTCGGCGTCGAAGCCACAGAGCACCGCGCCTTGACCCGGAAGCCCGGCGATCCGCTCGGCCATCGGGGCGACGGCGTCGGCGTGATCCGCGTTCATGTGATCGAGCACGCCCACCTCGAGCGCCGCGGCGGCCTCGGCCATGGCGGACTCGAGGACCAGCTTCTCGGCGTCGATCCAGTGAATGCGGCCGAACCCGGCGACCAGATGGCCGCGCACGGGCTCGATCCGGTAGAACCGGAAGTCCTTGAAGTCGGCGAACAGCGCGGCACCGGGAAAGCGCCGCAGGTAGCGCGCGCGATCGGCCGGCTCGGCGCTCGGCGCGATCCGGCCCTGCAGGCTCAGCCGCGCGCCGGTCAGCGGCTCGTCGAGGCCGCCGGTGCCGTCGAGCAGCAAGCTCACGCGGTCGTCGGCGGCGAGATTCCGGGTATGCTCCGCGAGATCGGACAGCAACAGGATCGGGCGACCGCGCGCGTCGGTCGCGAGCTGGACCAGCGAGCCGTACGGCCACCCGCCGGCGTCGGATTGCAGGGTCGCGAGTGTCGCCGTCGCCGCGGCACGGATCAGTTCACGCGCCACGCGATCGGGGTACGGCACCGTTTCGTTCAACATGGTCTCGCTTTACCCGTCCAATTTAGGACACAATAGCTGCCCACGCTGGTCACCCTGGGCGCCAGCCGAGACAATCCAGCCATGACACAGACGATCGCGTTGGTCGATGACGACCGTAACATCCTGACCTCGGTGACGGTCGCGCTCGAGGCCGAGGGGTTTCGCGTGCGCGCCTTCAGCGACGGCCCCACGGCGCTGCGCTCGATCGGGCAGGAGCCGGTCGACCTCGCGGTTCTCGACATCAAGATGCCGCGCATGGACGGCATCGAGCTGCTGGGCCGCATCCGCAAGACCGGCGAGCTTCCGGTCATCTTCCTGACCTCGAAGGACGACGAGCTGGACGAGGCGCTCGGCCTGCGCATGGGCGCCGACGACTACATCACCAAGCCGTTCTCGCTGCGCCTTCTCATCGAGCGCATCCGTGCCGTGCTGAGGCGCGCCGAGGCGCGCCGGAACGCCGGCGACGACGGCCCGGCCGAGCCGCCGGTCGAGCGCGGCGATCTGGTGCTCGATCCCTCGCGCCACCTGTGCACGTGGCGCGGCGCCTCGGTCGCGCTGACGGTGACCGAGTTCCTGATCCTCAGGGCGCTGGCGACCCATCCGGGCCACGTCAAGAGCCGCAATCAGCTGCTCGACGCGGCCTACGAAGACGAGGTCTACGTCGACGACCGCACCATCGACAGCCACATCAAGCGGATGCGCAAGAAGTTCAAGGTCATCGACGACGATTTCAACGCGATCGAGACCCTCTACGGCGTTGGTTACCGTTACCGCCAGGCCTGACGAGACTCTCGCCGGCCGCGAGGCCGCGCGCCGCCGCCGCCCGTGGCGGCCCGCGTCGCCGCTGATGCGGCGCATCCTCGTCATCAACCTGCTCCCTCTCCTCCTGTTCGGCGCCGGCATCCTCTATCTCGACAGCTATCGGCGCGGGCTGATCCAGAGCGAGACGACGGCGCTGCTCAACGAAGGCCGGATCATCGCGGGCGCCCTGGCCGAGGTGGTGATCGGCGGCGACGAGTCGACCCAGGGGCGCATCGACGTGCCGGAGGCGCGCGAGCTGCTCCTGCGCCTGACCCATGCGACCGCCTCGCGCGCCCGCCTATTCGACGTCGACGGGCGCATGGTCGCGGACAGCCGCGAGCTCCTGGCCTCGAGCGGCGAGGTTCAGGTCGAGGAGGTTCCGCCGCCCGACGTCGTCAACCGTTGGTGGGCGCGTCTGGTGCGCTATGCGATGGCGCCGCTGCCGCGCCTGACGCCCCTGCCGCCTTATCGCGAGCCGCGCGACCAGCGGGCGTTCGACTACCCCGAGGTCGTCGCGGCGCTCGCGGGCGGCGAAGCGAGCGCGCTGCGCGACGCCGGGCGCGACGGCGACCTGTTGACCGTCGCCCTGCCGGTCCAGCGCTTCAAGAAGGTGCAGGGCGCGCTGATGCTGTCGACCACGCTGGGTCGCGTCGACGGCCAGTTGCGCCAGGTTCGGTCCTCGATCCTCGCCTTGTTCGGGCTCACCCTGTCGCTCACGGTGCTGCTGTCGCTCTACCTCGCCTCGACGATCGCGCGCCCCGTCCGCCGTCTGGCCGAGGCCGCGGATCTGGTGCGCCTGGGGCGCGGCCGCGCCGACACGATCCCCGATCTGACCGACCACGGCGACGAGGTCGGCGAGCTGTCCGCCGCGCTGATCGACATGACGGCGACCCTGCAGGAGCGCATGGAGGCGACCGAGCGGTTCGCCGCGGACGTCGCCCACGAGATCAAGAACCCGCTGTCGTCGCTGCGCAGCGCCGTCGAGGTCGCCAACCGCGTCGCCGACGGCGACCAGCGGCGCCGGCTGCTCGACGTCGCGCTCGAGGACGTACGTCGGCTCGATCGCTTGATCACGGACATCGCCAATGCGTCGCGGCTGGACGCCGAGATGAGCCGGGCCGCGACCGGCCGGCTCGACATCGGCGCGCTACTCGCGACCCTGGCCGAGATGCACGAGACCGGCGCGCACGCGGGCCGGGTCAGGATCGTGCTCGATGTCCACGGCGACCTCACGGTCAGGGGCGTCGAGGGCCGGCTCGGCCAATTGTTCCGCAACCTGGTGGACAACGCTGTGTCGTTCAGCCCCGACGGCGGCACGATCCGACTGACCGCGCGCCGGCGCGACCGCTGGGTCGAGGTCGCGGTGGACGATCAGGGCCCCGGGCTTCCGCCCAACAAGCTCGAGGCGATCTTCGACCGGTTTTACTCGCAGCGGCCCCAAGGCGAGCGGTTCGGCACCCACTCGGGTCTCGGCCTGTCGATCGCCAAGCAGATCGTCGAGGCGCACGGCGGCTCGATCCGCGGCGAGAACCTGGGCTCCGATCCGGAACATTCCGAAGGCGCGCGCTTCGTCGTTCGCCTGCCCGCCGAGGGACGATGAGGACCCGCTCGCTCCTCGCGCTTGTCGCCGCCGCCCTGTGGCCGGTGGCGGCGGCCGGCCAGGCGCCGCGCTTCGAGGTGCCGATCGACTGCGCGGTGGGGCGGGACTGCTTCGTCCAGAACTACGTCGATCAGGACGCGAGCGCGGGCTACGCCGACTTCGCCTGCGGCAGCCTGAGCTACGACGGCCACGACGGCACCGACATCCGCCTGACCAACCTGGTCGCGATGACGCGGGGCGTGGCCGTGCTGGCCGCCGCGGACGGCACGGTCCTGCGCACCCGCGACGGCATGGACGACGTTAGCGTCGCGGAGATCGGCGCGGAGGCGGTCGAGGGCCGCGAGGCGGGCAACGGCGTCATCATCGACCACGGCGACGGCTGGGAGACTCAATACGGCCACCTGCGCAAGGGCAGCGTCCGCGTCGCGCCGGGCCAGAGGGTGGCGGCGGGCGAACCGATCGGGCTGGTCGGGCTATCCGGCGGCACCGAGTTCCCGCATGTCGAATTCGTCGTGCGACACGGCGGGGAGGAAGTCGATCCGTTCATCGGGCTCGCGCCCGGCTCGGGTTGCGGCGTCGGCGACGCGCCGTTGTGGAGCGCGGCGGCGATGTCCCGGCTCGCCTATCGGGCCGGTGGCCTGCTGTCGGCTGGGTTCGCGACCGAGGCGCCCGATGGAGACCGGGCGCGGGCCGCCGCCGG
>JBBDQV010000065.1:0-8788 GCA_040905845.1 Alphaproteobacteria bacterium | reverse complement strand
GTGGCCGCCGGCGGCGACGTCGACGAGGCCGCCGATATCGCGGCCTCGTTCAGCGCGATCGGCGCGCAGCGCCTGCTCGCCACGCGGCTCGACGCGGCCCGTCGCCTCGGCGCCCTGCTCGCTGCGGCCGAGGCTGGCCGATTCGCGTTCTCGGACGCGGGGGTTACGCCGCACATCGCCGACGGCCTGGTCGGCCTGACGCCCGGTGTGCTGGCGCGACACCTGGTCCGCTCGCATTCGCCGGCTGGCCGGCAAGGAGGACCGACGTGACCATCGCCCTGTCGGGCGTCCCGGCCATCGCCGCCCAGGACCGCGCCGCCAACGCCGTCGTCGTCGCCTCGGGCAAGGGTGGCGTCGGCAAGACCTGGCTCGCCATCACGCTGGCGCACGCGTGGGCCGACCGCGGCCGCCGGACCCTGTTGGTGGACGGCGACCTCGGCCTCGCGAACGTGGACATCCAGCTCGGCGTCGCGCCCGCGCACGATCTCCAGGCGGTTCTCGCCGGGCGCCTGCCGCTCAAATCCGCCGTCGCGCGTCTCGATGCCACGGGCTTCGACCTGATCGCCGGGCGGTCGGGCTCCGGCTCGCTCGCCTCGATCGCCGCCGAACGGGTGATGGAGCTGCGCCGCGCCATCGTCGGGCTGGCCGCGGGCTACGATGTGGTCGTGCTCGATCTGGCCGCCGGCATCGACCGCAACGTGCGCATCCTGGCCGGCACCGGCGCCCGTCTGGCCGTGGTGCTGACCGCCGATCCGACGAGCCTGACCGACGCCTACGCCTCGATCAAGGTGATGGCGCGCGACGGCGACGGCCCGAGCCCCTCGGTCGTCGTCAACATGGCCGGGACGGAGGCCGAAGGGCGGCGGACCTATGACGCGCTCCGTGCCGTCTGCTCGCGCTACCTCGGGTTCGAGCCGCCGCTCGCGGGCATCGTCAGACAGGACCCGCGCGTCACCGAGGCAATCCGCGCCCAGGAGCCGCTGCTCCGGCGCAGCCCCAATTGCCGCGCGGCGGAGGACGTCCTGGAGCTCGCCCAGCGGCTGGCGCCGCCGGTCTGACGCCGTGGCTGTCGGCGAAACGATCAACGCGCAGCTCGTGCTCGCCGAGCTGGTACGCCCGGCGCCGACCGCGCTGTCGGGCAACTTCGCGGCCCTGGTCACCGGCGGTCAGATCCTGGCGACGGTCCTCGGGCGCGACGCCTTGGGCCGCACCCTCGTCCGGAGCGATTTCGGGGCCATAGCCCTGGCCAAGCTGGTCGATGCGCCGCGCGGCAGCGTCCTCACGCTCGAGGTCCACGAGGTCGGCGGACGGCTCGCGGTCGCGGTCAGGACCATCGCCCAGCCCGGGGTTCCCGAGGCCGTGCGTTCCGAGACTTCGCCGGCGTTCGCCCCGCCCGCCCAGTCCGCGCCCGCCGGCCGCGTCCCCGCTTCCGACCCCGAGGTCCCCAGCCGTCCGGTCTTCGCGGTCGTCGACGAGGTCGTGGCCCCCGCCGTGCGCTTCGGCGCGCCCGCCCCTGTCGCCGTCGCGATCGCCGCCGCCGGTCATGGAATTCCGGTCGCCGTGCGCGGCACCGTATTCGGCCACGATCGTGAGGGCCGCACCTTGATCCGGACCGACCAGGGGACCCTCGTCGTCGCGCCTTTGCTGGACTTGCCGCCGGGCTCCGACGTCGTGATCGAACCCGCGCCGGGGCCAATCGCCCGCACCGTCCTCGTCACGCCCGATGCGCCGGTGCCGGTGACCGCGTTCGCAGCGGGGCCGGCGGGCGCGGTGGCGCCGGAGCCAGCGGGCGCGGTCGCGCCGGGGCCCGCACCCCAGCCCGTTCACGAGGTCGCCGGACCGAAGTCAACTGGCGCCTCGAGTCCCGTGGTCGTCGAGGCGATCCTCGCGCCGCGCGGCGGCGCGGCCGACGGGCTCATTCCCTGGCTCGCGCCCGGCACGCGCCTCGTCGCCTCCGTCGGCGCCCCCGACGGGCTGGGCCGCGTCGCCATCACGGGACCTTTCGGGACCCTGCGCCTGGCCGGCGCCCCGCCGCTCGCGCCCCATGCCCTGGTCGCCATCGAGGTGGTCGATGTCGGCGCCGGGTTGTTCATCGACGTGACGCCGATCGGGACGCACCCGCCGCCGACATTGCGCTCGCGCCCGGAGCCACCGTTACCCGACGGCGCCCCTTCCGGCGGCGATCCCGGGCCACCGGCGCCGCCTCCGACCATCGATGACATCATCGACATCGGGGGTTGGCCGCCGCTGGAGCCACTTGGCCTGATCGACGACCTCGAAGACCTGGCGGACGCACCGGAGCGGCTCGCGGCTTGGCCGGCCCTGGCCCGCGTCGCCACGGTGCTCGAGCGCATCGCGCCGGCGCACGAGCGGGCGGACTTCGAGGCGAAGCTGCCGAAGCCCGGCCCCGAGCTGGCGCATGAGCTCGGCGCGTTCCTCGTCCTTGCCGCGGCCAGGCCCTCGACCAGCGACCTTGTCGGCCGCGCGACGGCCGATGCCCTCGTCGCGGCCGGCTACCAGACGGAGGTGACGGCGCTCGACGCCGACCTCGACCGCCTCGCCATGCCGACGGCGGAACCGGCGGGCCGCGTGTTCACGTTCCCCTTGCTGACGCCCTGGGGACTCCTGCTCGCCATGCTCCACATCGGCGACGAGGGCGCCACGGGCGGGGACGTCGAATCGGCCCGCCGTTTCGTCCTCGAGCTCGAGCTGCCGCGGAGCGGCCGCCTGCAGCTCGACGGCCTCGTCAAGGCGACGCGCATCGATCTGGTCCTGCGGACGCCCGGGGCCATGCCCGAAGGCCTCGCCGATCGCCTCGCCGCGATCTTTCACACGACGTGCCGGTCGAACCGCCTGAACGGCGCGATCACCTTCAAGGTCGCCAAGGAATGGCCCTTTGTGACCGGCGCGCTGGCCCGCGGGCGACCGGCCCATGCCGTCACGGCCTAACGCGCCGCGGCCGTGCGCCTGGCGCGGTCGGCGGCGATTTCGTCGAGCTCGGACCGCTCGCGGCGCGCCTCGGTCGAGCGCTGCTTCTCGGCCTCGGCCTCGAGCGCCAGCTCGTAAGTCTTGAGCTCGCGGAAGCGGGCCGCGAGCAGCTCGCTCGCCTGATCGACCGCCACGTCGGCCTCGGCGATCGCCCGGGCGAGCGCATCCGCCACGCTCCGCATGCGTTCGGCGAAGGCCGGGTAGACGCGCGTCGCTTCGAGCGAGCCGCGCGTCGCGCGCCGCTCGAGGTTCATCGTCCCGTGGAACGCCGCCAGGCGAGAGCTCAGCTCCTCGCGCGCGGCCTCGCAGGCGGCGAGGTTCCCGCGCGCCTCGCCGAGCCGGCGGCGATGCAGCCGGACCAGGACCGGCAGCTTGCTCACGACGGCTTCGCCGCCAGGACCGCGGCGAGCGCTTGGTAGCCCTCGTCCAGCCCGCAGCGCACCGACTTGTCCTGGGCGAGGAAACCCTCGAGCGCGTCGCGGTACGCGATCGCCTCGTCGACGTCGGGGTCGGCGCCGGCGCGGTACGCCCCGAGACGGATCAGCTCGGCCATGTCCTCGTAGGTCGCCATGAGCTGGCGCGCCCGCGTGATCATGGCGTTCTCCTCGGCGCTGTTGCAGCCGGGCATGGTGCGCGAGATCGAGCGCAGCACGTTGACGGCCGGGTAGCGGCCACGCTCGGCGATGGCGCGGTCGAGCCAGACGTGGCCGTCCAGGATCGCGCGGACGGCGTCGGCGACCGGCTCGGTGTGGTCGTCGCCCTCGACGAGCACGGTGAACAGACCGGTGATCGTGCCTTCGCCCGTGCCCGGCCCGGCCCGCTCCAGGAGCTTCGGCAGCTCGCTGAACACCGTCGGCGTGTAGCCCTTGCTGGTCGGCGGCTCGCCGGCCGAGAGCCCGATCTCGCGCTGGGCCATGGCGAAGCGCGTCACGCTGTCCATCAGGCACAACACGTCGAGCCCGGCGTCGCGGAAGGATTCGGCGATCGTGAGCGTCATGTACGCCGCCTGACGCCGCACCAGCGCGGGCTCGTCCGAGGTGGCGACGACGAGGACGCTGCGCGCCAGGCCCTCGGGACCCAGCTCGTCCTCGATGAATTCCTGGACCTCGCGGCCGCGCTCGCCGATCAGGCCGATGACGATGACGTCGGACGCGGTGAAGCGCGCGAGCATCGACAGGAGAACGGACTTGCCGACGCCGGAGCCCGAGAAGATGCCCATGCGCTGGCCGCGACAGCAGGTCAGGAAGGTGTTGATGGCCTTGACGCCGAGATCGAGCTTGCCGCCGACGCGCCGGCGCGCGCTGGCCGGCGGCGGCGCGGCGCGCAGGGCGTAGGCGTGGCTGCCCTGGGCGAGCGGCGGGCCGCCGTCGAGCGGCTCGCCGAGCGCGTTGACGATGCGCCCCAGCCACGCGCGGGACGGAAAGACAACCGGATCGGCGTCGCGCACCATGACCCGGCAGCCGAGGCCGAGGCCCTCGACCGCGCCGAACGGCATCAGCAGCGCGCGCCCGGCGCGAAACCCGACGACCTCGGCGGCGACCATGCGGTTGCCGCGCGCCTCGATGGCGCAGCGGCTGCCGACGCTGATATGTCCCTTGAGCCCGCCGCATTCGACGAGCAGGCCCATGACGGCCGTGACGCGGCCATAAAACGTGACCGGATCGGCCCGGCGAAGCTGGACCCGGATCTCCTCGTATCGTGCCGCCGCGTCCATGATCGCCCGCCAACCGCCTCTTTAGCCCCTCTTCGGCGCCATTCTGGGCGCATCTTGGTTCACGATCGGATAACGGCCGCCGGCTTCGTTGTTCGCCGCGATGGGGGAGCCTAGATTGTCGTCCTGACCACGAGGCGGTGCGGCATGGCGGCGACTGTGGGCACGCGGCGGTTGGCGGCGATCCTGGCCGCGGACGCCGAAGGGTTCAGTCGGCTGATGGGCATCGACGAGGCGGCGACGCTGACGACGCTCGCGGCGCATCGGGACATCATCGACGGCAAGGTGGTCGAGCACGGCGGCACCGTCGTGGGCTCCGCCGGCGACAGCGTGCTGGCCGAGTTCACGAGCGTCATCCAGGCGGTCGCCTGCGCGGTCGCGATCCAGGACGAGCTCGGGGACCGCAACGCACGAATGCCCGACGATCGCCGCATGATGTTCCGCGTCGGCGTCAACCTCGGGGATGTCATCGTCGAGGGCGGCACGATCTACGGCGAGGGCGTCAACGTCGCGGCTCGGCTCGAAAGGCTCGCGGATCCGGGCGGCATCTGCGTCGCGCGCGGCGTCCATGACCAGGTGAAGGGCAAGCTGTCGCTGGCGTTCACCGACATGGGCGAGCAACGGTTCAAGAACATCGCCGAGCCCGTCAGGGCCTATCGGATCGAGCGGTCGAGACCGCCGGCCGTCACGCGGCAGGCCCTGCCGGCCGAGGCGCTGTTGCGCCCGGGCCGGCCCTCGATCGCCGTCTTGCCGTTCGACAACATGTCCGGCGAGCGCGACCAGGAGTACTTCTCCGATGGCATCACCGAGGACATCACGACCGAGCTCAGCCAGTTCCATGAGCTGTTCGTGATCGCGCGCAACTCCTCGTTCACCTTCAAGGGCAAGGCCGTGGACGTGAAGGAGGTCGCCGGGAAGCTGGGCGTGCAATACGTCGTCGAGGGCAGCGTGCGGCGCGCGGGCGACCGCGTCCGGATCACGGCCCAGCTTATCGACGCGGACAGCGGTCGCCATCTGTGGGCACAGCGCTTCGATCGGGTGCTCGACGACGTGTTCGCGATCCAGGACGACGTGACGCAAGCCATCGTCGGAGCCATCGCGCCCGAGGTGGGCGCGGCCGAGCGCGAGCTGGCGCGCCGCGCGCGTCCGGACTCGATGCGCGCCTGGGAAGCCTATCAGCTAGGCATGTGGCACTTTTATCACTTGAACGCCGAGCACTCGGCGCAGGCGAAGCATTGGTTCAGGCAGGCGATCGAGCGTGACGCGGACTTCGCGGCGGCCCATGCCGCGCTCGCGTTTGCGATCTATGCCGACGCGATCCATTCGCTCGCGGAAGCCGGCGCGGAGGCGCCGCGGAGGCGATCGCCGCGGCGCAGACGGCGCTGGCCCTCGACGACAAGGACGCGTTCGTCCGTGCGGTCCTCGGCCGCATGTGTCTCATGCAGGGCGACGTCGAGAAGGCCGTGGCCGAGCATCAGGCGGCGGTCGCGATCAACCGCAACCTGGTCATGCCCCGGGTGGGGTTGTCCTTTGCTCTCGTCATCGCCGGGCGCTTCGACGAGAGCGTCGAGAATGTGCGCCAGACACTTCGCCTCAGCCCCCGCGACCCGCTCGGCGGCTTCCTGAAATCGATCGGGGCGCAAGCCTTGATGGGGCTCGGGCGGCACGCCGAGGCCAAGCCGTGGGCCGTCGAGGCGGCCGGCCACGTCAACGTCGTCTACTCGGGCGAGGCCACGCTGGCCATGGCCCTGGCCAATCTCGGCGAGATGGCCGAAGCGAGGAAGGCCTTGGACCGTGTCCTGATCATCGAGCCCAGGTTCTCGCTGTCGTTCTTGCGCGCCGCCTTCTTCGGTAGGACCGAGCATGTCGAGTTCCTGTTCGACGCCATGCGCCGGCTCGGGGTCGAGGACTGAGGCCGAGAGGGCTTTCAAAGGGCCGCGCCGGAGCCCTCGACGTGACAGGCGGTGCCTGGCGCGCCTATCGTTCGCGCCATGATGGTGCCGGGACGGATCGCCGCATCGTACTTGGCCCTGATTCTGGCCGCGTGCGCGGGGCGACAGGACCAGATTTCTTCGCTGCCCGCGGTCGAAGGGCCGCTGGAGTGCGTGCCCTACGCCCGGGCGGTTTCGGGCATCGAGCTCAGCGGCGACGCCTGGTCGTGGTGGCGGGCGGCCGAGGGCCGCTATCAGCGCGGCACGGAGCCGGCGCTCGGGGCGGTGCTCGTGTTCAGCCGGACCAATCGCCTGCCCAGGGGCCACGTCGCGGTGGTGACCGCCGTGGAAGGTCCGCGCGAGATCCGGATCGCCCACGCCAACTGGATCCCGGGCCGCGTTACCGAGGACGTTTCGATCATCGACGTCTCGGCCGCGAACAACTGGAGCGCGGTGCGGGTTTTCAGCGTCGATAGAGGGGGTTACGGTGCTACGTACCGGACGGACGGCTTCATCTACCGCGCTCCGGCCGTGGCCGGAGCGCCGACGGTCGGCGCGCGGATCGCGGCTTAACCTTTTGTCAAGACGGAGCGATTAGGGTTAATTCAACAAGGCAGTCAGCGGGGGACGCCATGCGTGTGCTACTCGTCGAGGATGACTCCTCAACCGCCAAGAGCATCGAGCTGATGCTGCGCAGCGAAGGGTTCATCTGCGACACCACCGATCTCGGCGAGGACGGGCTGGAGATCGGCAAGCTCTACGACTACGACATCATCGTGCTCGACCTCATGCTGCCGGACATCGACGGCTACGAGGTTCTGAAACGGCTGCGCGCCGCCAAGGTCCAGACGCCCGTGCTGATCTTGTCCGGGTTGTCCGAGCCCGACCAGAAGATCAAGGGACTGGGCATCGGCGCCGACGACTACCTGACCAAGCCGTTCGACAAGGGCGAGCTGGTGGCGCGCATCCAGGCTATCGTGCGCCGGGCCAAGGGTCACGCCGCCCCGGTCATCCGCACCGGGCGCCTGGCGGTGAACCTGGACGCGCGCACGGTCGATGTCGGCGGCAAGCCGGTGCACCTGACCGGCAAGGAGTACGGAATTCTCGAGCTGCTCAGCCTGCGCAAGGGCACGACGCTGACCAAGGAGATGTTCCTCAACCATCTCTACGGCGGCATGGACGAGCCCGAGCTCAAGATCATCGACGTGTTCGTCTGCAAGCTGCGCAAGAAGCTGATGGCGGCGACCGGCGGCCAGACCTACATCGAGACCGTGTGGGGCCGCGGCTACGTGCTGCGCGACCCGCCCGAGGCGACCGTCGCGGCCGAATAGCGCGTTCTCGTTCCACGCATCGAACGCCGGCCCTCGCGGCCGGCGCTTCGTTTTATCGCAATGGGACACCTCGAAAAACCGCTTGCCCTCGAGGTTGTGAACTGACTCTCTGGCTGCGTGGGATGGCTGGAGGCGGGGATGGTGGGACAGGCTGGTTTCTTCGACACGGACGAGCGCCTGGCGTGGCTGTCGGCGGCGGGGGACCCGCTGGAGCGGCTGTCGCGGGTCGTGGACTTCGAACTGTTCCGGCCTGAGCTCGAGGCGGCGCTTGACCGGTCGGATCGCTCGAAGGGCGGCCGGCCGCCTTACGACGCGGTGCTGATGTTCAAGGTGCTGGTGGTGCAGACGCTGTACACGCTGTCCGACGATCAGGCCGAGTACCAGATCCGGGACCGGCTTTCGTTCATGCGCTTTGTCGGGCTCGCGCTGCATGACGCGGTACCCGACGCCAAGACGATCTGGCTTTACCGCGAGCAGCTGGTACGCGCTGGGGCGTTTGATCCTCTGTTCGCCCGGTTCGACGCGGGCTTGCGGGACAAGGGCTATCTGGCGATGGGCGGCCAGATCGTCGACGCGACGGTGGTCGAGGCGCGCCGTCCGCGTCTCACCCGGGACGAGAAGGACACGATCAAGGGCGGCGGCATCCCGGCCGACTGGACGCCCTCGCGGCGTGCCCAGATCGACACCGAGGGGCGCTGGACGATCAAGCGCGGACGCAAGCGGGAGGTGCCGGGCGGCGGCGGTCAGGCGCGCCAGGCCCTGAGTGAGATCGCCGTGCCGATGTTCGGGTACAAGAACCATCTCGGCATCGATCGGAGCCATGGCTT
>JBBDQV010000064.1:2057-8806 GCA_040905845.1 Alphaproteobacteria bacterium | reverse complement strand
CGTTTGGCCCGCCGGTAGCCGCCTCCCGACCCGCCGCCCCGCCCCTTTTGGGTCCTTCCCGGTCCCGAAACATAAACGGTGCGGAGGCGCGTTTTGCGTCGCTAGTGTGGGGCTTCAAAAAAGGGCTTAAAGGCGCGGCGCGCTTCAGTTTCCGGGGGCGGCAATGAGCCTGCTCGAGTTCAACGAGACGGCGCCCGCGCGCCCTGCCCGCGTCGCCGAGGAGCCGATCGGCCGCTCGGCCTTCGCGCGCCTGGTCGGCGTCTCGCCCTCGGCCGTGACGCAGGCGGTCGGTGCCGGGCGGCTGGCCGGCCGCGCGCTCGGTCCGGGGAAAAAGCTGCTGCTGCCGTGGGCGCTGGAGCAATGGCGCAGCCGCCGCGATCCGCAGGCCGACCTGGCCGAGCCGGACGCGCCGGCGCCGGCGCCGGCGGCCTCGCCAGATCCGGCGATGGCAGATCCGGCGATGCCCGAGGCACCGGCCGACGAGGAGGCCAAGGCCGAGGCCGAGGTCGAGCGGTATTCCGGCTATCGCGACGAGCGGACGCTGCGGGCGCGGGCCGAGCGGCAGCTCAAGGAAATGGAAGTCGCCAGGGCGCGCGACGAGCTGCGGCCGCGCGACGAGGTCGAGCGGGCAATGTCGGCCTGCGGCGCGCGCATCGCCGAGCGCCTGCAGGCGCTGCCGGCGATGGCCGACGAGCTGGCCGCGCTCGAGGGAACGGCCGAGGTTCGCGCCTTCCTGAAGACGTGGGTTCGCAGCTTCCGCGCGCAGCTCGCCGACGACCTGGACAGCCTGGCGAGGGGCGAGGCCGATGGAAGCGACGAGGCCGACGGTTGGGGAGACGCCTAGGCCGACGCTGGCGATCGTCGCCTCGGCGCTGGCGGCGAGCATCCGGCCGCCGGCCGACGACCTGCCAAGCGCCTGGATCGCCGACAACCTGATCCTCGTCGACGGGCCGCGCGCCGGCGAGCGGTGGAGCGCCGAGCAAACGCCGTTCTGGATCGAGGTCGTCGACCAGCTCGCGCCCGACAGTCCGGCAAACCGGGTCGTCGTTCGCAAGTCGGCGCAGGTCGGCTTTTCGATCGTCGCAATCGGCTGGCTCGGGTTCCTGGCCGACCGCTCGCCGGGCCGTACGATGCTGGTGCAGCCGACCGTCGACCTGGCAAAGACCTTCAACCGGAGCAAGCTGCAACCCTCGATCAACGCCTCGCCGGTGCTGCGCCGGAAGGTGGCGCCGCTCAAGAGCCGCGACGCCGCCGGCAGTAGCATGTTTACCAAGGTCTTCCCGGGCGGCTCGCTGGTGCTGGTCGGCGCCAACTCGTCGGTCGGCCTGCGCTCGCAAACGGTCAAGTTCGTTTTCGCCGACGAGGTCGACGACTACCCGCTCGACCTCGACGGCCAGGGCGACCCAATGGGCATGATCGAAGCCCGGCAAATGGCCTTCCGGGCGGCGGGCGATTGGAAGCGCCTCGAGGGATCGACGCCGACCGAGGCCGACCTAAGCCGGATCGACCAGGCATATGAGGCCGGCGACCAGCGGGTTTGGGAGGTCCCCTGCCCGTTCTGCGGCGTCTATCAGGATCTTGTTTTCGAGCAACTGCGCTACAACCCGGCGCCGCCCGTGGCCGCGCACTACGAATGCACGGCCTGCCGCGAGCTGATCGCGCATCACCACAAGCGGGCGATGGTCGCGGCCGGCCGCTGGTGCGCGCGCAACCCGGCCGGCGGCTACCCGAGCTACCATGTCGACACGCTGATATCGGCGCTGGTGACCTGGGATGACGTCGCCGGGATGGCGCTCGAGGTCGAGGCCGACCCGGCCAAGGGCAAGACCTTCGACAACCTGTGGCTCGGCCGCAGTCACAAGAGCGCCGGCGACGCGCCGGACGCGGAAAAGCTCTTGCTCTACCGTGAGGCGTACCCGGTCGGGCGCCTGGTGCCGGGGCTGCTCTACTCGGTCGGCTCGGTCGACGTGCAGGGCAACCGCCTCGAGTGGGCGATCTATGGTTTCGACCGGCGGTTCGGGCAATGGCTGCTCGATGGCGGCGTGATCCTCGGCGACCCGACGACGCCGGAACCCTGGCGCGAGCTCGACGACCTGATCGCGCGGCCGCTGCGCGACGCCTGGGGCGGCCTGTGGCCGGTCGAGGCGTGGGGGATCGACGCCGGTTACCTGTCGAGCCATGTCTATCGCTTCGTCGGGCGGCATGCGGCGAGCGGCCGGGTCTTCGCGCTCGACGGGCGCGAGGGCTGGAAAATGCCGGCCCTCGGCCTGCCCTCGGTCAAGGATATTACTTTCGAGGGTCGCCGCGTCGGCGCCGTCAAGCTGTGGCCGGTCGGGACGTGGGACCTCAAGAGCGAGGTTTATGGCGCCCTCGCCCTGACCCTGGCGGGCTTCGCCGACGACGGCCGCCTGGCGCCGGGCGCCTTTCACCTGCACGAGGCCATCGACAAAGAGTGGATCGAGCAGGCGACGGCCGAGCGCCTGGTCTACCGCGTCGTTCGCGGGCATCACCTGCCGGTCTGGGCGAAGACACAGAAGCGCAACGAGCAGCTTGACCTGGCCGTCTACGCCCGGGCGCTGGCGCATCACCTATCCGACAGCCTGACCGGCGCCGACTGGCTGGCGCTAGAGGCGGCGCGCCTCAAGCGGCCGGAAGACGTGCAGGGCGACCTCGGCGCCTTGTGGGCGCCGGGCCTGGCCGACGCCGCGCCCGCGGCGCCGGAAGCCGCCAAGGCCGCGCCCGGCGAACCCGGTTCGCCGACGCGGCCGGCCAACGCCTCGCCGCCGGCGGCAGCGCCGGGCGCGGCGGGCGGCGAAGTCGGCGGGCGGAAGGGCGCGGGCTGGATCGCGCCGCGCAAGGATTGGTTCGGGAGGGCCTAGACCGTGTCGACATATGCAACGGAAATCGCCGCGCTCGAGGCCGCGCTCGCATCGGGCGAGCTGTCGGTCGAGGTCGAGGGGCGGAAGGTCACCTATCGCAGCACCTCCGACCTGCGCTCGGCGCTGGCGTTCTTCACGGCGAAGGCCGAGCGCGCCGTGCCGACGCAGACGACGCAGTCGTTCGCGACCTTCACGCGGGCCTGACCATGCCTCTGCTCGACCGGATCATCGAGGCCGTTTCGCCCGAGACGGCCCTGCGCCGCGAGTACGCCCGCGCCCGGCTCGACCTGGCGCGCAAGTACGATGCCGCGGCGACCGGCCGCCGCACGGGCGGCTGGTCGACGAGCGGGGCCTCGGCCAACGTCGAGGTCGCGGTCGGCGCGCAGCGCATCCGCAACCGCGTCCGCGACCTGGCGCGCAACTCGGCGTTCGGCGCGGCCGCGCTGCAGAAGCTGCCGGCCAAGGTCTACGGGCCGGGGATCAAGCCGCGCCTGGTCGTCGAGGAGGGCGCCGGCGCCGAGGGCACCAGGCGCAAGCGCGCGGCCGAAAGCGACTGGCGCGCCTTTACCGACAACAGCGATCCCGAGGGGCAAACGGACTATTACGGCCAGTGCTATCTGGCCTGCCGGTCATGGTTCGAGAGCGGCGAGGTGCTGGTGCGGCTGCTGCCGCAGCCGTCGAGCGCGGGCCTGCGCGTGCCGCTGCAGATCGAAGTTCTCGAGGCGGACTGGCTCGACAGCGGCAAGACCGGCCGCCTCGCCGACGGCGGCGCGATCATCCAGGGCGTCGAGTACGGCCCGACCGGCCGCCGGCGCGGCTACTGGCTCTATGACCAGCACCCGGGCGAGCAGATCGCGGGCCTGCGCGGTGGCTATCGCAGCTCGTTCGTCCCGGCCTCGGATATCGTTCACATGATGGAGCCGCAGCGGCCCGGCCAGGCGCGCGGCCTGTCGCTGTTCGCGCCGATCGTCCTGAAAATGCGCGACCTCGACGACGCCGACGAGGCCGAGTTGATGCGTCGCAAGATAGCGGCTTGCTTCGCCGCCTTCGTCACGCGCGAGTCGGCCGGGCCGGGGACGCCGCTCGCGGCCGCTGGCGCCGTCTCGACCGACGCGAGCGACCGGCGCATCGAAACGCTGGCTCCCGGCATGGTGCAATATCTCGAGGCCGGCGACGACGTCACGCTCGCCACGCCGCCGAATGCCGACGGCTTCGTCGAGTATCATACGGCGCAGCTCTACACGATCGCCGCCGGCCTGGGGCTGCCCTATCACAGCCTTACCGGCAACTTCTCCAACTTCAATTATTCGAGCTACCGCGGCGCCGTCGTCGAGTTCGGCGACCTGCGCGACCATTGGCTTTGGCACGTCATCGTGCCGGCGCTCGGCCGGCGCATCTGGCAGCAGTTCGCCGCCGTGCAGGCGGTGCTCGGGCGGCGCGATCCGGCGGCGCCCTACGAGGCCGAATGGTCGCCCTCGCCGCTGCGGATGCTGGACCCGGGCAAGGAAATTCCGCCGCGCGTCGCCGCGATCCGGAGCGGCCTCAAGCCGCTGTCGGCCGACCTGGCCGAGCAGGGCGAGGACGTCGAGGCGATCCTCGACCAGTACCGGGCCGATAACGAGGCGATCGACGCGCGCGGCCTGGTGCTGGACAGCGACCCGCGCAAGGTCTCGGGCGCCGGCCTGACGCAGGGCCGGCCCGCCGGGACGCAACTTCCGCCGACCGGCGAACCCGGTTCGGCCGCCAACGAGGAGGATTAGGGGATGCCGAAGGCGAAGGGTTCCGCCGGCGACCAGACCGAGACGCGCCGGCCCGGGCCGGGCGAGATGGAAATTCAGACGCGGGCGGCGATGGTCGGCACGGTCGACGCCGAGGCGCGGACGGTCGAGGTCGTTTGGACAACCGGAGCCTCGGTGCGCCGGCGTCGGTACGATTTCCGCCGCGACCGGGTGGTCGAGTACGACGAAATTCTGGTCGTGAGCGCTGAGGCGGTCGACCTGTCGCGCCTCGAGAACGGCGCGCCGGTGCTCAATACGCACGGGCAATATGACCTGGCCGACGTGATCGGCGTCGTCGAAAAGGCGTGGCTCGCCGGCGGCGAGGGTCGCGCCACGCTGCGCTTCTCGGATCGCGAGGACGTCGAGCCGATTTTCCGCGACGTCGAGGCCGGGATCATCCGCAACGTGTCCGTCGGCTATCAGGTCCGGCGGGTCGAGATCACCGAGGCGGCCAACGGCGACCCGGACGAATATCGCGTCGTCGACTGGCTGCCGATGGAAATTTCCCTTGTGCCGATCGGCGCCGACGCGGCGGCGGGGACGCGCGGCGCAGAGCGCATCTTTCCCTGCGAGTTCACCACAACCCGGGCGATCGCCCATGACGAGGAGGTTTCCGATATGACGGTACGGAACAAGCCGGGCGCCGTCCCGGGCGACGCGAGCGGCGGCGACGCCGCCGTCGAGACGGCCGCGGCCGGCGGCCAGGTCGAGACGCGGGCGGCGCCCGCCGGCCAGGCCGTCGAGGCGGCCGCCGCCGGCGGCGACCGCGAGGCGCTGGTGCGCGCCGAGCGGGAACGGGCGGCGACGGTCCGGCAGCGCTGCCGCTCGGTCGGCCTCGACGACGAGTTCGCCGACGCGCTGGTCGCGCGGGGGCTGTCGGTCGAAAGCTCGGCCGAGCAGATCGTCGATGCACTGGCGGCCCGCGGGTCGCAGGGCCGGCCGCCGGCCGCTTCCGTGCAGGTCGGCGCCGAGGCGACCGAGCGTTTCGCCGAGGGCGTGACGCTCGCGCTGCAGATGCGCGCCGGCCTGCCGGGCGGCGAGCGCAACGAGTTCTCGGGCCTGACCCTGCGCGAGCTGGCGCGCGGTCACTTGGCGCTGCGCGGCGTCGCGGCCGGCGGCCTGTCGGCAATGGATCTGGTCGGGCGGGCCTTCACCTATCGTTCGGCGGGCGGCGGGCACAGCTCGAGCGACTTCCCGTCGATCCTCGGCAACGTCGCCAGCAAGGCGCTGATGCGGGGTTATGAGGAGGCCGGCGAAACCTTCCCGCGCTGGACCTCGCCGACGACCCTGTCGGACTTCAAGGTTGCCGACCGGGTCGACCTCAACGCCTTCCCGTCCCTCGCCGAGGTGCCGGAAGGTGGCGAGTACAGCCTCGCCACGATCGGCGAGCGCAAGGAGCAGATCCAGCTCGCGACCTACGGCAAGAAGTTCTCGATCACGCGGCAGGCGATCATCAACGACGACCTGGACGCCTTCACGCGCGTTCCGCAGCGCATGGGCCGCGCCGCGATCCGCACGGTCGGCAACCTGGTCTATGCGATCCTGACCGCCAACCCGCTGATGGCCGACGGCAAGGCGCTGTTTCACGCCGACCATAAGAACCTGGCCGGGTCCGGCGGGGCGCTGGCGGTGGCGACGCTCGACGCCGGCCGGGTGGCGATGGGGACGCAGAAGGACCGCAGCGACAGCGCCACGGCGTTGAACCTGTCGCCGGCGTACCTGCTCGTTCCGAAGGCGCTCGAGGGCACGGGCCGGGTTCTGATGGCGAGCGAGTTCGACCCGGCCAAGACGCAGCGCACGCCCAACAGCGTCGCCGGCATGGCCGAGGTCGTGCCGGAGGCGCGCCTCGACGCCGCCTCGGCGACGGCCTGGTTCCTGGCCGCCAACCCGATGGCGACCGACACGATCGAGGTCGGCTATCTCGACGGGCAGCAGTCGCCGACGCTGGAGCAGCGCGACGGCTGGGACGTCGACGGCGTCGAGTTCAAGGTGCGGATGGACGCGACGGCCAAGGCGGTCGCCTGGGAGGGCCTTTACAAGAACGCCGGCGCCTAGTCGCCCGGCCCGTCGTGAGCGTCGGGGGGGGGGGGGG
>JBBDQV010000064.1:0-2047 GCA_040905845.1 Alphaproteobacteria bacterium | reverse complement strand
CCGCCGAGCAGGCGCGGCCGCCCCTCGGCGTTTCGGCAGCAACCGCGCCCGGCGTCCCGGGCGAAGCGGAAAGGATGAGCCAACATGGCAACGAACAAGGTGCAGGAGGGTAAGACCCTCACCTATTCCAACAGCTCCGGCTCGGCGATCGCGTCGGGCGACGTCGTGGTCGTCGGCGAGCAGATCGGCGTCGCGGTCGCCGACATTCCCGACGAGGCGTCGGGCGTGCTGGCGATGGAAGGCGTCTTCAACCTGCCGAAGGTGTCCGGCGCCGTGATCGCCGCCGGCGAGGAAGTCATCTGGGATGCCTCGGCCGGGGCGTTCGACGACAACGCCGCGACGCCGGCGACGGGCGACGTGTCCGGCTGTTGCGTCGCCTGGGAAGGTGCCGGCGATGGCGTCACGACGATCGCCGTCAAGCTGAACGTCGGCCCGGGCGTCGTCGCCTAGCAACGGCGAACCCGGTTCGCCGGGGCGGTTGACGGGGCGGCGCGGGCCTGCGGGTCCGGCCGCCCCGTCGCTCTTTCTAGGGGTGTGCTGCATGTCCTGGGATCTGGCGGCACAGCGGGCGCTCGACAGCGTGTTTCGGCTGTTCGGCAAGGCCGCGACCTACACGCCCGCGGGCGGCGATCCCGTCGAGGTCACGGTCGTTCCGACGGTCCCGCGCAAGAGCGGCGACGAGGCGAGCGCGGGCCTGGGCCGCGCGCTCGGCGCCGGCGTCGAGCGCGACCTCGCGACGGCCGACCTGCGGGTTTCCGAAGCGACCGCCGCCGGCATCGAACGGCCGGTGTCGGGCGACCGGCTCGCCTTCGGCGGCGACAGCTACGCAATCCGGCGCGTCGAGCTGGACGGGGACCGCCTGACCTGGCGGCTCGTCCTGGCGCCGGTTTCGGCCTGACGGCGGGGCGAGGCAATGTCGCTGCGCCTGACGGCTGCGCTGCAGGGCAGGCTCGGCGACGTGATCGCGGCCGAGGCGCGGGCGATGGCGACGGCGCGCGGTCGCGCGACGCGCCAGACGACGACCGATATCAAGGCCGGCTTTCGCCAGGCGATCACGGCGGGCACGCGCGGGCGCAAGCTGGCGAACGCGGTGCGCGACAAGGTTTACAGCGAGGCCGGCGAGGTCGAGGCCGGGATCGTCTACTCGAATGCGCGCAAGCGCGGCGCCCGCGGCCAGGTCGTCGACCTGATCGACGTTCTGTCGCGGGGCGCCACGATCCGGCCGGCGCGCGGGTCCTGGCTGATGGTCCCCAACCCGGCATTCGCGCGGACGCGCAGCGGCGGCTACAGCCGTCGCGGGCTTAACCGCACGCAAGGCAAGCTGCGCCAGGCCGCCGCCGGCGGCGCGGCCGCCGCGAATATCGCATTCATCCCGATCCGCGGCGGCGCCGTCGTCATGATCGTAGAGCGCAAGGGCGGCGCGCGGGCGACGCGGTCGACGATCCTGGGCTTTCTGGTGCGCTCGGTCCGGATCAAGGCGCAATACGATCTGCAGCGCGTCCTGACGCGCGCCGAGGGCGCCTATCCCGAGCGCCTGCTCGCCGCCTGGCAAGCGGCCCTGCCGGAATAGGAGGGCCGAACCGATGGCCGATGCCTTGACGACAATCCTCGACGCGCTGGCCGCGCGCCTCGGCGAGCTGGCCGCGCTGGCGACGGTCGAGGTCGAGCCGGACAACCCGCTGCCGATCGAGGATCTGCCGGGTTGCGAGGTCTACCCGGGCGCCCTCGACCCGGCCGGCGAGGCGGTGACCGGCCGCGATTGCTGGACGTGGCAGATAACGCTTTCGCTGACCCTGACCGACGATGCCGGCGGCGGCGTCCTGGCCGCGCTGCGTAACGCGCAGGCGGCGGCGGTGGTCAAGCACCTGCTCGCCGAGCGGACCCTCGGCGACCTCGTCGCCGACCTGCGGTGGATGGGCGCCGGCGAACCGTACAAGGCCGACGAGGGCGCCTTCGTGACCTCGATCGACCTGCGGCTCGAGGTCGACTTCGATACGCCCGAGGGCGACCCGACGACGCTGATCTGACGCTCGAGCATCGCCGGATG
>JBBDQV010000063.1:0-8839 GCA_040905845.1 Alphaproteobacteria bacterium | reverse complement strand
GCCGGGCAGTTGCGCCGTGCCCTGCTGGAGCGCGACGACGCCGTCCTCGACGGCGACGTCCAGGCGCACCTGCTGGACGATCTCGCCCTTGACGACGAGGGCATCGACGCCGACCGAGAGATCGCCCGCGATCCCGGTCGGGACGAGGGAGGCGGTGGGCGCCGCCTCCGCCGGCGCCGTGACCGGCAGCGCCGCCAGCAGCGCGTCGAGATCGATCCGGTTGACCGCGACGACGCCGTCGATCCTGAGCGGCGTGCCGGGAACGATGTCGAAGGCCCCGGTCAGGCGCGTCTCGCCGACGGTCGCGACCAGGCCGCCGAGGGCGACGGAGCCCGCATCCCCCTTGATCTCGGCCGAGGCGGCGAACGGGTAGTCGGCCATGGCGCCCGTGGGTCCGAGTGCTACGCCGACCGCTTCGAGCAGGCGCGCGAGCGATTCGCCGCTCGCCTCGACGCGCCCGGCCGCCGCGGGCGCGCCATCGAGCCCGGTGAGGGTGCCGTCGAAGGCGAGGCGCCCGGTGCCGACGTCGAGCTGGACGCCGACGGGCGTCGAGGGGCGGTCGAGCGCGCCCAACCGGGCCTCGATGCCGAGCGCGAGCCCGGCGATGACCGCCTGGCCGTCGATCTCGAACGGGCCGGCGAGCGATTGGGCCGTCGCCTCCAGCTCGACCGCGTCCGCCTGAAAGGTCTGTCCCGTGGTCTCGTCGCGCAGGATGAACGTGCCGTCCTCGATCGCGACCTGGTCGAAGCGGACCGACGTTGCCTCGCCGCCGCCGGATGTGGGGAACTCCCAGTTCGCGCGTCCGTCGGCGAGCCGCTCCAGCGTCACGATCGGGCGGATCAAGGTGATGCTGGTGACCTGGACGTCGCCGCCGAGCAGCGGGCCGAGCGCGAGGCTCGCGTCGAGCGCCGCGACCTCGGCCATGTCGGGCGCGGCGGCGCCTTCGATGTTGCCGAGCCTGACCCCGGTGATCGAGACGTGCGGCTGGGGCAGGATCTCGAGCGCGATGGCACCGTCGATGGCGACCTCGCGCCCGGTCGCCTTCGAGATCTCGGCGGCGATGCGCGCCTTGTACGGGTCGAGGTCGACGAAGAACGGCGCGAACACGACGCCCGCGACGAGCACGACGACGATGACGACGAGGCCGAGCGCCAGGCGCTTCATCGCGTGGCTCCGAACCGGGCGAGGTCCGTGGGCCGGCCGTCATGTCGCGGGGTCATGGCAACAATGTAGTGGCTGGCGCAGCCGCAACCAAGGAGGCAGCCGGCGTCGGCATCCCGGTCGGGCGCGAATCCGCGACGCCTCGCACGAGGGGTTCCGGTCGCGCGTCGGCCGCGTGATATAGTTCACCGATCATGCTGGAAACGACGACGGACGGTGCGCCGGGCGCCCCGCCGGCTCCGGCGACGGTGGAGTCGCTGCTCGCGCCGCTCAACCCCGAGCAGCGCGCCGCGGTGGTCGCGACCGAAGGCCCCGTCCTGGTGCTGGCCGGCGCCGGCACCGGCAAGACGCGCGTGCTCACCACGCGGCTCGCCTACCTGATCGCCACGGGGCGGACCGGGCCGTTCGGCTTGCTCGCCGTCACCTTCACCAACAAGGCGGCGCGCGAGATGGCCGCGCGCGTCTCGGCGCTGCTGGGCCGCCCGACCGAGGGGCTGTGGATCGGCACCTTCCATGCCATCGGCGCGCGCATCCTGCGGCGCCATGCCGAGCTGGTCGGGCTCAAGCCGAGCTTCACCATCCTCGACACCGACGATCAGCTCCGCCTGATGAAGCAGGTGCTCGAGGCCAACGACGTCGACGACAAGCGCTGGCCGGCGCGCGGCGTGCTGACCATGGTCGAGCGCTGGAAGGACCGCGGGCTCACCCCCGACAGGGTGCCGGTCGAGGACGACCAGGCGGTCGGCAAGACCCGCGCCGTGGCGCTCTACCGCTCCTACCAGGACCGGCTGAAGTCGCTCAACGCCGCCGACTTCGGCGATCTGCTGCTGCACGGCCTGGGAGTTTTCGCGCGCCAGCCCGACATCCTGGCCGACTACCAGCGGCGGTTCCGCTACATCCTGGTCGATGAGTACCAGGACACCAACGTCGCCCAGTACCTGTGGCTAAGGCTGCTGGCCCAGAGCCATCACAACCTGTGCTGCGTCGGCGACGACGACCAGTCGATCTACGGCTGGCGCGGTGCCGAGGTCGGCAACATCCTGCGGTTTGAGCGCGACTTCCCCGGCGCGGCGGTGGTGCGGCTCGAGCGCAACTACCGCTCGACCGGGCACATTCTGGGCGCGGCCTCGGGTCTGATCGCGAGGAACGCCGGGCGGCTCGGCAAGACACTGTGGACCGAGGCCGGCGCGGGCGACAAGGTCTCGGTGCGCGGCGCGTGGGACGAGACCGAGGAGGCCCGCGTCGTCGGCGAGGAGATCGAAGCGGCGCAGCGCGCGGGGCAGCGGCTCGATCAATGCGCGATCCTGGTGCGCGCCGGCTTCCAGACCCGCGCCTTCGAGGAACGCCTGATCACGCTCGGCCTGCCCTATCGCGTCGTCGGCGGCTTGCGCTTCTACGAGCGCCAGGAAATCCGCGACGCGTTGGCCTATCTGCGCGTGATCGCCCAGCCCGACGACGACCTCGCGTTCGAGCGCATCTACAACCAGCCCAAGCGCGGGCTCGGCGAGACGACGCTCAAGATCCTTCACGCCGTCGCCCGGCGGCGCGGCTGCTCGCTTTCGCGCGCCGCCGAGTTCGTGATCGAGACCGACGAGCTGACGCCCCAGCGACGCGGCGCGCTGCGCCGGCTCGTCGAGGCGTTCGGGCGCTGGCGCCAGGCCGCCGAGGCCATGCCGGCGGCCGAGCTCGCTGCCCTGGTGCTCGACGAATCGGGCTACACCGCCATGTGGCAGCAGGACAAGTCGGTGACCGCGCCGGGCCGGCTCGACAACTTGCAGGAGCTGGTGCGCGCGGTCGCCGAGTTCGAGCGCCTGGCCGAGTTCCTCGAGCACGTCAGCCTGGTCATGGACATCGCGCGCGACGACCGTCAGGACATGGTCAACGTGATGACGCTGCACAGCGCCAAGGGGCTCGAGTTCCTGACCGTGTTCCTGCCTGGCTGGGAGGAGGGCGTGTTCCCCAACCAGCTCGCCATCGACGAGAAGGGCATCGCCGGGCTCGAGGAGGAGCGCCGGCTCGCCCACGTCGGGCTGACCCGGGCGCGCCGCCATGCCCACGTGCTTCATGCCGGCCGGCGCCTGGTGCACGGCCAGTGGCAGGCCAACCTGCCGTCCCGCTTCATCGCCGAGCTGCCCGCCGAGCACGTCCAGCGCCGCGATCCCCTGGGCCAGCCGATGGGCGAGCCCGAACCGGCGGGCGGCGGCGCCCGGCCGGTCTACGGCGTGCGCCAGAGCAACTACTACCGCGTCATCGAGCAGCGCAGGCGCGGCGTCGCCGAGGCGCCGGCGCTTTACGCGCCCAAGCCCGGCGCCGGCGACGGCATCGAGCAGGGCATGCGCGTGTTCCACCAGAAGTTCGGCTACGGCCGGGTGCGCGCGGTCGATGGCGACAAGCTCGACATCGCCTTCGACAAGGCGGGCGACAAGAAGGTCATGGCCGACTTTGTCCAGAAGGCGTGACGCCGGGGCGGGCTGGCGCGTCGCCTTCTTCTGCCACGAGGCCGCGGTTCCCTTCTTCCTGGACGCGCTCGACCGCGATGATGCCTCGGTCGCCGCGTTCGAGCAGGGCGCATCGCTCTGGCGGATCGAGGCGATCCAGCCGCGCGAGCCCGAACGGGCCGACATCGAGGTCCGACTCGCGCTCGCCGCCGCCGCGGCCGGCGTGCCGGCGCCGAGCCCGACGATCGAGCCGCTGCCGGCGCGCGACTGGCTCGCCGACAACCTGGCGAGCTTTCGCCCGGTCGCGATCGGGCGGTTCGTCGTGCAGGGCTCGCACCACCCGGCGCCGCCGGTCGGGCGCACGGCGATCCGCATCGACGCGGCGACGGCGTTCGGCACCGGCGAGCATCCGACGACCCGCGCTTGCCTCGAGGCCATCCAGGCGATCGCCCGGCGCCAAAGCCTCGGCCGCGTCCTCGACCTCGGGACCGGTTCGGGCCTGCTCGCCATCGCCGCCGCGAAGCTCGGCGCGCGCTCCGTCCTCGCCGTCGACAACGACCCCGAGGCGGTGCACGTCGCCCGGCGCCACGCGCGGCTCAACGGCGTTCGCGCGCGCGTCGCGCTCGCGGACGGCTATCGTGCCCGCGCCGTCCGGCGCGCCGGGCCCTACGACCTGATCGTCGCCAACATCCTGGCCAAACCGCTCGCCGCGATGGCGCGCGACCTGCGCCGCGCCCTCGCGCCGGGCGGAGTCGCGGTGTTGAGCGGCCTGCTCGCGAGCCAGGAGCGGATGGTCCTGGTGCCGCATCGGCGCGAAGGGTTGCGGCTGCTCCGCCGGTACGTCATCGGCGATTGGACGACGCTGGTGCTGGAGCGTGGAAAGATCATGATTCGTTGACCTGGAACGCCCCCCTCCCTGTCCCTCCCCCGCAAGGGGGGAGGGAACGCAAGGGGATCAGTCTCGTCCCCCTCCCCGTCGATGGGCGTGGCGGGGGGTGCCCCCGCCGGCCCGGGGCGGGGGGGGGGTGAACCGCCGATTCCGCTTGAGCGGTAACATCTCTAGCCCGCGCCGCGCACCCACACCACGTCGGTCTCGATGCGGCCGTCGGGGTGGAGCGCGAGGCGGCGGTAGCCGGGCGCGGTCTCGGCCCAGGCGACGCTGCCCGGCGCGGTCGAGAACTGCGCCGCGGTGGAGGGCGTCCCCATCAGCCGGACGCCGCGCCGCACGGCGTCGAACGCGCAGTGGATGTGACCCCACAGCACCCCTTTCACGTGCGCGTAGCGGTCGAGCATGTCGAGCAGATCGGTGCCGTCCTCGAGCGGGCAGTCGTCGGCCTCGCTGCCGGTAAAGACGGGATTGTGATGGAGAACGACCAGGACGGGGCGGGTGGTGTGCCGGGCGAGCGCGCGCTCGAGCTCGGCCAGCCGGGCGGGCCCCAGCCGGCCCGAGTCCCGACCCGGGATCGTCGAATCGAGGAACAGGATGCGCCAACGCCCCGGCTCCCAGCGCGGCTCGGCCCTGATCGCGCCGCCGGCGAGCTGGCGGCGCAGCACGGCCGGATCGTCGTGGTTGCCGGGCAGAATGAAAACCGGGGTTCCGAGCCCGACCAGGAGCGGCTTGAGCCGGCGGTACTGGGCCTCCTCGCCGCCGGCCGCGAGGTCGCCCGTGGCCAGCACCGCGTCGCAAGGCTCGCCGCGCACCTCGGCCAGCACCGCTTCGAGCGTCGCCAGGGGATCGACGCCGAGAAAGGGCACGTCGGGCGCGGCCGTGACGTGGCAATCGGTGATCTGGATGAGACGAAGCACGTCGTCGGCCACGGTCCGGTCCCCCCTTGCGAGCGCTCCAACCATACCGTCACCCTCGCCATTCGTCGCCTCGGCGATTAGATTGGGTCGGTTTACGAGGGAGTCGACCATGGCCCGCGCCGTGCCGCCCAAGCCCGAGATCGCCCGCCAGCTCCTGCCGCCCGAGACGTACCGTTCCGAGGCGTGGTTCGAGCGCGAGCAGCGCGAGCTGTTCGCGCGCGCCTGGGGCCTCGCGTGCACGACCGCCGACGTGCCGAACCCGGGCGACTACATGACCGTGCAGATCGGGCGCTACCCGATGTTCGTCATCCGCGACGCCAAGGGCGGGCTGCGCGCCTATCACAACACGTGCCGCCACCGCGGCACTCAGCTCGTCGAAGGCAAGGGCAACTTCCGCCACGGCATCGTCTGCCGCTACCACGCCTGGACCTACAACCTCGACGGGTCCTTGCGCGGCCTGCCCAAGCGCGAGGAGCTGTTCCCCGACATTCGGCTCGACGGGCTGGGTCTGCACAAGGGCGGCCTTGGCGTGCTGGGCGACCTCGTCTTCGTCAACCCGACACCCGACGCCGAACCCTTCGCGGACTGGCTCGCCGGCATCGAGGGCAGCCACATGTGGCCGCACAGGATCGCCGCGCTCTCGGAAAAGCGCCCGGTGCGCTACGAGATCGCGGCCAACTGGAAGATCTTCTGCGAGAACGCGATGGACGGCTACCACCTCAGCTATCTGCACGACAAGACGCTGATGGGGCCCGATGCGATGGAGCAGGACTGGGACGCGGTCGGGCGCCACTGGGTGTTCATCAGCCACGGCGAATCGCCGAGCCGGACCAACACGACTTACGAGCGCATTCCCGGCGTGAATACCGGCGGCCGCCACCCCGTGGTGTGGCAGTTCTTCCCCAACAGCGGCGTGCTCGCGAGCTCGATCTTCTTCTCGGCGTACACGATCGAGCCGGTTGGGCCGGAGCGTTGCGCGCTCGAGTTGCGCACCTGGATGATGCCGCGCAAGGAGGAAGGCGAGCAGGCGCCGCGCAATCGGCCGTCGGGCACCTCGGGCCACGGACACATCCGCAAGGACGGCAAGCGGGTGATCGCGACCGACACCCTGAGCTGTCACGCCATGGAGAGTCTCGATTTCCAGATCGAGGACATGTACATCTGCGAGCGGCAGCAAAAGGGGCTTCGGTCGCCGATGTTCAAGGTCGGGCCAATGGCCCGCCGGGTCGAGACCTCGCTGACCTTCTTCCAGGCGAACATCCTTGACTACGTGCCGCTGGAAGGCGCGCGCCAAGCGGCGGAGTGAGGGTGACGCACACGATCGCCTCGTGAACCAGCTCGCGCCTTGCTACGCGCTGGCGTCCGCCGCGCTGTTCGGGCTGTCGACGCCGTTCGCGAAGCTCTTGATCGCATCGATCGACCCGTGGCTCCTGGCCGGCCTCTTCTACCTCGGCTCGGGCCTCGGCCTTGCGGTCATCCGTGTCGGCCTCGCTCGGCGGCGCGGCCGCGCGGAAGCCTCCCTCGGCCGCGCCGATATTCCATGGCTCGCCGGCGCGATCCTGTTCGGCGGCGTCGCCGGGCCGATCCTGCTCATGGTCGGGCTGCAGCGCACCGACGGCGCGACCGCCTCGTTGCTGCTGACCTTCGAATCGGTCGCCACGGCCCTGATCGCTTGGTTCGTCTTTCGGGAGAACGTGGATCGTCGGATCGCCTTCGGCATGGCTCTCATCGTGGCCGGCGCGGCGCTGCTCTCCTGGCCCGATGATTTGACGTTCGGCAACGTCGCCGGCCCGCTCGGCGTCCTGGGAGCGTGCCTCGCGTGGGGCATCGACAACAACCTGACCAGGAAGGTCTCGCTCGCCGACCCGGTCCAGGTCGCCATGATCAAGGGCCTGGTCGCGGGGCCGATCAATCTGGGCCTCGCCTTCGTCGTCGGCGCGGCGCCGCCGCCGATCGGCAGCGTCCCCATGGCGCTGCTCGTCGGCTTCCTCGGCTACGGGGTCAGCCTGTCCCTGTTCGTCCTCGCGCTGCGCCATCTCGGCACGGCCCGGACCGGCGCGTACTACGCGACCGCCCCGTTCCTCGGCGCGGGCGCGGCGATTCCGCTGCTCGGCGAGGACGTCTCGTTCGGCTTGCTCGCGGCGGGTGTTTTCATGGCGGTCGGCGTGTGGCTCCATCTCACCGAGCGCCATGAGCACGAGCACGAGCACGCGCTGGCGGCGCACTCTCACCGCCACCGTCACGACGCGCACCATCGGCATGCTCACGGCCCCGACGATCCGCCGGGCGAGCCGCACACCCATCATCATGTCCATGGGTCGCTGCGCCATCGCCACGACCACGTGCCCGACAGCCACCATCGTCACGCTCACTGACGAAACGCGATCCTCGATTGGCAAGGCGCGTTGGCGCGGCCTATCCTCCGCCGGCCATGAGGGTCCTTGCGTCATGACGACGACCTACCGCGGCGATGCGGAGCTCGCGCGGCTGTTGCGCGAGAACAAGGCCGAGCTCGATGTCGCGGGAGCGCGCGACCTCGTCGCCGGCGTCCTGGCGGCACCGAAGGGCTGGGATCCCGAGGCGTGGCTGCGCCTGGTCGTTCCGGAGCCGACGGCGGCGCTCATGGAGCAGCTCCTGGCGCTAGGGACGCTCCTGGCGACGGAGCGTCGCGACGGCGGCGACACGGCGGGCCGCCTCGCCGCCCAGCGCGCCGAGCTCGCGCGGCGCGGGCTCGCCGGCTTCCTCGTGCCGCTGGCCGATGAGCACCAGGGCGAGTACGTCCCGGCGCGAGCGCGCCGGCTCGCCTGGCTGACCGGCTTCACCGGCAGCTTCGGCCTCGCGATCGTGCTCGGCGACAAGGCCGCGATTTTCGTCGACGGGCGCTACACGCTGCAGGCCGAGCAGCAGGTCGACGGCAAGCTGTTCGAGCGCCATCACATCACCCAGAGCCCGCCCGAGGCGTGGCTCGAGAAGCACCTCGGGCTTGGCGAGGCGCTCGGCTTCGACCCTTGGCTGCACACCAAGTGCGACGTCGAGCGGCTCGAGCGCGCCTGCGCCAAGGCCGGCGGCCGGCTGGCCCCGGCGACGCCGAGCCCGATCGACGCCGTGTGGACCGACCAGCCGCCGCCGCCGATCGCGCCGGTGGTGCCCCACGACGTGGGCTATGCCGGGCGCGACGCCAAGGACAAGCGCGCCGAGATCGCGAGCGCGATCGCGCGCGAAGGCGCCGGCGCGGCGGTGCTGAGCGATCCGGCCTCGATCGCGTGGCTCCTCAACGTGCGCGGCGGCGACGTGCCGAACACGCCGCTGCCGCTCGGCTTCGCTATCATCCACGCCGACGCGCGGGTCGAGCTCTACCTTGATCCGCGCAAGGCCGCGCCCGAGCTGCGCCAGCACCTCGGCCCCGACGTCGTGATCCGCCCGCCGGCCGACGC
>JBBDQV010000062.1:0-8918 GCA_040905845.1 Alphaproteobacteria bacterium | reverse complement strand
CCCCCTCGCGGCACCACTTCCAGCACACCGCGGCGCCAATCTCCAGATACAAGGGTGTCGGTGATCGTCGTGGCATCGTCGCGGCCGTTGTAACCGTAGGCCAAGTCCTGGATCACTGTCGGGCCCGAGACGGTGTCGAGATCGCTCAGCCGGTAGTCCTGGTCGTAGCCCAGCGTTGCCGCGAGCCCGTTGCCGTAGACGAGCCCCGAGAGCGGCCCGAACGGCTTGTAGGCGAGGGTTGACGCCACGGTGATCGCCTGCGCCCCGGCATCGGCCTTGGTCGTGACGCCGGAGACGCGGCCCAGCGAATCGCGCGCGTAGTCCACGATCCGGCCTGACGGATAGGTCACCTTGGTCAGCCGGTCGGCGAGGTCGTACGCATAGGCGGTGGCGTAGGGCACGGCATTGATCGTCCGCGTCTCGGTCACCACGTTGCCGCGCCGGTCATGGACCAGGCTCGTGGTCCCGGTCGGGTCGGTCACGCCCGTGAGCCGGCCCTTGCCGAAGTTGCCGCCGGCGACCGAGTCGTAGCTGTAAGTCACGTTCTCGGACGGGCTGCCGGGATAGCTCGTCGCCGTGACGCGGTCGCGCGCGTCATAGGCGAAGTTTGTCACGACCCCGCGCGCGTCCACGCTCTGCGTCACGTTGCCAGCGCCGTCGCGATAGAAGACTGTCGTGCCGGTGTCCGGGCTCGTGATCTGAATGACCTCGTCGAAGCCGTCGACCACGTAGGACGTCGCCAGCCCGCGCTGGTCGGTGACGCTGGTCACGTTGTCGCGCGCGTCGTAGGTCGTCGAGGCGACGCCCGTGAGCGGATCGGTGACCTGCTTCAGCCGGTCGAGCGCGTCGAAGGCGCGCGACCACGCCTTGTTGAGCGGATCGGTGATGCCGGTCAGGTTGCCGTCGAGGTCGTAGGCGTAGGTCCAGGTCTGGCTCGCGGCGCCAATGTTGCGCAGCAGCCGGCCGAGCTCGTCGTAGGCGCGGGTGTGGCTGTAGGTGACGGCGCCCCCCGCGGCCTTGATCGCATCCGCCGTGCGACTGCCCATGGCGTCGAGCGTGTATTCGACCCGCTCGCCCGCCGCGTTCTGGATCGAGGTCAACCGGTGCGCATCGTCGTAGCCGAGCGTCGTCGTGGGCCCGCCCGGAAGGGTGATCGTGGTGACCAGTCCCGCCGCGTCGTAGCCGAGCGTGGTAACCGAGTCGCCGCCGACCGGATCGCGCACGGTGACGGTGGTCAGCCGCCCGCGGTCGTCCCACACGAGGTCGGTCACGACGCCGTTGGGGTCGGTGACGCTCAAAGGCAGGCCGCGCGCGTCGTAGGACGTGATGGCGGTGACATGACCGAGCGCATTGGTCAGCTGGTCAGGTCCGCGCCGGTGTAGCCGTAGGTCGTGACGTCGGCCACGTCGGTGCGCGGCCAGTCGATGGTCAGCACCCGGCCGGTCGAGTCGTAGGTATTCGTCCAGGTACGCATCCGCCCGGCGGTCGTGTAGGGCACCGTGTGCGACGTGGTGTCGGTCTCGGTCCGGGTCAGCATGCGGCCCGAGGAGTCGTAGGTGAACGTGGTCGTCTTGCCGGGCACGACGATCTGGGTCGGTACCCGGAAGCTCGCGTGCCACGTCGTCGTCGTGGTGCGCGCGACGGACGTGCCGACCGCCTCGTTGGTCGTCGTCGGCAGCCCGCGCGTGTTCTTGACCCACGTCGTCTGGTGCCCGTTCCAGTCGGTTGCCGAGCTCATGAACCCGTTCGCGTCGTAGGCGAAGCTCGCGTTCGAGGCTGGGCAGTTGAGCGAGGCCTGGCCGGCGATCTGGGTCACCTTGGGCACGGTCTTGACCGTGGCGAAGGTGAGAATCGCCTGCTTGCCGAGCGGGTTGGTGACCGTGGTCGTGCCGTTCGCGTTGTAAGCGAGCGTGTGGCGGCCGGCGCCGCCGGCGTGCTCGGTGAGCGTTGCTTTGAGGTTGGCGTCGTAACCGTAGGTCGCGTAGCGGTCGCCGTTCTCGTCGGTGATCCCGGTCAACGCAAACGGATACGTCGCGTTCTCGTGAAGATACTGGACCTTCGGGTTGTCGCTGGGGTTGGCCGGCGTCGCGTCGGGATAGGTCACCGAGGCGAGGCGCACGGCGGCCTCCATGGCGCCGTCCCAGCCGACCGGCTGATCGTAGGTGTACGTGGTGACTCGCCCGGACGGGACGGTCATGGTCAGGACCTGGCCGCCACTGCCGTAGGTGAACGTGAGCGACCGCCCGTAGGAGTCGGTCACCGCGGTCAGGTTGCCGCCGGAATACGTGGTGGTGATGGCGTAGCCGTTGCGCCGCGTGATCGAGGTGAGCTGAGTGCCGTCGGCCGTGAACACGTACTTGGTGTCGTCGATGTCCGTGAACGTCCACGGCGCGGACGTCGAGGTACGGGTCAGCGTCGCCATGATGTCGGACTGGGCCGGCGTGTAGACGAAGGTCGCCGAACCGCCGACACGGTTGAACTGCCAGCGCTTGCCGTCCGCGCGCAGCACGTAGACCGTGGCCGGGTTCGAGGCGGCCCGCAGAAGCCGCGTGTCGTAGGTGTGGCGCCAGCCGAACCCCAAGGTCGACGCCGTGTTCGTCGTCAGGCTGTTGTAGGTGCGGGTGAACTCGAGCGCGTTGGCGCCGCCGGTCGTGAAGTCGGTGACGATCTCGAACTTGTTGCCGGTCGCCGCGTTGACCGGGTTGCCCGGTTCGACCTGGCCGCTGTCGCACGGGTTCTCTCCCGAGACCTTGGAATACAGAATGGTCAGGATGCAGCCGCTGGGCGCCGCATGGTTCTCGTTCTGGCCGCTCACGCAGTCCGCGTCGGTCCACACGAAGATGTCGGTGTTTTCTGGATGGCTCGGCGTGCGCGCGATCCGGCACTGCACCCGCGCCGAGTTCCCGGCGTGGTCGGTGGCGAGCGTGCTCATGGAGCGGAGCACCGCGTCGGGTAACCCGCCGCCGGACGTATAGAAGCCGACCCAGCTGTCGCAGGCCTCCCTTGGCGTCGCGCACTGCGCGCAGATCGGGGTGTAGCCGCTCCAGGTCGCGCCGGCGTCCCAGGTGGTTACGAGGACAACGGCTCCGACGATGAGCCCCAACACGACTCGCGTGAGAAAGCCGACCATGTCCCGCCCCCCGGCCGTCACGTGGCGGAACACAACTTATACGGTCGTTAATAAACGTGTCTACAAGCGTTACGGGTAGTGTTGCGGATTCGTCGGCGCCCTTCGACGGCTCGACTCACCGTGGGTTCGGCGTCGAGTAAGAAAAAAGGGGCGGCCCAGTGGGCCGCCCCCTCTGTGGTACGCCGCGTCCTGAGTCGCGCTTACTGCACGAACTCGATCTCGACGCGCCGGTTCTCCGGATTGCGCACGCCGTCGTCGGTCGGCACGAGCGGCGCGCTTTCGCCGAACTCGCTGACCTCGAGCGTGCTCGCCGCGACGCCGTTGGCCTCGAGGGCCGCGGCGACGTTGGCTGCGCGCTTGGCCGAGAGCGCGAGGTTGTAGTCGTCGCTTCCGGCGCGGTCGGCGTGGCCCTGGACCGTGATCTTCGACGGGCCCTGCTCGGCCGCCATGCCGGCGATCTCGGCGATCACGCCCATGGCGCTCTGCGCCACCTCGGCCACGTCGAAGCCGAAGTAGATGATGAACTTGGACGGAGGCGCTTCCTCGGGCGCCGGCTCGGGTTCGGCCATCTCCTCCATGGGCATCATCGCCTTCATGACATTGGCCAGAGCCAGCTCGAAGGCGCCGCGGCAGCGGTTGATGTCCTCCGGCTGATGGCCTTCTTCCTGTTCCTCGATCCAGCAGTCGTACATGGCCTGAGCCTTGGCGGCCTCGGCCGGGGCGGCCGCGCGGCCACCGCCGTCGAGCGCCTCGAGCAGGCGGGCGCGCGAAGATTCGAAATCAGGCATCATGTCGGCCGGGAGGTCGAAGTTGGCCGGGTCCCAGGGACCGACCTCCTCGCCGCCGGCCGCGACCTGCGCCTTGGCCGCGTACTTCGAGGCGTTGTCCCAGTCGTATTCGGCCACTTCCTCGTCAGCGAGCGTCACGTACTCGGCGAACAGAGCCTTGGCGAAGTCGCTACCCTGCGGCTCGAGGCCGCGCACGTCGTCGATGTTGACGTACGTGCAGCTGCTGACCAAGACGGCAAGGGCGCCTGCGCCCAGCAGTCGGAAAATGTTCATGTCAGTGGTCTCCCCCATCCCCTATGACCAAGCCCGTCATCGATCGACGCCCCGGGAAATCCGGAACGGCGGGAAGCCCTCGGCCAGGACCTTAGCCTAACCTCGCGCGGCCGGCCACGCAACTTCTGGCGTCACGCGACGCCGACGGCCTCGGCGCCGCGCCCGACCAGCGCCCGGTAGACCGCGGGATCGGTCGCGCCTTCGCTGACGATGGCCAGAACGCGGGCACCGTGACCGAGCCCAGGCACTGTCGCCGCCGCGCCCCCCGCGGCGATCGCGAGCAGGGCCGCGACGCCGGCGGCGACCGGGGGATCGCCCGCCGCGCCGGACGCGAGCCGGCGCATCGCCGCGACGGCCCACGGATCCGCGAGGGTCACGAACGCCGCGGTTCCGCGATCGAGAATCGGCCAGGCGACGAGCGAAACCTCGCCGCAGGCGAGACCGCCCATGACGGTGTCGAGCGCCCCGCCGACGACCGTGAGCCGCCCTGCCATCGCGCTCGCATGAAGACAGGCCGCATTGTCGGGCTCGACGACGATCAGGCGCGGACGGTCGCGGCCCCACAGTTGCCAGAACCGCCCGTGCACGGCCGCCGCGAAGCCGCCGCAGCCGCCCTGGACCACCAGATGCGACGGGCGATCGCCGGCCGGGAGTTGAGCCACGATCTCATCGACCATGACGGCGTAGCCGTGCATGACCGTGCAGGGGATGGTGGTGTAGCCCTCGTAGGCCGTATCGGACACGACGTGCCGTCCCAGCCTGGCGGCGTCGGCGGCGCAGACGCGCACGGAATCGTCGTAGTTGCCGGCGACCCTGACGACATCGGCGCCGAATCCCTCGATGACCTCGACGCGCCCGGCGCTGACGCCCTCGTGCATGTAGATGACCGCCCGGCAGCCGAACAGGTGGGCGCCCCAGGCGACCGAGCGGCCGTGGTTGCCGTCAGTCGCGGTCGTGACCGTGATGGCCGAGGCCACATCGCGCGCGACGCTAGCGATGAGCTCGGCCGAGCTCGGCCGGCGGCCCGTGGCCTGGTGAACCGCCTCGGCCACGAGCCGGTAGACCGCGTAGGCGCCGCCGAGCGCCTTGAAGCTGCCGAGCCCGAGCCGCCTGCCCTCGTCCTTGACCCAGAGGGCGCCGAGCCCGAGCTCGGCGGCGAGCCCGGGCAACGCGATCAAAGGCGTCGGCGCGTAGCCCGGCCACGACGCGATCGCGCGGCGCGCGGCATCGACCTCGTCCGCGTCCATGATCGCACGTTGCGCTGGCCCGAATGGCGCGCCGGCATCGGCGCGCGGGTTGAGCAGGATGGCCGGCGGGGGCCCGTCGGTCATCGATGGCGTCGCCGGTCGGTTGCCGTCGGGACCACGGTCAGGAAGGCGGATGGGTCGCCGGCGTCAGCGGTTGAGCAGAACGACGGAATCGTCGCGCCAGCTGAGCCACACGGGCTGGTTCGCCTTGGCCGATTCGCTGGCCTTGTCGATGTTCTGGGACGCCACCGCGACCGGCGCATCGCGACCCGTGATCGAGACGTAGAAATGGCTGCGGTCGCCGAGGTAGGCGGCCGCGCTCATCCTGCCCTCGACGACGTTGTGGTCGACGTTGGGCTGGCTGAAGCTCAGGTTGATCCTCTCCGGGCGGATCGCGACGGTGATGGCCGCGCCCGTGGCGGGGTAGTTCGCGCCGTTGACGACGGCGCGCACGCTGCCGAGCGGGCCCGCGTCGATCACCACGTTCGAGCCCTCGGAGCCCTTGGCCTTGCCGTCGAAGAAGTTCATGGTGCCGATGAACGCCGCGACTTCCTTGCAGTTGGGGTTTTCGTAGAGCCCGGTCGGCGATTCGATCTGCAACACCTTGCCCTGGGACATGACCGCGATGCGGTCCGACATCGTCAGGGCCTCTTCCTGGTCGTGGGTGACGAAGACGAAGGTGATGCCGACGTTGCGCTGGAGCGCGCGCAGCTCGAGCTGCATCTCCTCGCGCAGCTTCTTGTCGAGCGCGCCGAGCGGCTCGTCGAGCAGCAGCACCTTGGGCCGCTTGATCAGGGCGCGCGCGAGCGCGATGCGCTGGCGCTGGCCGCCTGAAAGCTGGTGCGCGGCACGCGACCCGAACCCCGGCAGCTTGATCAGCTCGAGCATCTCGTCGACCTTGACGTCGATCTCCTTCTTCGACAGGCCCGAGGTGCGCATGCCGTACGCGATGTTCCGGCGCACGTCGAGGTGCGGGAAGATCGCGTAGCTCTGGAACACCATGTTGGTCGGACGATGGTTGGGCGCCACGCCCGCCATGCCCTGGCCGTCGATGAAGATGTTGCCCTTGGTCGGCTGCTCGAAGCCCGCGAGCAGGCGCAAAAGCGTGGTCTTGCCGCACCCGGACGCGCCCAGGAGCGAGAAGAATTCGCCGCGCGCGATGTCGCACGTGATGTCGTCGACGGCGCGCACGGGGCCGAAGTGCTTCGCGCAGTTGCGGATCGAGATGATGGCGTTGGTGTTCGACATCGTCGCCTGCCCCAATCAGGATTTCACGTCGCCGGAGCCGATCCCGCGCCGCCGGATCGACTCGGCGAGCACGACCAGCGCCATGGTCACCGCGAGGATGAGCGAGCCGAGCGCGAGCACGTTCGGCAGCTTGGCCGGGAAGCGCAGTTGGCTCCAAATGTAGATGGGCAGCGTCACCTGATTGCCGGACAGGAAGAACGCCAGGATGAACTCGTCGAACGAGATCAGGAAGGTCAGCATCAGGCTGGCGATGACACCGGGGAGCGCGAGCGGGAACGTGACGCGCCAGAACGTCCGCCACGCGTTCTCGCCGAGATCGAGCGATGCCTCCTCCAGGCTCTTGTCGAAGCCCTCCATCCGCGAGATGAGTACAAGCATGGAGAACGGAACCGCGAGTAGCACGTGTGCCGCGCCGATCCAAAAGAGCGACAGGTCGAAGAACTTTTTCAAGGCGTTGCCCATGTACCAGAGCTGCTGTTGATACCAGCTATGCTGGTCCAGCCAGAGCTGCAGCTCGTCGGCATCGCTGGGTACGTCCTGGGGCAGCATGTTTCCCACCCAGTCGCCTGTCGACCGAACGAGAACGAGCAACCCGATGCCCAGGATGATGCCGGGCACCACCAGCGGCAGCATGATGAAGCTGACGATCGACCCCTTGCCGGGCATGTAGTAGCGGGTCACCGCCTTGGCCGCCAGGATGCCGAAGACCGTGCTGACGACGCAGACCACCGAGCCGACCTTGAGGCTGTTGTAGAGCGCGTCGATCAGGCCGGCGCTCTTGGCCATCTCGCCGTACCACTTGAAGGTGAAGCCCTTCAGCGGGAAGGCGACGTAGATCGAGTCGTTGAACGAGAACAGCGGCAGGAACAGCGGCGGCACGTAAAGGAACGCGAGGTAGAGCACCGCGTAAATGAACAGCGCGCCGAACCGGCTCCCCTCCATGACCTTGGAGGGGACGTGGACGTGCTGGACCGGCGGCTGATCCGCTTCGGCCGTCTTGGTGCTCATCGAGCCCTCACCCGGCCTCGGCTGGCGACAAACAGGAACATCAACACCACGAGGGTAATGGTGATCGCCATAGTGATGGAGAGCGCCGATCCCAGCGGCCAGTTGTTCGCTTTGCCGAACTGCGACTGGATGATGTTGCCGATCATGATGCCTTCGGTGCCGCCGACCAGCTTCGGCGTCACGTAGTCGCCGACCGTCGGGATGAACACCAGGAGTCCCGAGGCGATCAGCCCCGGCATGGACAGCGGCAGCGTCACCCGGAGGAAGCGCTGGGCGGGCCCGTCGCCGAGGTCGGTCGCCGCCTCGAGGAGCGAGCGGTCGATCTTCTCGAGCGAGACGTAGATCGGCAGGATCGCGAACGCGGCCCACGCGTGCGCCAACACGATGACCACCGCGGTCGGGTTGTAGAGCAGGAACTCGAGCGGCTCGGAGATGATGCCGAGGGTCATCAGGCCGGAATTGATCACGCCGTTGAAGCCCAGGATGATCTTCCAGGCGAAGACGCGCAGCAGATAGCTGGTCAGGAACGGCACGCTGATCAGGATGATCCAGGTGTTCTTGTTCTTGCGCACCTTGAAGGCGAGGAAATAGGCGAACGGATAGGCGAGGATCAACGTCGCCATGGTGACGCCGAGGGAAATCTGCATCGATTTCCACAAGAGCCTGAGGTAGATCGGCTTGGCTTCCGCCGCGCCCCAGAGCCAGCTCAGCGCCTGGTCGTAGTTGGCGAACGTGAAGGTCTTGTCGATCGTCAGATAGTTCTGGGTCCAGAAGCTGTGCGCCGTCAGCATGAAGAGGGGCAGGCACATGGCCACGACCATCACGAGCAGGGTCGGCGACAGCAGCAGGTAGCCGCGCGCCCACTCGTACTTCAGGAAGAAGGCCCTGATCCCGCCGCGCGGGGCTACGGCAACGCCCGGTGCCGCTACGACACCTGCTCGATCCGCCATGTCACGGTCCTTTCCGCAGCGGCCCGAGCGACCGTGCCGAAGGCGACGGTCGCGTGGGGTCCGTCATGCTCCAAATCACCTTGCCTTCCCTCGTACGCGCGTCGGCTCGCGGAAAACCATTGATCCGGGCCGTTCTTGTTGGTCTCTTTGAACCTTCTACCAGCCCTAGGGCAGGGCACGCAACCGCGATACGCGGCGTGTAGTGTCCCGGTATCGGCGCCTTGTATCTGGAGATTGGCGCCGCGGTGTGCTGGAAGTGGTGCCGCGAGGGGGC
>JBBDQV010000061.1:0-8929 GCA_040905845.1 Alphaproteobacteria bacterium | reverse complement strand
AGGGCGCGCCTACCCGCGTGGCGGCGGGCGGCAACCGCCGCCACGGGGTGAGGGCAGCGGCTCCATTTCGACGAATTCCGCCCCTACTCCGTCATGATCTGGCGCCGGGCTTCGTCCATCAGCTCGGTCATGCGCTTGCGCAGGCGATGCTCGTCCATGGCGACGCCCTTGGCCTCCAGATCGCCCAGCACCTTGCGCACCACGTCGGCGTCGCCTTTCTCCTGGAGATCGGCCTGGACGACGGTCATGGCGTAATCGTTCGCGCCCTGGCCCGACATGCCCATGAGCCCCGCCGCCCACAAGCCGAGCAGCCTGTTGCGGCGGTTGGTCGTCTTGAATTGCAGGTCCTGCTCGTGCTTGTACTTGGCCTCGGCGTCCTTCTCGCGCTTGTCGAACACGCTCATGGTGCCTCGCGTCCCGTCTCGGTTGGTGCCGGTCATCGGCGCTGTGGGGCATCGCGTCCCCTCGGCTCCCATATAAGCCGCGTGGCCCGTCGGCGCCACCTCGCGATGTGCACCGTCGTCATCCTGCGCCGCCCCGGGCATTCCTGGCCGCTGATCCTGGCCGCCAACCGCGACGAGATGACGACGCGGCCGAGCGCGCCCCCGGCCGCCCATTGGCCCGATCGGCCCGGCGTCATCGCCGGGCTCGACCGGCAGGCCGGTGGCACCTGGCTCGGGGTCAACGGGAGGGTTGTCGCGGCGGTGATGAACCGGGTCGGCAGCCTGGGCCCCGCCCCCGGCATGCTGAGCCGCGGCGAGCTGCCGCTCATCGCGCTCGCCGAAACCGACGCCGAAGCCGCGGCGAAGGCGGTGGCTCGGCGGAACGGCGCGTCGTACCGCCCGTTCAACATGATCGTCGCGGACCGCCACGCCGGGTTTTGGCTGCGCCGAACCGAAGGTTCCGAGCGCATCGAGCGGGCGGCGCTGCCCGACGGCCTTGCGATGCTCACCGCCCACGACCTCGACGACCCGGCCAGCCGGCGCATCCGTCGTTTCCTGCCACGGTTCCGGGCGGCTCCGGCACCCGATCCTGGCCGCGGCGACTGGGTTGCCTGGCAAGCCCTGCTCGCGAGTCGCGACCACGACCCCGAGGGCGGCCCGCTCGACGCCATGGCGATCGCGGCAACGGGGGCGTTCGGCACGGTCTCGGCCTCGCTCGTGGCGCTCGCGGCCGACGGGCGGGTCCTGTGGCGCTACGCCGCCGGCCCGCCGGACCGTGTACCGTTCGCCGACGTCGACCTGGGTGGCCGGGCCTAGTAGAGAGATATCCAAGCGATGGCACCGGGGACGTTCGTTCGCTCAAACGACGGGCCGACCCAGGGTTCGCTGCCGGAGGACCGCCGCGACCGCGCTCGACTTGCGGCGCGCGGGCATCCCGCGTAACACCTCGCTTGCGGAGTGCGGACGGAGGTCTCCGCGCGGCCGCTTTGCCCGACCCTCTGCCCGTCGTGGGTTAAGGGAGCATCGCAGACGCGTCAGAAACCAGGACCCCGGGATGATCAGCGGCCGTGGTTGCGCCGGCGTCCCGCCCAGCCGAGCGCCGCGAGGCCCGCGCCGAAGATGGCCAACGCGGTCGGCTCGACCGCGACGACAACGCGGCCTCCGCCCTCGACCACGCCACTCAGGAACACCGTGGAGGACGTATTGGTGTCGCGGAACAGGATGTCCATTGCGCGGGCGGCGTTGAAGGCGAGGGGGTCGATGTCGGCCGGAATGTCTTGCGACGTCACGGCGGTGGAGGCCAAATCGGTGAAGTCGAGATTGAGCTTTCCGCCCGCCACCCGTCGATGAGCGGGCCAATGAAACCGCCGAAGTCGACCGCCGTGAACTGAATCTCGTCCACCAGAAAGAAGTCGCTCACGATCGTCTGTCGCACGAACGCGCCGGCGGGCATCGCCAGCGTGGTGGCACCCGATTCGAAGACGAATTCGAGGATACTGTCCAAATATTGGCCACGCGTCGGCGAAGCATCGGAGTCCGCGGCGCCAGAATCGACAGTCACCGTCACCGAGAATGGATCGCCGGCCGAGAACGCCCCGGCGAGCACCGCAGGCGGTGCCGGGATCGAGCCGTTGAACTTGAACGTGATCGGCGCGGCCTCGCCACGCGGCGCGGCCATCGACAGAACGGCAGCCCAGACCAAGAAGGACAGGGCACGCGTCGCCCGCCGCAGACGCCTTGGATCAAGGCAACAGGAGGTGGCTGCCGGGGTCATGGCTTGTCTTTCCTCCTGCATTGGCCCGTCTTGGCGGGAGCGACTGATGGTCCTCTGCAATGCAGGCAAGATCGGGGCCAACAAGGAAAATGCCATGCGTTCAATAACTTATCGCTGGCCCGGCAGGTACCGAAGGCATCTTGCGTAAAGTCTCCCGACACCGGTTCGACGAGGATGTGTCACCTTATGACGACGAGGCGCCCGCGTGGCTCGCCGTGGGGCGCGGTCGGCCCCGCGCTGTGCGCCCTCGATCGGGGAGCGCATCGCCATCCGCGGCGGCGCGCGCTTCCGGCCGCCGCAAGGCGCGGGCCTTGTCCGATTGAGTTCGCGCCCCATATCCGCTATCGTCATGGCCGTGGGCGGCGCCGGAATCCGATGCCGCCCTTGGTGCCTTTTCATTTGTTTCCGCGCGCCTTGGCGCTAGGGACGACTCTCATGGGCCGCCGCAGACAGGTTTACGAGGGCCGGGCCAAGATTCTCTTCGAGGGGCCCGAGCCCGGCACGCTCGTCCAGTACTTCAAGGACGACGCGGCGACCGACGAGAAGGGCATCATCACGGGCAAGGGGGTCCTCAACAATCGGATCTCCGAGTTTCTGATGACCCGGCTGAACGAGGTCGGGATTCCGACGCATTTCATGCGCCGGCTCAACATGCGCGAGCAGCTCGTCAAGGAGGTCGAGATCATTCCGATCACCTTGATGGTGCGCAACTTCGCCGCCGGCGGGCTGGCCAAGCGCCTGGGTCTGAAGGATGGCGAGCCGTTGCCCCGTTCGATCGTCGAGTACTATTACAGGTCCGAGGAGCTGGGGTTTCCGCTGGTCTGCGAGGAGCACATCACCGCGTTCGGCTGGGCGGTGCCCCCGGACCTCGACGACATGATGGCGCTGGCGCTTCGGGTCAACGACTACCTGACCGGGCTCTTTATCGGCGTCGGCATCCGGCTGGTCGACTTCCGGCTCGAGTTCGGCCGGCTGTGGCAGGGCGAGGACATGCGCATCGTCATCGCCGACGAGATCAGCCCCGACAACTGCCGGCTGTGGGACGTCTCGACCGGCGAGCCGCTCGACCGCGATCGCCACAGCCGCAACCTCGGCCGCGTCGAGCAGGGCTACCAGGAGGTCGCGCGCCGGCTCGGCATCCTGCAGCCGGGCGAGATTCGCGAGCAGGCGGCGTCGGGGTGAAGGCCCGCGTCCGCATCACGCTCAAGGAGGGGGTGCTCGACCCCCAGGGCAAGGCGATCGGCGAGGCGCTGAAGCGGCTCGGCTACGCGGGCGTCGCGGGCGTCCGCCAGGGCAAGCTGATCGAGCTCGACATCGCCGAGCGCGAGCCCGCGAAGGCCAAGTCCGAGGTCGAGCGCATGTGCAAGGACCTGCTCGCCAACCCGGTGATCGAAACCTACGCGATCGAGCTGGACGGCGCTGGCTGAGGGATCACCTGACGGAGTGACGGGGCCGTGAAGGCGGGGGTCGTCGTCTTTCCCGATTCGAACTGCGATCGCGATGCCATGGTGGCGCTGCGCGCCGCTACGGGCCGCGAGCCGGCGGCGATCTGGCACAAGGAGACCACGCTTCCCGAGCTCGATCTGATCGTGCTGCCGGGCGGGTTCTCGTACGGCGACTACCTGCGTTGCGGCGCCATGGCGGCCCATTCCCCGGTCATGCGCGCGGTCAAGCAGCGCGCCCAGGCTGGCACGCCGGTGCTCGCCATCTGCAACGGCTTCCAGATCGCGTGCGAGGCCGGGCTGCTGCCCGGCGCGCTGCTGCCCAACGCCCGGCTCGGGTACGTCTGCCGCGACGTCCATCTCAAGGTCGTCACGAGCCAGACCGTGTTCACCGCGCGCTACGCGACGGGGCAGGTCGTGCGCATTCCGGTCGCGCACCACGACGGCAACTACTTCGCCGACCCGGCGACGCTCGACCGGCTGGAGGGCGAGGGCCGCGTCGCCTTCCGCTACTGCGAGCCCGACGGGGCGCTGACCGAGACGTCGAATCCCAACGGCTCGGCGCGCAACATCGCCGGCATCTTCAACGAGACGCGCACGGTGCTCGGCCTCATGCCGCACCCGGAGCGCCTGGCCGACCCCCGGCTCGGCGGCAGCGACGGCCGCGCCCTGTTCGAATCCCTGGCCGAGGCGCTGGCGTGACGCGGCGGAACCGGCCCATGGCCGAGGTCGCCCGCGACCACGGTCTCGGCGACGACGAGTATCGGCGTCTGGTCGCGGCGATCGGCCGCGAGCCTCGGCTGACCGAGCTCGGCATCGTCTCGGCGATGTGGAGCGAGCACTGCTCGTACAAGTCCTCGAAGGTCTGGCTGCGGCAGCTCCCGACCAAGGCGCCGTGGGTCATCCAGGGCCCCGGCGAGAACGCCGGCGTCGTCGACATTGGCGCGGGCCTGGCCGCCGTGTTCAAGATGGAGAGCCACAACCACCCGTCGTACATCGAGCCCTATCAGGGCGCGGCGACGGGGGTGGGCGGCATCCTGCGCGACGTGTTCACGATGGGCGCGCGACCAATCGCCAACCTGAACGCGCTCCACTTCGGCGCGCCCGAGCATCCGAGGACGCGCTACCTGGTGTCCGGCGTCGTCCGCGGCATCGGCGGCTACGGCAACTGCATCGGCGTGCCCACCGTGGGCGGCCTCGCCGCGTTCCACCAGGGTTACGACGGCAACATCCTGGTCAACGCCATGACCGTGGGCCTGGCCAGCGCCGACCGCATTTTCTATTCCGCCGCGGCCGGCATCGGGAATCCCGTGGTCTACGTCGGCGCCAAGACCGGGCGCGACGGCATCCACGGCGCGACCATGGCCTCGGCCGCGTTCGACGAGGAGGCCGAGGCCAAGCGCCCGACCGTGCAGGTCGGCGATCCGTTCACCGAGAAGCTGCTGCTCGAGGCGTGCCTCGAGCTGATGGCGACCGACGCGATCGTCGCGATCCAGGACATGGGCGCGGCTGGCTTGACTTCGTCCTCGGTCGAGATGGCGAGCAAGGGCGGCGTCGGCATCGAGCTCGAGCTTAACCGCGTGCCGACCCGCGAGGCCGGCATGAACGCCTACGAGATCATGCTGTCCGAGAGTCAAGAGCGCATGCTGATGGTGCTGAAGCCCGGCGCCGAGCCGCGCGCCCGCGTCGTGTTCGACAAATGGGACCTCGACTTCGCGGTCATCGGCCGCATCACCGACAGCGGCCGGCTGGTGGCGCGCATGGGGGCCGAGATCGCCGCCGACCTGCCGCTCGCGCCCCTCGCCGAGGCGGCGCCGGTCTACGAGCGCCCGTGGCACGCGACGGCGCCGCAGTCGATCCTCGCCGCCGGCGACGTCGTCGCGCCGCTGCCGACGGGCAAGGCGCTCATGGCGCTGCTCGGCTCGCCCGATCTCGCGTCCAAGCGCTGGATCTGGGAGCAGTACGACCACATGGTCATGGCCGATACGGTGCAACGCCCCGGCGGCGACGCCGCGGTCGTGCGCATCCACGGCAGCGACCGCGGGCTTGCCATGACCACCGACGTGACGCCGCGCTATTGCCTCGCCGACCCTTACGCCGGCGGCGCCCAGGCGGTCGCCGAGGCGTGGCGCAACCTGATCGCGGTCGGCGCCCGGCCGCTCGCCATCACGGACTGCCTCAACTTCGGCAACCCCGAGCGCCCGGACGTCATGGGCCAGCTCGCCGGCTGCATCGAGGGCATGGCGGCGGCGTGCGAGGCGCTCGAGTTCCCGGTCGTCTCGGGCAATGTCTCGCTCTACAACGAGACCAACGGCCAGTCGATCCCGCCGACGCCGACGGTCGGCGGCCTCGGCCTGATCGACGACCTCGACCGCATGACCACACTCGCCTTCAAGCGCGCCGGCGAGGCGATCGTCCTGATCGGCGCGACCACCGGGAATCTCGGCGCCGCGCTCTGGCTCCGAGTCGTCTGCGGGCGCGAGGACGGCGCGCCGCCGGCCGTGGACCTGGCGGCCGAGTGGCGCCACGGCGACTTCGTCCGCGCGCTGATCGCGGACGCCCGGGTGACCGCGTGCCATGACACCAGTGACGGCGGGCTTCTGGTCGCCCTCGCCGAGATGGCACTCGCCGGGAACCTGGGTGCCCGGCTCGACGCGGTCCCAGAGGACCACTTCGAGCACGGCTGGTGGTTCGCCGAGGACCAGGGCCGCTACCTCGTCACCCTGACCGCCGCCGACGCCGATCGGCTGGTCGCGGACGCCGGCAAGGCGGGCGTTCCGGCGCGTCGCATCGGCGTCACCGGCGGCGATGCGTTGACAGGCCCGGACCTGCCACCTATATCGTTGCAAACGCTTCGCGACTCCCACGAAGACTGGTTGCCGTCCTACATGGGCGGGGGCGCATAGCGGGGTTCCTTCAATGCCGATGCCCGCCAACGAGATCGAGCGCCTGCTCAAGGAAGCGTTCCCGGACGCTCAGGTCGCCATCGACGACCTGCGCGGCGACGGCGATCACTACGCGGCGCGGGTCGTCTCGGCCGCGTTCAAGGGCAAGTCGCGCGTCCAGCAGCACCAGATGGTCTATCGGGCGCTCAAGGGGCGCATGGGCGGCGAGCTCCACGCGCTCGCGCTGCAGACCGCCGTGCCCGAAGAACCGCGTTGAACCGACCCACTTTGACACAAAGGTCACGTCCATGAGGCAGCCCAACAACCCCGTCCACGACCGCATCCACCAGGAGGTCACCGCGAGCCCGGTGGTCCTGTTCATGAAGGGCACGCCGGTGTTCCCGCAGTGCGGCTTCTCGGCCGCCCTCGTCCAGGTACTGTCCGCGCTCGGCGTCCGCTTCAAGGGCGTCGACGTCTTGAGCGACCCCTCGCTGCGCGAAGGCGTCAAGAGCTACAGCGACTGGCCGACGGTCCCGCAGCTCTACGTCAAGGGCGAGTTCGTCGGCGGCTGCGACATCGTGCGCGAGATGTACCAGACCGGCGAACTGGGCGAGTTGCTGAGGAGCCGCGGCATCGAGACCCAGGCCGCCTAGCTTCGCGTTCGGGCGGACCCGGCATGGCCGGCGTGCGCCTCGTGCGCCTCGGATTCCTGGCCGCGCTCTGCGGCATCGTGTTGGCCGGGCCGGCCGGGGCGAACGACTCGACCGCCGCGTTCGCCGCCGGCGGCCTAGTGCTGACCGAGACCGACGCGATCGGCCTTGTCCACGAGGAGCTTTACGTATCGCGCGCGGAGGTCCGCGTCCGTTACGTCTTCCGCAACGCGACCGACGCCGACGTCGAGACCCTGGTCGCGTTCCCGCTGCCCGACATTGACATCTCGTATTACAGCGAGGTGCCGATCGAAGCGCCGACCGATGAACCCGACAACTTCGTGGGCTTCACGGTGAAGGCCGACGGCGTCGCTATCGAGCCGTCACTGCACGTCACGGCGACGCTGGCGGGCAAGGACGTGACCGAGATCCTGGCTGTCTACGGCGTGCCGATCAGCCGGTTCGCCCCGGACCTCTACGAGAAGCTCTGGGCGCTGCCGCGCGCCGATCAGGACGCGCTCCAGGCCCGAGGACTCGCCTACTACGAGCGCGATTACGAGGGCGTCTACCCGCAGTGGACCCAGCATGCCGCGTTCACCTGGATGCAGCGGTTCCCGGCGGGGCAAGACGTAGTCGTCGAGCACGCGTACCACCCCGTGGTCGGCACGCGCTTCATCAGCGAGTACACGCTCACCATCGACGAGGAAGAAGACTTCCGCGACCGCTACTGCCTCGACGGTGCCGCGGTCGCCGAGCGCCTGGCCGCGGCCGGGGCGAGTGAGGGCCTGCTGCTCGCCGACGAGGTCGGTTACGTGCTGACGACCGCCAACAACTGGGCGGGACCGATCGGCCGGTTGGACCTGACGGTCGACATCGGCGTCGCGGGGAACCTGGCCGCGACCTGCGCCGAGGGCCTTGTCTCGGAAACGCCGACCACGCTCGTCGGTTCTTTCCGGGATGTCGAGCCGACGCGAGACCTCTGGGTCCTCGTCATCCGCCGCGACCCCGAGAGTTGAACGCCATGAGCCGCTGCCTCATGTGCCTGGCCGCCATGGTCTTGGCCTGGGCCCTGGTTTCGGACGAGGCGCGCGCCCAGACCTGGCAGGCCGAGGTCAACGAACACGGGCTCGCCACCGCGACGGTCACCACCCAGGCGTTCTACCGCGAGCACGCCGTGCCGGTCGCCGTGCGCTTCCAATGCGCGCCCGGCTCGGACGGCTCGCTGTCGATCATGCTGATCATCCGCGACGCGAGCTTGGTGCCGTCGTTCCCGCTCGACTATTTCGAGGGCCCCGACGCGCCGGCCAACGAGCGCGAGCTGCTGCGCGTCGAGGTCGGCGGCAGCACGGTTAGCTTCAGCTTCGACCTGCCGACGTCCGGCTGGTACCTCGACGAGGCGTTCATCATCGCCCACGCTGCGCCGGCCGAGGGCGACAGCCCTGTGCGCCGGATCGCCGACGCGATCGAGCAGGGCGCGACCTCGCTCGCGATCGGTGTGCGCTCGCCGGACGATCCGAACACGGCGCTGTTCGCGCCCACGCCTCTCGTCGGCGCCAGCACGGCGCTGGCGCGCACGACCGCCGGCTGCCGCTGATCCTGCTCGGCACGCGCCCAGAGCAGCATCCGATCGAGTGGAATCGCCTCCGGCGATCCGCCGATCGGATAAAGCTGCTCTAGGTCGTTGAATCTAGAGCAATTTCATCCGATCAGATTGAACCCCGTGGTTCAATCTGAT
>JBBDQV010000060.1:0-9089 GCA_040905845.1 Alphaproteobacteria bacterium | reverse complement strand
ACCCTCGCCGGCACGCCGCTGCCAGCGCCGTCGTCATAAGGGGTGAGCAATTACCCGCCTGGCGCTTTCTTTTTAAGTTATATTTTGATGTTGTTCCACAAAGTGCCTAGATTCATTGATAATGTTGAAGTAAATATGCAATACAATCTCATATGGGTGACCGTATTTGTGATAGGATTTTTCGTCATATCATATTCTCTTGGGCATATTTTTGCGCTGATCTCGGCGTATACGCTAGAAAGGATTGTCATCCTATTTCTCAATTATCCGTCTGTGTTTCTTGAAATGAATTATAAAATAAGAAATAAATATATGGATAAACAAATTACGAAGAATATTGCCAGAATTCATGAAATTGATGTGTGGATTGTTTATTGGTTGTGTTGGCCTCATTCATTAACTCTTGAATTTCTTAATTTTACTCCTTTTGTGAGACATGTGCTCAAAACGATTGATGAGTCTGTATGGACACTAGTTGATAAGAAATACGCATACGTTTTTGGCTCGCAGAGACGCGATATAAATCCTCGATCATGGTTTGAACTAATGGAACATTTCGTGCTAACGCATAACACTGGCGCATCAAGTCGCATGTATAATTATTTAACTATTTATGGATTCTTTAGAAATATGTCTCTTGTATTGTATCTATGCGGATTAGTTGGTTTTTACCATGTTTTCTTTCATGATATTAGTTATCTCCATGAACATATTATTGCATTATCGTTGTCATTGATCTTTGCAAGTGTTCTCTTCCTATTATTTGGATTCACTAAGTTTTGGCGTCGTTATAGTCAGGAGGTAATTGTATCATTTATTTTCACGGAAATGGAATCTGATGGCACTCAGAAAAATAACAAGCGTGATTAGATATTGATCTTTTTAGTGCACTCGCCAAATCGCTGAACAGCAATTGAGCAATTTGCCTAAGTCTTCGTTCCGCGCTAGTCGGTGGTCGCCGTCCTTGATCAGGGTGACGACGACATCGCTCGATTCGAGTTTCTCGGCGAGGCGGAGCGCCGTTGGCCACGGCACGTCGGGGTCCGCCATGCCTTGCAGCAGGCGCACGGGGCGGCGGAGCGGGATCGGCGCGCCGAGCAGAAGGTGGCGCCGGCCGTTCTCGATGAGCGCGCGGGTGATCGTGGTGGGCGCCTCGCCGTAAGCGCTCGGCAGCTCGATCGCGCCGTGGCTTATCAGGCGCGTGCGCGTCGCTTCGTCCCACCTCGCCCACATCAGGTCCTCGGTGAAGTCCGGCGCGGCGGCGACGCCGACCAGCCCCGCGACGCGCGCGGGCCTGGCGAGCGCCGCGAGCAGCATGATCCAGCCGCCCATGCTCGAGCCGACCAGGATCTGCGGGCCCTCGGTCAAGGCATCGAGCACGGCGAGCGCATCGTCCGTCCAGCGGCCGATGGTGCCGTCGGCGAACCTCCCGGACGATTGGCCGTGGCCCAGGTAGTCGAACCGGACGAAAGCGAGGCCCTGGGCGCGGCACCAGGCCTCGAGCGCCATCGCCTTGGTCCCGGTCATGTCCGAGGCGAAGCCGCCGAGGAAGACGACGCCGGGTCCGCGTCCATCCAGCCTGTGATACGCGAGGCGCTCACCGTCGGGGCGCGCGAGCCATGACGGCGCGCCCGCCGTCGTGGAGATAGCTTCGGGCATCGGCTATCCTTCGTCCGTGACCCCTCGGCCAGACCCTAGCAGCCGTCGTTCCCGCGCCCAAGGCGGCGCGCCGACCGTGCTCCAGGTCTTGCCGTCCCTGGAGGCGGGCGGGGTCGAGCGCGGCACGGTCGATGTCGCGGCGGCGCTTGGCCAGGCCGGCTGGCGCGCCATCGTCGCCTCGTCGGGCGGGCGCATGGCGCGCGAGATCGAGCGCGCCGGCGGCGTTCACGTCGAACTGCCGCTCGCGAGCAAGAACCCGTTGATCATGCGGCGCAACGTCGAGCGCCTGAGTTCCCTCATCGAGCGCGAGAACGTCCGACTGGTGCACGCCCGTTCGCGCGCGCCCGCGTGGTCGGCGCGCGCCGCGGCGCGCCGGACCGATCGTCCGTTCGTGACGACGTTCCACGGCGTCTATGACGCGCGCACCCCGATCAGGCGCGCCTACAACGGGATCATGGCCAAGGGCGACCGCGTCATCGCCATATCGCGCTTCGTCGCCGAGCATATCCGGCGCCACTACCCGATCGACGAAGAGCGTTTGCGCGTCATTCCGCGCGGCATCGACACCGATGTGTTCGATCCGTCGCGGCTCAGCGCCGAGCGCCTGATCGCGCTCGCCCGGCGTTGGCACCTGCCCGACGGCGTGCCGGTGGTCATGATGCCGGCGCGCCCGGCGCGCTGGAAGGGTCATCGTGTCTTGATCGACGCGGCGGCCCGGCTCGGGGATCGCGAGGTCGTCGTTCTCCTGGTCGGGCTCGACGGGCCACAAGATCGCTATCGCCGCGAGCTCGAGCGCCTTGTCATCGCCGCCGGCTTGGCCGGCGTCGTGCGCCTGATCGAGCCGTGCACCGACATGCCGTCCGCCTACATGCTCGCCGACGTGGTGGTCTCGCCATCGACCGACCCCGAGGCGTTCGGGCGCGTCGCGGTCGAGGCTCAGGCGATGGGCCGGCCGGTGGTCGCCAGCGACCACGGCGCCGCGCGCGAGACGGTGGTGCCGGGCGCAACGGGCTGGCTCGCCCCGCCGGGCGACGCCGCGGGGCTCGCGGCCGCCATCGACGCGGCGCTTCGGCTCGACGCCGACGCCCGCCAGGCGCTCGCCGAACGCGCCCGCGCCCGCGTCGTCGCGATGTTCGCCAAGGCGCGCATGTGCGCCGATACCCTCGATGTCTATCGGGAACTGCTCGGCGCCACGGCGCGATGACCGCCAGTCGGAGCCGGATCCTCATTATCAAGCACGGCGCGCTCGGCGATGTGGTCATGGCGCTCGGGCCCATGGCGGCGATCCGGGCCCACCATGCCGACGCCCGCATCACGGTCCTGACCACGGCGCCCTACGCGGCGTTCCTGGGCCAGTCGCCCTTGGCCGACGAGGTGTGGGTCGACGAGCACCCCCCGGCATGGCGCTTCGACCGCGTCATCGCGCTTGCGCGCCGGCTGCGCGGCGGGCGTTTCGATCGGGTCTACGATCTGCAGACTTCGGATCGTTCCTCGCTCTATTTCCGTCTGCTCGGCACGCCGAAGCCCGAATGGTCGGGGATCGCGCGCGGCTGCTCGCACCCTCACGCCGACCCGGCGCGTGACCGGATGCACACGCTCGATCGTCAGCGCGCCCAGCTCGGGCTGGCCGGGATAGTCGAGGTGCCGGACGCGAACCTCGGCTGGGCCACGGCGGATTTCGGCGGGTTCGGTCTGCCGGAGCGCTATGCGCTGCTCGCTCCCGGCGGAGCCGCCCATCGTCCCGCGAAGCGCTGGCCGGCCGAGCGGTTCGGCGCCCTGGCTCTGCGCTTGGCGCATCGCGGCATGGCGCCGGTCCTGGTCGGGGCCGAACGGGACGCGCTCGCGGCGACGCACGCGGCCTGCCCGGCAGCGATCGACCTGGGTGGGGCGACCTCCTTGATCGAGCTCGCGGCGCTCGCGCGCGGCGCCGTGCTCGCCGTCGGCAACGACAGCGGCCCGATGCACCTCGCCGCCGTCGTCGGTTGCCCTACCCTCGTCCTGTTCTCGGGCGCCTCGGACCCGGACCTGACCGCGCCGCGCGGCCCACGCGTCGCGGTTCTCCGCGCCGGGCGACTGGCCGAACTCGACGTCGATGCGGTCCTCGCGGCGCTGCCCGCCCGCGCTTGACAGGTCGTCGATTCGCCCTACCTTGCGCGGCTCTTGACGACTTGTTAACCACGCCGAACGCACAACGAGTCGAATGATGGACACCGCGATGGAGCGCACGAAAGTCGCGATCACCCTGCCCGACGGCAAGGTGCTGACGTTCGACGCGCCCGTCACGGCGGCCGAGGTGGCGGCGGCGATCGGCCCAGGGCTCGCGAAGGCGGCGCTTGTGGCCAGGGTCGAGGGCGAGCTCGTCGACCTGTCACGGTCCATCGAGCGCGACGCCAAGCTCGCCATCGTCACGATGAAGGACGCGGAGGCGCTCGATCTCGTGCGCCACGACACGGCGCACGTGCTGGCCGAGGCCGCGAAAGAGCTCTACCCGGACGTCCAGGTGACGATCGGCCCGGTCATTCAGGACGGCTTCTACTACGACTTCGCACGCGACCAGCCGTTCACGCCCGAGGATCTGGCGAAGCTCGAGCAGCGCATGCGCGAGATCGTCGCGCGCGACGAGCCGGTTGTTCGTGAGGTCTGGCCGCGCGAGCGCGCGATCGCGTTCTTCGAGCGGATCGGCGAGCGCTACAAGGCCGAAATCGTGCGCGACCTGCCCGGGGACGAGGAGATCCGCATCTACAAGCAGGGGCGCTTCGTCGACCTGTGCCGGGGCCCGCACTTCGCCTCGACCGGTAAGCTGCCCACGGCGTTCAAGCTGATGAAGGTCGCCGGCGCCTACTGGCGCGGCGATTCGCGCAACCCCATGCTCCAGCGCGTCTACGGCACCGCCTGGCACACCGAGGCCGAGCTCGAGGCCTACCTGCACCGGCTCGAGGAGGCGGAGCGGCGCGACCATCGCCGGCTCGGGCGCGAGATGGACCTGTTCCACATCCAGGAAGAGGCCGTCGGCGCGGTCTTCTGGCACCCCAAGGGCTGGACGCTCTACCGCGCGTGCGTCGAGCACGTGCGCCGTCGCATCGCCGAGGACGGCTACGTCGAGGTCAACACGCCGATCATCGTCGATCGGGCGCTGTGGGAGGCCTCGGGCCACTGGGAGAAGTTCCGCGAGCTCATGTTCACCACGGCGGCCGAGGAGCGCACGCTCGCGCTCAAACCGATGAACTGCCCGTGCCACGTGCAGATCTTCCGCCAGGGCATCAAGAGCTACCGCGACCTGCCGATCCGCATGGCCGAGTTCGGCTCGTGCCACCGCAACGAGCCGTCGGGCGCGCTGCACGGCATCATGCGCGTGCGCGCCTTCGTCCAGGACGACGCGCACATCTTCTGCACCGAGGACCAGATCACCGGCGAGTCGATCAAGTTCTGCCGCCTGTTGCAGCGCATCTACGCCGACTTCGGCTTCACCGACATCGAGGTCAAGTTGGCCGACCGGCCGCCGGTGCGGGTGGGCGATGACGCCGTATGGGACAGGGCGGAGTCCAAGCTCGCCCAGGCGGTCGAGGCCGCCGGCATGCCCTACACCCTCAACCCCGGCGAAGGCGCCTTTTACGGCCCGAAGCTCGAGTTCCATCTGCGCGACGCGATCGGCCGCACCTGGCAGTGCGGCACGCTGCAGTTCGACTTCGTGCTGCCCGAGCGGCTCGACGCCGCCTACGTCGGCGAGGACGGCAAGGAACATCGGCCGGTCATGCTGCACCGGGCGATCCTGGGCTCGCTCGAGCGCTTCGTCGGCATCCTGATCGAGCACTACGCGGGCCGCCTGCCGCTGTGGCTCGCGCCGGTCCAAGGGGTCGTCGCGACCATCACCAACGACAGCGACGCCTACGCCGCCGAGGTCCACCGGGTCTTCAAGGCGCGCGGCTTGCGCGTCGAGCTCGACGCCTCCGCCGACAAGATCGGTTACAAGGTGCGCCAGCACACGCTCGCCAAGGTCCCCTTGCTTATCGCCGTCGGGCGCCGCGAGGCGGAGGGCCGCGGCGTGACACTGCGCCGGCTCGGCACCTCGACCGCCCAGGAAGTCCTTGCGCTCGATGAGGCGGTCGCTAGACTTGCCGAGGAGGCCCGGCCACCCGCCTGAGGGGCCGAGGTTTCGTTGTCCGCCCCGGCCGGATCCGGGGCTCATGAACAGGAGGACGGTACATAGCTCGCTTCCAGAACGGCCCCATGCCCGCCCGCGACGGGCCCAGGGTCAACGAACAGATCAACTCGCACAACGTGCGCCTGATCGATCATCGCGGTGAGCAGGTGGGGGTGGTCAGCCGCGGTCAGGCCCTTCAGATGGCCTTCGATGTCGGGCTCGACCTGGTCGAGGTGGCCCCCAACGCGGAACCTCCAGTCTGCAAGCTGCTCGACTACGGCAAGTTCAAATACGAGTCCCAGAAGAAGGCCGCCGAGGCCCGCAAGCGCCAGAAGACGATCGACGTCAAGGAAATCAAGCTCCGGCCTTCGATCGACGATCACGACTACGACGTCAAGCTGCGCGCCATCAGGCGGTTCCTCGAGGAGGGCGACAAGGTCAAGGTGACGCTGCGCTTCCGCGGCCGCGAGCTGGCCCACCAGGAGCTCGGGCTCGCGCTGCTCGAGCGCGTGCGCGGCGAGGTCGCCGAGCAGATCAAGGTCGAGCAGGAGCCGCGCATGGAAGGCCGCCAGATGGTCATGGTCCTGGCGCCGAAGTAGGGTCTCCGGCGCGTCCGGCGCGAAACGTGACCCAGTCCAAGGAGATCGTCCTATCCCAGCCAAGCTCGGACGTGGCGTAGGATGCATGGCGGACTCGCCCTTGCTCGGCATTGGTCTAGAATTCAGCCTCCGAGGGAGGGCCGGGCGTGGAGCGTCAGCAGCGCAGGCTCGCCGCCATACTCGCGGCGGACGTGGCGGGTTACAGCCGCCTCATGGGCGTCGATGAAGAGGGCACGCTCGCCCAGTTGAAGGCTCATCGGCGCGCCCTTGTCGACCCCAAGATCACGGAGCATCGCGGGCGAATCGTCAAGACCACCGGCGACGGAATGCTGGTGGAGTTCGGCAGCGTTGTCGATGCCGTGCGTTGTGCCGCCGAGATTCAGCTCGGCATGACCGAGCGCAACGCCGACGTGCCGTCCGAGCGGCGCATCGCGTTTCGCATCGGCATCAACGTCGGCGACATCATCATCGATGGCGACGACATTTTCGGCGATGGCGTGAACATCGCGGCGCGGTTGGAAACGCTCGCCGAGCCCGGCGAGATCTGGGTGGGTCGCACGGTGCGCGAGCAGGTGCGCGACAAGCTCTCGTTTGCCTTCGAGGACATGGGCGAGCGCGAGGTCAAGAACATCGCCCGGCCGATCAGGGCCTATCGTATCGCGGTCAAGGATTCCGTCGCCGCTCCGGCGGCACGAGTGGGGGACGCAACGCGGCAGCCGGACAAGCCCTCGATCGCCGTTCTGCCCTTCACCAACATGTCGGGCGATCCCGAGCAGGAGTACTTCGCCGACGGCATGGTCGAGGACATCATCACGGCCCTGTCCCGGTTCAACCAACTCTTCGTGATCGCGCGCAATTCGAGCTTCACCTACAAGGGCCGGGCGGTGGACGTGCGCCAGGTGGCCAAGGAGCTCGATGTGCGTTTCGTGCTGGAAGGCAGCGTGCGCAAGGCGGGGACCCGGGTGCGCATCACCGGCCAGCTGATCGACGCCGCGACCGGCGCTCACCTGTGGGCGGAGAGATTCGACGGCAACCTGGAGGACGTCTTCGATCTCCAGGACAGGATCACCGCGAGCGTGGTCGGGGCGATCGAGCCGACGTTGCGCAAGGTGGAGATCGAACGCGCACGACGCAGGCCGGTCGAGAACCTCGACGCCTACGATCTCTATCTTCGCGCGCTGCCGCACGTCTACGCGTTTCGTCCGGAGGAGAATCGCCAAGGCCTGGAGTTGCTCGGGAAGGCCATCGATCTCGACCCCACCTACGCGCTCGCGCTCGGCTATGCCGCCTGGTGCCTCGAACAACGGGTGGTGCGGGGCTGGCCGCCATTCGGCCAGGACGATCGGGGGACGGCGATCGCGCTCGCCCGCCGGGCGCTTGCCGCCGGTAGCGGGGACGCGATGGCGCTGGTCGCGGCCGGCTTCGTCCACGTGATGGTGGCGCAGGACTATGACACCGGTCTCGACGCCGTGCGCCGCGCGCTCGCGCTCAATCCGGGCTCCGGGTTCGTCGCGCTCCTGGCGAGCGCAGCGCTCATCTTCGCCGGCGATCCGGACGATGCGCTGGTCCATGCCGAGCGGGCCATGGCCCTGAGCCCGCTGGATCCCGGCTTCTTTATGTTTCTGACCATTGCCGGGCTTGCCCACCTTACGAGCGGCCGACCCGAGCTGGCCTTGGGGCTCGGCAAGAGATCGGCTGCGCTCTATCCGGAGTGGGACACGACCTATTGGCTCCTGGTCCCGGCCTATGTTCAGCTTGATGAACTGCCGGAGGCGCGCGCCGCGCTGGCCAAGCTCGTGTCGCTGTCGCCCGGATTGACGGTTTCCGGCGCTCGACAGCGCCTGCCGATCAGGAACCGCGCAACCTTGGAGATGATCCTCGATTGTTTCCACAAGGCCGGCTTGCCAGAATGATCGGCCAGCAATGCGTCGCCGCGAATGGCGGCTTCCCTCGAATGTGGGTGAAAGATGCATGGCGCCCGAGCGCTTGCCCTCGGATGTCAGGTTCCCGCAGCCGCCGGCGGCGCAATAGCTACAACCTTGGCGTCAACATATTGAGAGGTGCCGGAGCGCGCAAAGAATTGGGCTCAAGCTAAGTCTATTGCGTTCCCGATCCCCCCGTTTGGTCGCCGTTAGTAGCCGTACTGCCGGTCCCACTGGAGCCGGAAACCGCTAGGACCACGCCCAAAGCGGTCTCCACCCCTGTCACTCCAGGAGGCGCCACGTTCCCCAATGCGACGTCCAGTCCATTGAGGGCGTTGAGAGCGTTGTCCGAGCCTACACTGGGTAGCGCCCCGCCACCGGGGTCCCCGGGAACACCATCCGGCGGTCCGTTGGGCAGCGTGCCGGGTGGGCCGTGAGCGACGGTGCCGGGAGGCCCGACCGGAACGTCGTCGGGCGGTCCGTTGGGTAGCGTGCCCGGTGGGCCGTGAGCGACGGTGCCGGGAGGCCCGACGGGAACATCGTCGGGCGGTCCGTTGGGCAGCGTGCCAGGCGGGCCGTGAGCGACGGTGCCGGGAGGCCCGACCGGAACATCGTCGGGCGGTCCGTTGGGCAGCGTGCCAGGCGGGCCGTGAGCGACGGTGCCGGGAGGCCCGACCGGAACATCGTCGGGCGGTCCATTGGGCAACGTGCCGGGCGGGCCGTGAGCGACGGTGCCGGGAGGCCCGACCGGAACATCGTCGGGCGGTC
>JBBDQV010000059.1:0-9188 GCA_040905845.1 Alphaproteobacteria bacterium | reverse complement strand
CCCCCCCCCCCCCCCGAAGCTGGGTGAGGGAGGCCGCGATTCCACGCGAGCGAAACGGACCCTACCGTGGCCCGCCTTCGCGCCAGCGGATGGCGCCGATCTTGGCCAGCCACGCGAGCCCGCGCAGGAGCCGACGGCACTCGCCGGCCGCCAGGCCGGTGACGAGGTCCCCGACGCTACGAGGGCCGTCGTCGAGCGTGTCGAGCGCGCGTTCCAGCCGCGCCCGCGACGGCAGCAGATAGGGCGCGAAATCGACCAGCGGCGAGACCGCCCCGGCGTCCTCGAGGCCCTGGCCCGGCACGCGCTCGAGCATGACGTCGAGCGCAAGCGCGGACGTCGGGTAATGAGCGAACGCCGCGAACGGATCGTCGCGCAAGGGGTGGGCCGGCGCCCCCGCGCCGCGCGCGGCGCGTTCGAGGTCCCGCCCGCGCCGCTCGGCGAGCTCGGTCCAGAGACCTTGCGTGCGCGCGACGACGACGCGCCAGTCGTACTCGGCCAGGGCACGCGCGCGGCCCGCCTCGCTCATGCGGCGGCGGAGATCGGCGTCGCCCAGCAGCGCCACGAACGCATCGCGCGTTGCCCCGATGTCGACGGCGACCGATTGGGCCGCGCCGCCGATGGCGCGATCGTAGCCGTCGATGCCCGCCACGTGACGAAACGCGATTTCGGCGCCCGCGCCCGCCGGGGGCGCGAGGGTCGGCACCAGGAACCCGTCGATGCCGTGGCGCACGGTCTCGCGATAGCCGTCCCAGTCGGACGCGACGATCGGCAGGCCCGAGGCCATGGCCTCGAGCGGCGACAGCCCGAAGGTTTCCTGCACGTTGTCCACGAGCGAGACGAACACGTCGGCGGCATGCCACGGCCCTACCCTCGCGTCCTCGTCCCGGCCATCGACGATGTCGACCCGCACGCGCCGGCAGAGCGCCGCGATGGCGCGCCGCACGTGGGCCTCGATCGTCGGGCTCGCGAACCAGCCGACCAGGACGAGGCGGACGGCGCGATCGAGCCGCGCCGCCGCGTCCTCGAGCGCGACCAGCATGGCGAAGGGGTTGGCCTTGGCGTGGTACGACAGCCGGCCGACGTAGAGCACGACCGGCTCGTCGTCCGCGACGCCGAGGCGCGCGCGCCATTCGGCGCGGGACGCAGGTGACGGCGCGAAGGCGGAGGCATCGACGCCGAGCGGGATGACGGGAAGCTGCACGACCGGCCGGATCGGCGCGCCGGCCACGCTCGCCAGGTAATCGGACCAGCGCTCCAGGACGTGCTCGACGGTACGGCGGACGGCGAGCGACGGGCAGACGACGGCATCCCACGCTTGCAGCGGCGCGATGGCGAGGTCGCCGATCGCGTCCATGGCCCGGTCGCTCGCCGTGGTGTGAAAGAGTCCCGAGAGGCTGAAGCCGCGCTGATCGCCGTGGCGCCGGAGCCACGCGAGCGCGCCGATCTCGGGCGAGGGAACCGCCAGGCAGCCGGGGCCGGCGAGCTCGCCAAGCCGGCCGCGACGGATCCAGCTCGCCGGCGGGGCCATTGGGTTCGCCGCGCGGACCCGGCGCTCGAAGTCGGCGAAGTGCCCGGCGTCGCGCGCGTACGCGAACAACCGGTCGACGCCGGCGTGACGCGCGTAGCCGGCGAGGAACCCGGCGCCCGCGACGTGGCGCCCCATGAGGCGGCGCCCATCGGTCGCGACCCCTTCGGGATGGTGGTAGAAGGCCGCATTCGACGCCATGAGTGATCCTCGTCACAGGCCGCGCCGGTTGACGCTTCCGCGACCCCGTGAGACCGTAACGCATAGAGCCGCGTGATGGCGACGCTTCGGCGGCGTCGCGCGCGTGACCCAGAACTCCCGGACCGCCGCGCGTGAGCCTGACCGACCTCTCGAACTCCTTCGCAGGGCGCGATATCGTCGCGGGGCCGCGCGCGCCGGGCCAGTACGCACAGCTCGACGGCACTTTAGGCGCCATCGAGGTCGGCCGCGTGACCATCATCGACGGGGCCGCGACCGCGACGCGCGCCGACGGCACCCAGGTTGAGCTCGCCGTCGGCAGCCCGGTCTACCAGGGCGACGCGCTCGCGACCGGTGAGGGCGCCGCGCTCGCCCTCGTCTTCGCCGACGGTACGTCGTTCTCGCTCGGCGCCGAGGCGCGCATGGTCGTCGACGAGTTCGTCTACGATGCGGGCGGCGGCGCCGACAAGGCGGCGTTCGACGTGCTGCAGGGCGTCTTCGCCTTCGTCTCGGGCGACGTGGCCAAGGACGGACCGGACGCCATGACGCTGACCACGCCGGTCGCGACCATCGGCATTCGCGGCACGGCGCTGGCGTTGCGCATCCTCGCCGCCGGCCTCGAGTCGCTGATCGCGCTGCTGCGCGACCCGGACGGCGACCTCGGCAGCGTGACGGTCGCGACCCAGGCGGACTCCGTCGTGCTCGACGACGAGAACGAGGGAACGGTCGTCACCAGCCTGCTCGCGCCGCCCGGCGGCCCGTTCATCCTGGCGCCGACCCAGCTCACCGACCTGTTCGGCGCTCTGCTGGCGCAGCTCGGCCTGGACCCGACCGTGATCGACGAGGACGCTGACGGGGATGTTCCCGACGATGCCTCCGGCGGCGAGGCGGATGGCGGTGGATCGGGCTTCATCGACGTCACGGCCGGAGCGCTGCTGGACGTCGAGTTCGTGCTCCGTGGTGGCGTCGTTACGTCGTTTCTGCCGGAGTCCACGTACGTCACCGTGACGGACCAGCTAGTCCTTGCCGGGATATCGGTTGCGGGCTTCGCGTTCATCGAGCCGGGTGTTTTCGCGATTCTCCTGTCCGTGCCTGGTCTAGGTGATGACGATGACGTTCTCGTCCCGATCATTGCCAACGTCGATGAACTCATCTTTGGCACCGACGGCGACGACGTGCTGATCGGCACGGACGTGAGCACTGGTATCTTCGCGGGGGCCGGCAACGACTCCCTGTTCGGCTTCGGCGGCGACGACACGTTGTTCGGTGAAGCGGGCAACGACGTCGTCGACGGCGGCGACAGTAACGACCAGCTCGCGGGAGATGGCCTGTTCGGCGCCGTCGGCGACGATCTGGTGCGGGGCGGTGCCGGCGACGACGTGCTGGTCGGCGACAACACGATCTCGCTAGCGGTCCCGGTCGGTGGCAACGATGCGCTGTTTGGCGAGGAGGGCAACGACGTCCTGCAGCCCGGACCCGGCGTCGACACCTACGACGGCGGGCCGGGCCGGGACCTCTTGGAGTTGTTCGACGGCACGCAGGGCGCCAACATCAACCTCGGCCTCGGTCAGGCCTTCAACGACGGCTTCGGCAACGCCGAGACATTCAGCGGGATCGAGGACGTCAAGGGAACCCAGTTCGCCGATTCGATCGTGGGCGACCCGGGCGCCAACGAGCTTTCAGGCTCCGATGGCGACGATGTGCTCATCGGCTCCGGCGGATCGGACGACCTGTTCGGCGAGGACGGCAACGACATCCTGATGGGCGGCGCCGGCCGCGACACCCTCGAGGGCGACGCGGCGCCAGGCTTCGCCGACATCTTCAGCTACTTCGACAAGTTCGACGGCAGCCAGGTGGCGGCTAACGTGACGCGCGGCGCCGTCCTTGGCGACACGATCATTGATTTCGTCTCGGGCGAGGACACCATTCGGATCGACCTGACCGGCTTCGGCGGCGGCCTCGGCGGCTTGGGCCCTCTGGTCCTGGGTCAGAACTTATCGGTCATCGGCGTCCAGTACGATGGCACGAACCCGGGCGTGAACGGCAATTTCCCCGACAGCCAGCCGACGTTCGTTTTCTCAACCGCCGACGACACCCTCTATTTCGACGACAACGGGATTGGCGCCGGATACACCGTGATCGCGACGTTCGCCAACGGCGAGGCCCCGGTCGCGGCGGACTTCGACGTTGTCTTCGGAGGCTGAGCGCCGCCGACATCGAAATCGTCGCGGCGTAGAGGAAGCTCACGGAAAGTTTGGCGGGATGTCGTCTTGACGGACTGGGCCCCTCGTCCTTCGACAGGCTCAGGACGAGGGGTTCCAGCTTTGAGGCGACCTCACCCTGAGCGTGTCGAAGGGCGAGGTCGCCTCGCTCGATGCCGCCGGATCGGTCGATTCGCCTACTTCGGCTGCGGCACGATGCGCAGGTAGGGCTTCGGCGCCTTCCAGCCGCCGGGATAGACCTTCTTCGCCTCCTCGTCGGAGACCGATCCGGCGATGATGACGTCCTCGCCCCGCTTCCAGTTGACCGGCGTCGCCACCTTGTGCTTCGCGGTGAGCTGCATCGAATCGAGAACGCGCAGGACCTCGTCGAAGTTGCGCCCCGTCGTCATCGGGTAGGTCAGCATCAGCTTGATCTTCTTGTCCGGGCCGACCACGAACACGGTGCGGACCGTGGCGTTGTCGGCCGGCGTGCGCCCTTGCGATGATGCGCCCGCCGCCTCGGGCAGCATGTCGTAGAGCTTGGCCACCTTGAGCTCGGGGTCGCCGATCAGCGGGTAGTTCACGGCGTGGCCCTGCGTTTCCTTGATATCGTTCACCCACCGCTTGTGGTCGTCGACCGGATCGACGCTGATCCCGAGGATCTTGCAGTTGCGCTTGTCGAACTCGGGCTTCAGCTTGGCCATGTAGCCGAGCTCGGTCGTGCACACCGGCGTGAAGTCCTTGGGATGGGAGAACAGGATCGCCCAGCCGTTGCCGATCCAGTCGTGAAAGTTGATCGTTCCCTCGGTCGTCTGCGCCGTGAAGTTCGGCGCTTCCGCGTTGATGCGCAGTGACATCGTCGTCCTCCAGTTGCTTCGTTGTTGCGATTCGTGCGCGGCGCGCCAGCGCGCGCCCGCGACCCCTCGTCTGGCCATCAATCTATCAAGGTTGTCGTTCCACGCAATCGCGGCGGCGGGATAGGCGAAGGCACGCCGGCCGGCTGTGACGGCCGTCACTAGTTGAGGCGAGCGCGCAGCCGGCGCAGCTCGAGCTCGATGGCGCGGGCCTCGTCCGCGGCCGTCGCCGCGGCGAGCGCCCCTTCGAGCGCCCGGCTCGCGGCGCGCAGGTTCTCGCGCTTGCCCTCGATCTCCGCGAGCTCGCGCCACAGCGAGGCATCGCCGGGCGAAAGCACCACCATCGAGCCGAGCGCCATGGCCGCGCGGTCCGCGTCCTCGGTCGCCATCGCGCGAACCTTGATGTTGTTCTGCAGGCGCACGAGCACCGCGCGGTCGTCCATCGGCGCGAGCGCGGCCGGATCGAGCCGGGCGTCGGGGCCCAGCACGGCGGCGACGAGACGCGCGAGCTCGGCGGCGCCGACAACCCGGCCGCCGTTGAAGGGATCGCGCAGCTCGGGCCCGCCCGGCGCTTCGATCAGAACCAGGAAATGGCCCGGCGTGTTGGCGCCCCACGCGGCGAGCCCGGCGGCACGCGCGGCGTGCATGGTCAGGATGCCGAGCGCCACGGGCAGCCCGCGCCGCCGGTCGATCACGTGGGCCAGGTCGGCGTTGCGCAGGTCGTCGTAGGTCTCGGTATCGCCGCGGTAGCCGTGCCGCTGGAACAGGAGCTCGACGACGGTCTTCGTCGAGCCGGCGCCGCGCGCCTCGGCGGCGAGCCGGGCGAGGTGGGCACGGTAGGGCGCGAGATCGACGTCCGGCCGGCCGAGCGCGGCGAGCAGCAGCGCCGCCTCGGCGATGTCGAGCGCGGGCCCGGTCGCCTCGACGACGGCGACGAGCCGAGCCCTGAGCTCCGCCTCCCTGTCGCCCGGTCCGATCATGGCATCGGCAACGGCTTGCCGCGATTCCAGCGCATGGCGAGCAGGCCGAGAACGACGAACGGAACGCCGATCGCGAGCAACCCCCAACCGGCCCGCACCATCGAACTGTCGACGCGGGTCAGGGTCTCGACGACGTCCTCGTAGGGGACGAAGGTCTCGACGCCGATGACGTTGTAGGGATTGTGCTCCTGGATCTGCCACACGGTGAGCGCGCGCCCCCTGCCCTGCTCGGCCGGGTCGATCCAGATGTCGACGCCCACGGAGACGCGGTCGCGGACCTCGAAATAGCGCGGGAACGCCGACGGATAGCGGAACTCGCCGTCCACTCCCTCGAGCGTGAAGTACGTCGATTCCATGCCCGCGCCGGTCATCCCCGGCATGCCGGGCAGGTCGCCGCGCACGATGACGGTCGCGATCTGGCCCGACACCTTGCTGAGCGCGTCCTTGGCCGGCGGCGCCTCGGGCCACCACGCGACGACGAACACGGTGCCGACCGCGAACGCGAGGATCGCGATCGCGAAGAACGGCCAGACCGCGACGCGTCCCAGCGCCATGATGATGCCCTCGTCCTTGTCGGGCGTATGCTAGTGCCCATTTCGATGACGTGTAACCGCCCCCACCCTGTCCCTCCCCCACGAGGGGGACGCCGGCATCTGTCATGGAGCCCCCTCCCCCTTGATGGGGGAGGGCGGGGTGGGGGTGAAGCCGCCGATTCCACCACGGCGGTATTTGCTTTACCAAACCGGGTCTTCGCTCGACACGGGCGTCAGCGGGCGACCCCGAAGATCTCCTGCGGCTCGCGCACGCCGCGCAGCGCATGGAACCCCACGGAGAACAGCGCCGGGTTCTCCGCCAGCCGAGCGAACGGCGCGGTCGCGAGCACGCGGCGATCGAGCACCTTGCACAGGGACTCGACGCGGCTGGCCTCGTTGACCGCGCGGCCGATCACCGTGAAATCCAGGCGGTCGCGCGCGCCGATGTTGCCGTACTGGACGTCGCCGACGTGGAGCCCGACCCCGCACCGGATTTCGGGCAGTCCGGATCGCGCGCGTTCCGCGTTCACCGCGTCGAGCCCGTCGAGGATGCCGAACGCCGCATCGAGCGCCGTGTTGCACGCGCCACAGGCATCGTCGCCGATGCCGAAGATGGCGAGCAGCCCATCGCCGATGAACTTGAGGATCTCGCCCTCGTGTTCTTCGATCGGGCCCGCGGCCGCCTCGAAGTAGCTGTCGAGCAGCTCGATGACCTGGCGGGACTCGAGCCGGTCCGACAGGGCCGTGAAGCCGCGCACGTCGCTGACCAGGACGACCGCGCGGATGGTCTCGACCTGGCCGCGGCGCACGCGGCCGCCGAGAACCCGGCGCGCCGGCTCGCGGCCGAGGTAGGTTTCGAGCAGGGTGCGCGTCGCGTCGTAGGCGGCCTCGATCTCGACGCGCAGCGCGATCAGCGGCAGAAGGTCGTAGAGCAGCATCAGCTCGTGGCCCGTGAATCCGCCGGGCCGGTCCGTCGTCCACGAAACGAAGTCGATGCGGCCCGAGGTGTGGATGATCGGCATGATGACGTAGTCGGTCGCCCCGGCCGCCACGAGCTCGTCGAGAATGGGAAAGTCGCGCGCCGCGTCCGGCCCTTCGAGCCGCCGCCGGATCGCGCCGGCGCCCTCGTGGATCAGCTTGACCGGGCTCTTGAGATAAACGTCCTTGTCGCGCGAGGTATACGAGAAGTCGCGACTGATGACCCCCTCGCCGCCTCGCTGCCAGACCACCGAGCGGGCGGCGACCTCGGGATGCGATGAGCGCACACCGACGACCGACCGCCACAGCGGAATGCCCGAGGCCACCAGGCGCTCGCACAGCTCGCCGAGCAACCGGTCCAGCCGCCGCACCTTGCCGCCGTGCTCGACCAGCCAGGTCGCGACCGGATGGCTCGACCATGCAAGCTCGAAGGGCGGGATGGCCTCGCCATCCGTCGGCTCGACGAGCGGCCACGCCGCCTCGAGGGGCTCGGATCTCACCATGATCGAGGCCACCCAAGGACTGGCCGCTCAGGCATCGAGGATCTCGGTCGCCTCGATCGCGATGCCGAAGCCGGACAGTCCGACGTAGTGCCGGCGATGCGTCGCGAGCAGGCGGATCGAGGTCACGCCGAGATCGCGCAGGATCTGCGCGCCGACGCCGATCTCGCGCCATTCCTCCTCGCGCGACCGGCTCGGGCGCTCGCCCTCGGGAGCATCGGCTTCGCCGAGCAGCGGCTGCACGGGGACGCCCGCCGAGCCCTCGCGCAGATAGACCAGAACCCCGCCTTCGCTCCGGGCCAGACGGTCGAGCGCGCGGGCGAGGACGCTCGCGTGCGCCCCCTCGCGCGGTCCGAAGGCATCGCCGAGAATGTCCTCGCGATGGATGCGCACGGGCACCGTACCATTGCCGATCTTGCCGAAGACGAGGGCCAGGTGCTTGAGGGCGTCGAACTTGGTGCCGTAGACGTAGCCCTGCGCCAGGCCCGACGGCGTCATGACCTCGAAGCTCGCCAGCCGCTCGACCAGCAGCTCGCGGCGCTGGCGGTACGCGATGATGTCGGCGACCGCGATGATCTTGAGCCCGTGCTCGCGCGCGAACGCCAGGCATTCGGGCAGCCGCTTGACGGTGCCGTCGTCGTTGACCAGCTCGGCGAGCAGGCCGAGCGGGGGCAGGCCGGCGAGCCGGCAGAGATCGACGGCGGCCTCGGTGTGCCCTGAACGAACCAGCACGCCACCGTCGCGCGCGATCAGCGGAAAGACGTGGCCCGGACGCGCGAAGTCGCTCGTGCCGGCGTTGGGATTCGCGAGCGCGCGCACGGTGTTGCACCGCTCCTCGGCCGAAATGCCCGTGGTCAAGCCGACACGATAGTCGACCGACACGGTGAACGCCGTGCCGAGCGGCGCGTCGTTGACCGCGACCATCGGATCGAGGCGCAGGCGGCGCGCGTCGGTCCCGGTCATCGGCGTGCACAGGATGCCGCTGGTGTGCCGGATCATGAACGCGACCGCCTCGGGCGTCGCCCTCGACGCGGCCATGATCAAATCGCCCTCGTTCTCGCGGTCGGCGTCGTCGACGACCACGATCATCTCGCCGCGACCGATGGCGGCGATGGCGCTTTCGATGGAGGCCAAGTCGTCTCTCGCCATGAACATCGCTCGGCGGCGGCTCTCGAGGACATTAGTGCGCCACTTGGCGCACCAACAATGAAGCGAGCATCGGGCTAAGTATTGGTCGGAGTGAGTGGATTCGAACCACCGGCCCCTGCCTCCCGAAGGCAGTGCTCTACCAGGCTGAGCTACACTCCGACCGGGCTCGCCTTATAACGCTTGGGCCGCGCGCGCCGCAAGCTAGGCGGCTTAAGGCCGCGACGACAGTGCCGGCGCGCACGACCAGGCGGCGCGGATTTGCGCCGACCC
>JBBDQV010000058.1:0-9190 GCA_040905845.1 Alphaproteobacteria bacterium | reverse complement strand
AAAGACCGTTCGCGGTGAGGAGCGTGCCGCAGGCACGCGTCGCGAACCGCGTGGCGAGCGCGAACCGGACAGCCGTGGGTTGTGTCCTAGTTTGACGGCCTCGCCCTTCGACAAGCTCAGGGTGAGGCCGCTTTCCTTGGCCCTCATGCTGAGCCTGTCGAAGCATGAAGGTAAACTGAAACACGGCCCAATCTCGCGGGCGGCCTTGTTCGGGGCCGGGGCCGTGGCTAGAGTGCGTCAGCCGGGATTCGAGGTGAGCGCATGTCCGACGCCGTCATCGCTCAAAAGGGGCCGTTTCCGGTCGATGTGGTGGCCGGCAAGACCTATTGGTGGTGCGCGTGCGGGCGCAGCGCGAAGCAGCCCTTCTGCGACGGCTCGCACAAGATCACGGCGTTCGAGCCGGTGAGCTACAAGGCCGAGGCCTCGACCCGCCTGTTTTTCTGCGGCTGCAAGCAGACCGGCAAGAGGCCCTTCTGCGACGGCACCCACGGCCGTCTGTGATCGGTCGTCACGGGCTCGCCGGTCTCGCGGCGGCGCTGCTGCTCGGCTCGTGCGGCGGCGAGGGGGTCGGCGGCCCCGTGGTCTGCCCGGCGGTCCTGGTGGTGGCCGACGCCGCGACGGTCACCGAATACCGCGACGGACCGGGCCGCGACCTCACGGACGTGCGGTTCTCGGCCGGCGTCGCGGACGTCAACTGGGCGTGCGAGTACGACGGCGAGGGCCACGTCGACGTCGAGATCGCGATCGACCTGGTCGCCTCGCGCGGCCCTGCGGCGGACGCGCCGACCGCCCGCTTCGCCTACTTCGTCGTGCTCGCGGACCAGACGCGCGCGATTCGGGCCAAGAAGGTGTTCCCGTTCGAGATCACCTTCGAGGGCAACGTCGCCTCGGTCGGGTTCCGGCGCGTCGCCGGCACCACGTTCTACGTCGGCGAGGAAACGACCGGGTCCGGCTACACCATCTTCATCGGCTTCCAGCTGACCCGCGACCAGTACCGGCACAACCTCGGGGGCGGCTGAGCATCCTTGCGCGGGGCGTGCGCGCCGTGCCAACCTCGCTTTGCCGCCAAGGGGGAGAGACCGGCCGCGATGCTCGCATCGACGGCCGGCGCCGAAGGAGCAACCGCCCCGGAAACTCTCAGGCAAAAGGACCGCTGGCGGATCTGACTCTGGAAAGCGGGCGCGTTTTGACGCGCCCCACCGACGGGGAAAGCCTTGGCGGGTCGTGCGCCCGCTTCGGTCAATCTCTCAGGTCCCGCGACAGAGGGGGCACCGAGGGACGCATCGGCGTCCCGGTGCTCGCCATGACGGAGGACAGTTGAGCGATTCGTCCGAAGGCCCGCCGCGCCAGACGCCGCTCCACGATCTGCACCTCGAGCTCGGCGCCAAGATGGTGCCGTTCGCCGGCTACGCCATGCCGGTGCAGTATCCCACGGGCATTCTCGCCGAGCACAAGCACACCCGGGCCAAGGCGGGGCTGTTCGATGTCTCGCACATGGGCCAGGTCGTGCTGCGCGGGGCCGGCGCGGCCCGCGCGCTCGAGGCGCTGGTTCCGGCGGACATCGAGGGCCTCGCGCCGAACTTCATCCGCTACACCATGTTCACCAACGACACGGGCGGGATTCTCGACGACCTGATGGTCGGCAACGCCGGCGATCACTTGGCGCTCGTCGTCAACGCCGCGCGCAAAGAGCCCGACCTCGCCCATCTGCGCGCCCGCATCGGCGCCGGCGTCACGGTCGAACCGAGGTTCGAACGGGCCTTGCTGGCCTTGCAGGGGCCGGCCGCCGTCCGCGTGATGGGGCGGCTCGCCCCCGGGGCCGAGCGGCTCGCCTTCATGAGGTTCGGCGCCCTCGACGTCGCCGGCATCCCGTGCGGCGTCGCGCGCTCGGGATACACCGGCGAGGACGGTTTCGAGATTTCGGTCGCGGGCGAGCGCGCGGCCCTGCTCGCGCGCCGCCTGCTGGCCGAGCCCGAGGTCGCGCCGATCGGCCTCGGCGCGCGCGACAGCCTGCGGCTCGAGGCCGGGCTCTGCCTCCACGGCCACGACATCGACGAGACGACGAGCCCCGTCGAAGCCGGGCTCGCCTGGACGATCGCCAAGCGCCGGCGCGAGGACGCTCGGTTCGCCGGGGCCGCGCGCATCCTGCGCGAGCTCGCCGAGGGGCCGGCGCGGCGCCGCGTCGGGCTCAGGCCAGAGGGCATGGCGCCGGCGCGCGAGGGCACCGAGATACTCGACGGCGCCGGCCGCCCGGTCGGCCGCGTGACCAGTGGCGGCTTCGGCCCGACTGTCGGCGCGCCGGTCGCCATGGGCTATGTGACGTCGGGCGCCGCCGCGCCTGGCACGGCGCTGAAGCTGGTCGTGCGCGGCACGGCGCGGCCGGCCTCGGTCGTGGCGCTGCCGTTCACGCCGCACCGCTACGTTCGAAACTGACGACTCGCCACGGGGAGGGTTTGCGCATGGCGACTAGGAAGTTCACCCGCGATCACGAGTGGATCGACATCGACGGCGACGTCGCGACCGTCGGCATCACCGACTACGCGCAGGAGCAGCTCGGCGACGTGGTCTACGTCGAGCTGCCGGCGGTCGGCAAGCGGGTGACCAGGGGCGGCGAGGCCGCGGTGGTCGAATCGGTCAAGGCCGCGAGCGAGGTCTACGCGCCGGTCGGCGGCACGGTGGTCGCGGTCAACGACGGTCTTACCGCCGAGCCCGCGACGGTCAACGCCGATCCGTTCGGCGCCGGCTGGTTCCTGAGGCTGAAGCTCGCCGATCCCTCGGAGCTCGACGGGCTGATGGACGAGGCGGCGTATCGCGCCTTCGTGGCGGAGACCGCCTGATGCGCTATCTGCCGCTCACGCCCGAGGATCGCTCGGCCATGCTCGCCGCGATCGGCGCGCGCTCGATCGACGAGCTGTTCATCGACGTACCGAAGTCCGCGCGCCTGGCCGCGCTCGTCGACCTGCCGCCGCACCAGGGCGAGATCGAGGTCGAGCGCGCGTTCCAGGATTTCGCGCGCGCCAACCTGAGCCCGTTCTCGACGCCCTGCTTCCTCGGCGCGGGCGCCTACCGGCACCACATTCCCGCCGCGGTCGATGCGCTCATCCAGCGCGGCGAGTTCCTGACCTCCTACACGCCCTACCAGCCCGAGATCAGCCAAGGCACGCTCCAGGCGTTGTTCGAGTTCCAGACCCTGGTCGCGCTGATCACCGGCATGGAGGTCGCCAACGCCTCCATGTACGACGGCGCCTCGGCTACCGCCGAGGCCGTGCTGATGGCCAACAGGGTGACCCGGCGGGAGAAGTCGATCCTGTCCGGCGGTCTCCATCCCCACTACCGGGAAACCGTGGAGACCTACGCGCGCTACGGCGACTTCGTCATCGAGTCGCTGCCGCCGGACCCGGAGGCGAAGGAGGATGTCGCGTCCCGCATCGACGGCGATACCGCGTGCGTCGTCGTCCAGTATCCGGGCTTTTTCGGCCACCTGCGCGACCTCGCGCCGCTCGCCGAGGCCGCCCACGCCAAGGGCGCGCTGCTCGTCGTTGTCGTGACCGAGGTGGTCGCCCTCGGCCTGGTCGAGACCCCCGGCGCCATGGGCGCCGACATCGTCGTCGCCGAAGGCCAGTCGATCGGCGTGCCGCTCGGCTTCGGCGGCCCCTACCTCGGGCTGTTCGCGACGCGCGAGCGCTTCGTGCGGCAGATGCCCGGACGGCTCGCCGGCGCCACCGTCGATGCCGACGGCCGGCCCGGCTACGTGCTGACGCTGTCGACGCGCGAGCAGCACATCCGGCGCGAGAAGGCGACCAGCAACATCTGCACCAACTCGGGGCTGTGCGCCCTCGCGTTCACGATCCATCTGACGCTGTTGGGCGAGGCCGGATTCGCGCGGCTCGCCCGCCTCAACCACGAGGCCGCGTGCGCGCTCGCCGACCGGCTCGCCCGTGTCAAGGGCGTGCGCGTGATCAACGACAGCTTCTTCAACGAGTTCACCCTCGCCCTGCCGAGGCCGGCGATCGAGGTTGTCGATGCGCTGGTCGATGCCGGCGTGCTGGCCGGCGTTCCGGTTGCCCGGCTCAGCCCCAACCAGCCTTTGCTCGAGCGCCTGCTGCTGGTCGCGGCGAGCGAGCTCACCACCGAGGCGGACATGGACGTCTATGTCGCCGCCCTCGCGGGAGTCCTGGCATGACGACGACCGGTCATCGCGGCCTCGACCACGAGGAGCCGCTGAGCTTCGAGCAGGACGCGCCGGGGCGCACCGGGGTCGACCTGCCCGCGCCCAAGGGCGGTAAGAACCGCCTCGGCGGGCGCGCGCGCGCGCGCGGCCTCGGGCTGCCCGGACTCGCCGAGCCCCAGGTCGTGCGCCACTTCACGCGGCTCTCCCAGCGCAACTACGCGATCGACGCGGGCATGTACCCGTTGGGCTCGTGCACCATGAAGCACAATCCGAGACTCAACGAGAAGGTCGTCCGCTTGCCCGGCCTCGGCGACCTGCACCCGCTGCAGCCGACGCGCACGGTCCAGGGCGCGCTTCGGCTCATCGACACGCTCGCCCACTGGCTGAAGACGCTCAGCGGCATGCCGGCGGTCGCGCTGTCGCCGGCGGCGGGCGCGCACGGCGAGCTATGCGGCATGATGACCATCCGCGCGGCGCTCGAGGCGCGCGGCGATGCCCGCTCGCGCGTGCTCGTCCCGGAATCCGCCCATGGCACGAACCCGGCGACCGCGGCGCTGTGCGGCTACACGGTCGAGTCGATCCCGGCGAACGCGCGCGGCCGCGTCGATCTCGCGGCGCTCGCGACCAAGCTCGACGGCTCGGTCGCCGCGCTGATGCTGACCAACCCCAACACCTGCGGGCTGTTCGAGGACGAGGTGCAGCAAGCGGCACGCCTCGTCCACGACGCGGGCGGCTTCTTCTACGCCGATGGCGCCAACTTCAACGCCATCGTCGGCCGGGTGCGGCCGGGCGACCTCGGCGTCGATGCCATGCACATCAACCTGCACAAGACGTTCTCGACGCCCCACGGCGGCGGCGGGCCGGGCTCCGGGCCGGTCGTGCTGTCAAAGTCACTGGCGCCGTTCGCGCCGCTGCCCTGGATTGTCCACGGCGCGGCCGGGTTCCGGCTCGTCGAGCACGACGCCAAGGCGTTCGGCCGCATCCGGGCGTTCCACGGCCAGATGGGCATGTTCGTGCGCGCGCTCGCCTACATGATGAGCCACGGCGCGGATGGCCTGCGCCAGGCGGCGGAGGACGCGGTGCTCGCGGCCAACTACATTCAGGCCAGGCTCCAGGACGTGCTCACCCCCGCGTTTCCCGGCCCATGCATGCACGAATGCCTGTTCGACGACCGCGCGCTCAAGGACACCGGCGTGACCACCCTCGACATCGCCAAGGCGCTGATCGACGAAGGGTTTCACCCCATGACGGTCTACTTCCCCCTCGTCGTCCACGGCGCCATGCTGATCGAGCCGACCGAGACCGAGAGCAAGGCTTCGCTCGACGAGTTCATCGCCGCGATGAGCGCGCTGGTGCGCCGCGCCACGGAGGGCGGGCAGGAAGCGTGGTTCCACGACGCGCCCCGGCTCAGCCCTCGCCGCCGGCTCGACGAGACCACCGCCGCGCGCAAGCCCGTGCTGCGCTGGCGCCCGCCCGAGCCCGCCACGGCGGCGGAGTAATGGCGTGGAGGTCATGCGACACGCGGACGCGCTACCCCGACCCTCTCCCACAAGGGGAGAGGGAATCGATCCCGGCGCGACGAGAAATCACCCTCTCCCCCGGTGGGAGAGGGAGGCGTGACGAGGGATGCCCCCCTCGTCACGCATCGCGGAGCGATGGGAGGGTGAGGGGCGAGGAATCTATTGAACGCGTGCCGCGCTTAATGCAGCTTCTTGCCGATCGCCTCGATCGTGTCGGCGACCAGCTTGGCGTCGCGCGCCTCGTCGATCGTGGCGCCGATCAGGCGCCGGGTCGCCTTGAACGCGAGGTCGGCGGCGGCCTCGCGCACTTCCTGCACGGCCTGGGCCCCGGCCCGCGCGATCTTCTCGACCGCTTGGTCGCGCCGGCGCCCGAGCACCGTTTCGAGCTCGGTCTTGGCCTCGGCGCGCAGGCGCTCGGCGTCCTCGCGCGCCTGGGCCAGGATGCCCTCGGCCTCCTTGACCACCTCGCGCTGCTTTCTCTGGTAGGACGCCAGCAGCTTCTGCGCCTCCTCGCGCAGCCGCACGGCCTCGTCGAGCTCGCCCTTGATCGCGCCCGAGCGCTTGTCGAGCGCGACCGCGACCGTGGTCAGCAGCTTCTTGCCGATCGCCGCGACGAAGATGACGAACGCGACGGCGACCCAGAACGTGGGATCCTCGAACATCACGACCTCTCCGCCCTGACCGCCGCGAGCGCCCGATCGGCGTCGACCTCGACGCCGATCAGCCGGGCCACGGCCGCCTGAGCCACCTCGGCCGCCGCACGCTCGATGTCGTCGAGCGCGCGCGCCTTGGCGGCGCCGATCGCGCGCTCCGCCGCCGCCGCTTCGCGCGCGAGGTCGGCCGCCAGGTCGTCCTGCCTGGCGGCGGACGCGGCCCGCGACTCCTCGATCGTCTGGACGCGCAGGGCCTGCGCATCGGCACGGGCCTTGGCCAGGCTCGCCTCGTAGGCGGTTGTCGCCGCCTCGGCCTCCTTGCGCGCGGCCTCGGCGGCGCCGAGATCGTGGGCGATCTTGTCCTGGCGCGATTCCAGGATCTCGCCGATGCGCGGCAGCAGTCGCCGGCCGAGGATCAGATAGAGCGCGATGAACGTGATCGCCAGCCAGACGAGCTGGGGCGCGAACGTCGCGGTATCAAGCTGGGGCATTGGCGCCCCGGCCTAGCCGAACAGGATAAGGAACGCGATCAGCAGCGCGTAGAGCGCCACCGCCTCGACCAGCGCGAAACCGAGCATGGTGAAGGGGAACACCGTCGCCCGCGTCGCCGGGTTGCGCGCGACCGAGGAGATGAACGAGGCGAAGATGTTGCCGATGCCGATGCCGACGCCCGAAAGTCCGATGACGGCGAGCCCGGCGCCGACCAGCTTTGCTGCTTCGATGTCCATGATGACGATACCTCGTGTTCGTTGGTGGTGGAAACGCGGGCGACGCGCCCTTCGGCTCAGTGCAGGTGGATCGCGTCGTTGAGGTAGATGCAGGTCAGGATCGTGAACACGTAGGCCTGCAGGAACGCGATCAGCGTCTCCAGGCCGAACAGCACGACGATGACAGCGAGCGGCGCCACGCCGGCGAAGCCCAGCAGCACCACGAACCCGCCGAACACCTTGAGCATGGTATGCCCGGCGGTCAGGTTCGCGAACAGCCGGAGCGCGAGGCTGACGGGCCGCGCCAGATACGAAATGATCTCGATCGGGATCAAGAGCGGCGCCAGCGCGATCGGCACGCCCTTGGGCAGGAACAGGCTGAAGAAGTGCAGCCCGTGCTTAACCAGCCCGACAACCGTGACCATGACGAACACGACCGTGGCCAGCGCGAAGGTCACGACGATGTGGCTGGTCACGGTAAAGGTGTAGGGCACCAGCGCGATCATGTTCGCGAACAGGATGAACATGAACAGCGCGAACACGAACGGGAAGAACCGCCGGCCCTCCGAGCCCACGTTGTCGCGCACCAGATTGGCGATGAACTCGTAACTGAGTTCGGCCATGGACTGCCAGCGCCCGGGCACCAGCGCGCGCCGCTGCATGCCGAGCGACAGGAACAGGCTGACCGCGGTCACGGCGATGACCATGAACAGCGCCGCGTTGGTGAACGAGGCATCGACGCCGCCGATCTCGATCGGCACCAGCGTGTGCACCTCGAACTGCGACAACGGGCTATGGTGTTCCTCGGCCGCCACGCGTCCCCCGCTCGATGCTTGGCCCCGCGCGGCGCGCCGCTCCGGGCCGGTCAACCCGCCGCTTCGTCATCCTTGTCCGCGTCGCGCATCATCGACTGCGTGACGCGGTAGACGTTGAGCGCGCCGGCGGCCGCGCCCAGGAAGAAGAAGACCACCAGGAGCCATGGGCGTGTCCCCAGCCACTCGTCCAGCAGCCATCCGATGAAGACGCCGACCGCGAGTGTCGACGCGAGCTCGATGGCGAGGCGGACCGCGATCCCGTAACCCCTGCGCTCGCTGGCCAAGCCGGCGCGCGTGCTCCCCGCGCGGGCCGCCCGCTGCTCGCGGGCCTGGGCGAGCCGTCGGTCGAGCTCGTCCAGCGACGGGGGTGTCTCGCCTTTGGCCATGGCCCCCTGGACCCGCGCGCCTGGCGTTCTGGCGCGAAAAACGCGGCAACCTTACGGAGGGGCTCCCGCCCTGTCAAGATCGGGCGGCGATCCGCCTCGCGGACCTAAGTCCCTGCTACGAAACCGGATTCAGGTTCATGCGGTAGCCCGCAGGCGCTCCGCCGCCGCAAGGTCGACCGAGACGAGCTGGCTCACCCCGCGCTCGGCCATGGTGACGCCGAACAGCCGATCCATGCGCGCCATGGTCATGGGGTGATGGGTGATCACCAGGAACCGGGTCGCGCCCTGGTGAGCCATCTCGGCCAGCATCGAGCAGAAGCGGTCGACGTTGGCGTCGTCGAGCGGCGCGTCGACCTCGTCGAGCACGCAGACCGGCGCCGGGTTGGTCTGGAACTGGGCGAAGATCAGCGCGAGCGCGGTCAGCGCCTGCTCACCGCCCGACAGGAGCGACAGGGTTTGAAGCTTCTTGCCCGGCGGGCTGGCGACGATCTCGAGCCCCGCTTCGAGCGGGTCCTCGGCGTCGATCAGCTCCAAATGCGCCTCGCCGCCGCCGAACAGCCGGGCGAACAGGCCCTGGAAGTGCCCGTCGATCACGTCGAACGCCGCGCTCAGCCGCTCGCGCCCCTCGCGGTTGAGCTCCGCGATGCCGCGCCGGAGCCGGGCGATGGCCGCCTCGAGGTCGCCGCGCTCCGCGGTCATGACCGTCAGTTGCCGATCGACCTCGTCCGCCTCGAGCTCGGCGCGCAGGTTGACCGGGCCCATGCCGTCCCGCTCGCGCATCATGCGCTGCAGCTTCGCCGCCAACTCCTGGACCGAGGCCTCGGCGTCGGCGGCCGACTCGGACTCATCGGCGCCGGCCACGATCGCGCCCAGCCGATCGGGCTCGACGCCGAGCCGCTCCGCGATCGTCGTGGTGAGCTCGGTCCGGGTCGCGCGCG
>JBBDQV010000057.1:2918-9231 GCA_040905845.1 Alphaproteobacteria bacterium | reverse complement strand
GGCCATACGAGCACCTCGCCCGCGCCCGGCTCGCGGAACGAAACGTCGCGGCCGAAGCCGTTCGCCAGCGCCTCGCCGTCGGAGGCGAGCGCGACGAACTCGTCCGTTTCGGCCACGACCATCGGCTTGTAGGCCCACTGGTCCTTGACCAGCGCGACCGCCGCCTCGGTCACGACCACGTAGGTCATCGAGCCGTCGATCTCCCGCTGGGTGAAGCGCAGCGCCTGGTCGAGCGAGACCCCGGCCGCCATGCGGTCGGCGATGACGACGCCGACGACCTCGGAGTCGTTGGTCGTGGTGAAGGTGTGCCCGCGCCGCTTGTAGCGCTCGCGCAGGTGCAGGTAGTTCGTGATGTGGCCGTTGTGCATGATCGCCACGTCGCGCCGGCCGCGCACGCCGAGCGGCTGGGCATGGGCGAAGTCGACCCGGCTTTCGGTCGCGTTGCGGGTGAGCCCGATGGCCACTCGGCCGGCGTAGTCGGTGAGGTGGAACGCGCGCTCGAGGTTGGCGACGTCGCCGAGCGCCTTGAGCACCTCGACGTGGGCACCGATGGCGCCGACGCTGACCGAGGGGTCGATCGCCTCGATGCCGGCGACGAGCTCCTCGTCGCCGCCCGTGAAGCCGAGCGTGGCGCGCACGAAGCCGCCGCCGTCCTCGGCCTCGACCGCGTCGCCGACCGCCTTCAGGTGCGCGACGATGCGGGGGCCGAGCCCCGGCGTCTCGTAGTTGACGCCGACGTGGAGGCGGCCGCCGTTCGGCTGCCACAACGCGACGCCGACCGAGTCGCGCCCGCGCCGGGTGATGCTCTCCAGGATGCGGTAGGCGACTTCGCCCGCGCGCTGGTTGCCGCCCGGCTTCTTGTAGATGACGCCGCCGATGCCGCACATGGCGTCAGGCCGGGACCGGGCAGAGCTTCAGCGCCTTGTCGAGCCGGCTCCACGGGATCGCCGCGTCGATCCAGGCGTTGATCCGGTCGAGCGCGACGAGCAGCGCCTCGGCGATGGCGGCGAACTCGGCATGGGAGCGGGCGCCCGGCCCGGAGAAGAACGCCTGAACGGCGCCGAGCTCGCGGACCGTGTCGGCGAACCCCCACTTGCCGAGCCTGGCGGCGTGGCGCGCGATGATCGCCGCCGCCACGGCGTTGAGCTGCTTGACCGGCATGGCGCGCTGGCGCGCCTGCGCGCGCATGACCTGGGTCATCTCGCCGAGCCAGAAGGTGTCGAAGTTGGCATAGATGACGCAGGGCAGGTTGCCCATGGGCGGGCGTTTGTGGCGGCGCAGCGCCGCGACGTCCTTGGGCTGGCGCTCCCAGTTGGCGGCGAGGAAGCGTTCGAGCGAGGCGACGACGCGCGCCGCGGCGGGCGACAGCTTGGACTTCGATGACTTCGCCATGGCGCTCCCTCACGCGGGCGCGAGCGCGACCTTGACCGGGCCGCGCTCGAGGATCGTCCTGCCGATCGTCTTGAGCGCGCCGAGCCCGTCGGTGACGCGAGCGAACACGCTGACGTGCCCGAACGGCTTGGTCTTGCCGTAGAAAATGCAGATGGTCTGCCGGCCCGGGTAATAGCCGATGTCACCCGGCTTGACGTCGAAGATCTCGTTCTCCGGATCGGCGTGGAACGGGACCATCACGATCAGCTCCTCGCCGGCGAACTTGGCGTGGACCGAGAAGGATCGGTTCGGGAGCGAGTCCCGGAATGCGCGCGCGACGTTCGGCGCCTCGGCGCTCAGCAGCTCCGCCGTGACCTTGCGGCCGCCGAAGTCCATCACGAAGCGGGCCGGGGCGGGGCTTCGCCTTGCCCTCTGGCTACTGGTCTTACCAGGCATGTGATGCTCCCTCTCCGACGTTCGTTTCGTGACCGAAACCCGGACTGATGCTCGATTGAGGCATTCTAACCTCCTTGGTAAGATCACGGCAATGGACACGGACGACGACCCACTCGGCGAAGGGTTCGAACCGGTGCGCCCCAAGCGGGTCTCCGAGGCGATCTACGAGCAGCTGCGCGCGCGCCTCGCCGACGGCGGCCTCGCCCCGGGCGCCCGGCTGGCATCCGAGCGCACGATCGCGTTGCAGATGGGAGTCAGCCGCCCGATGGTGCGCGAGGCGATCAACCAACTCGCCGCCCAGGGCCTGCTCGAGATCCGGCCACGCCGCGGCGCCTTCGTCGCGACCGCCGCCTCGCCCGCGCTCGGCGACCCGTTCGCCAAGCTGATCGGCGAGGGCTTCGACCGGGTCATCGAGCTGCTCGAAGTGCGGCGCGAGCTCGAAACGCGCTCGGCCGAGCTCGCCGCCGAGTTCGCGACCGCGCGCGACCTCGCCGACCTGGCCGCGATCGTCGCCGAGCTCGAGCGCGACCACGGCCGCCGGCTGACCGGCGAGGAGGCCGATACCCGCTTCCACGTGCGCATCGCCCAAGCGGCCGGCAACACCGTGCTGACGCACTTGATGGCGACGCTTCACGGCGCGATGCGGCGCACGTCCCTGATGGTCGCCCAGCGCTTGCACGCCTCCGACCGCTACCGCGACACCATCCTCGCCCAACACCGCGCGATTCACGATGCCATTCGCGCCCGCGACCCGGCGGCGGCGCGCGCCCGCATGGCCGAGCATCTCGACTTCGTCGTGCGCGAGCTGCGCTACCACCGACGCAAGCACGGGCGTTGAACTTAGGCGGTTTCCGATCAGAAGGAACCGGCAGGCCAGCGTGATCGTGATTCGAGGCAGCTTCTTTGACAAGCTCGGCGACCTTCTCACCGCGAACGGCGGGTCCCGATCCCTTCATCCCGAGGGGCGCCGCACCCGCGAAGCTCAATCAAGCGCTGGTTGCGCCACGTTCGGAACCGGGGCGCGCCCCTCGCGTCGCGCGGTCATGCGATGCGCGAGCCGCTCGATGTCCTCCTTGGTCAGGTACGTCGTCGCGAACGGAACTACTGTCGCGTTCTCCCATGCGATGTGTCGACGGTGCGTCTCTATCAAGGCCAGTGCGTTCATGAGAAAGTTCAGCGGCGTCGCCAGCTCGTTTCCTTCCACCAGCGCCGTCAAGTCCCGCACCACCGGCGCGATCAGCCGTTCGTCCTTGGCGTGCTCCTCGCGCAGGAGCGCGAAGATCGACCTGAAGCCATCATCGTCCGCGAAATGGCCGATCAGCATGTCGAACAGATCGTGCTCATCGGCGAAATGATCGACCATGTCCCGCGTCAGATAGTCCAGAACCGCGCTACCCGTCCGACGATAGCCCGGGTGGAACAGGTCATCGATCAGGCTCTCGATCTTGCGGCAAATACCAAGTTGCTGCTGATGGTCCCACAAGATGTAGGCAATCGGATCCGAAACCATCTTCTGCCTTCCCGCTCGAGCTTCCCCAAGGCGGAACACGACGAGCGCCGCGGGCGCGTCACGCAGAGCCTCGAAACGCTAACGTCGGTCACGCATCCGCATGTCAGGGTGCCGCCAAGGTCGCCTTGATCCAGATCAATCGATCTGACTTGCAACACCGTCAGCGCGAGCGGCGGCGGCGCAGCGCGACGATGAGCGCGTAACCGCCGAGCAGCAGGACCGTCGCGCCCGCGGTCGACAGCGTGCCGAGCGTCGGCACCGCCGGCGTGTAGCCGGCGACCATCTTGGCGTAGAGGTACTCGGGCACCGTCGTGTCCGCCCCGGTCGTGAACAGCGACAGCGGGAAGTTGCCCCACGACAGCAGGAAAGCGAACAGCGCGCCCGAGAACAGGCCCGGCCACAGCACCGGCAGCGTGACCTCGCGGAGCACCTGCCAGCGCGTCGCGCCGAGGTCGAACGCCGCCTCCTCGAGCGCCGGATCGAAGCCGTAGACCTGGATCGCCACGACCAGGGTCGCGACCGGCGCGACCCAGACCAGATGGGCGAACACCGCCGTCTTCCAACTCAGCTCGAGCCCGAGCGCGTTGAACCACAGGAGCAGGGCGAGGCCGAGCACCGACTGCGGGAAGAAGATCGGCAGCAGGACGATCTTCTGGTAGATCGAGCGCCCACGCCAAGGGTAGCGCGCGAAGGCGAGCGCGCCGAAGAACGCGACGACGACGGCGAGGGCCGTCACCGCCAGCGCGACGCTGACCGAGGTCCGCAGCAGGTCGCGGACCTCGATCGACGCGAACGTCTTATCGTACCAATCGAGCGACCATTTCGGCACCGGGAAGACGAAATACCGGCCCTTCGACAGCGACGCCAGCAGCAGGCACGCGTAGGGCACATAGAGGAACGCGACGATCGCGACCGCCCAGGCTACGATCAACGAGCGGACGAGGCGGCTGGATCGACCCGGCATCAGCGCCGCCCGAGAATGACGTCGAGGTCGAACCGACGCAGGACGCCGAGCACGAGCGCACCGACCACGACGATCATGAGCACCGAGAGCGCGGCGCCGAGCGGCCAGTTCTGGGAGTAGGTGAACGCGATCTCGATGTCGTGGGTGATGACGATGACCGACTGGCCGCCGAGGATCTTGGCCTCGGCGATCGCGCCGACGGCGAGCACGAAGGTCAGCAGGCAGCCGATCGTGATGCCGGGCATGGCGAGCGGCAGCTCGACCTCGCGGAACACCTGGAGGCGCGAGGCGCCGAGGTCGCTCGCGGCCTCGATCGTCTCGCGCGGCACCATGCCGAGGCCGAGCGTCATGGGGAACAGCATGAACGGCAGGTACACGTAGACCATGCCGAACACGATCATGCCCGGCGTGAACAGGATGCTGTCCCACTCGACGCCGAGCCACGCCTTGAGCCCGCCGAGCAGCGCCCCGCCCTTGATGAAGAAGAGCAACCAGCCGTAGAGCCTCAGGTTCTCGGACACGAACAGCGGCAGGACGAGCAACAGGGTGATCAGGTTGGCGAAGCGGCCGAACGTCCTGGCCAAGCCGTAGGCGAGCGGGTAGCAGACGACGATCAGGATCGCGACGGTCGTGAGCGCCAGGCCGAGCGACCACAGGAACGACTGGTGGAACGTCTCGTTGACGATGGTCGCGTAGTTGGTCAGCTCGGGCACCTGCCACGGAGTGAACGTGCGCGGCGGGGCGAACGAGAACGCGACGACCGAGACGAGCGGCGCCGCGAACCCTGCGAGCAGAAGCAGCAGGATCGGCGCGGCATGGCGCCGGCCCGGAGCGAGCAACATCGATGCGAAGGCGCGCGCCGTCTTCAATTGCCGACCAGGATGCTGTCCTTGGCGTCCCAGCCGATCAGGACTTCGTCGTCGAGGCGGGCGCCGAGCGGATGTTGGCGCAGCCGCTCGAGCACGAACACGTTGTCGCCGACGCGTACCTGATACTGGATGCGCGAGCCGAGCGCGTACTCGTTGTAGAGCCTGCCGGCGAGCCGGTTCTCGGCGTCCTCGGCGCGCTCGATGAAGCGCATGAACTCGGGCCGGACGACCAAGTGACCGGTGGTGAAGCCCGGCGGCGCGGACGGGCCCGTGAAGACCGCCCCGAACGCCGCGCACGCGTAACGGTCGCCGTCCTCGGCGCGCACGTCGATGACGTTGACCTCGCCCATGAACTCCGAGACGAACTTGTCGCGGGGCCGGGTGTAGATCTCCTCGGGCGCGCCGACCTGGACCAGGCGCCCCGCGCGCATGACCCCGATCCGATCGCTCATCACCATCGCCTCCTCGAGGCTGTGGGTGATGTAGACGAAGGTCTTGCCGGTCTCGCGGTGGATGTCCTTGAGCTCCTTCTCGAGCGTCTTGCGCAGCTTGTAGTCGATGGCCGAGAGCGGCTCGTCGAAGAACAGGATCGCCGGGTCGTAGGCGAGCGCGCGGGCGAGCGCGACGCGTTGACGCTCGCCGCCCGAGCACTTGGTGACGCTCTTGTCGTAATAGTCCTCGGGCAGGCGGAGCTGGCGCATGAGCGCCAGCGCGCGCTCGCGCCGCGCGTCCGGCGCGTCGCCCCGCACCTTCAGCGAGAACTCGATGTTCTGGCCGACCGTGCGGTGCGGAAACAGCGCGAGAGACTGGAACACCATGCAGGTCGGCCGCCGGTTCGCGGGCACGTCGTTGATGCGCTTGCCCCTGAGCAGGATGTCGCCGCCGCTCGGTTGCTCGAGCCCGGCGAGCATGCGGAGCAGCGTCGTCTTGCCGCTGCCCGAGGGCCCGACGATGGTGAAGAACTCGCCCTCGGCGATGGTCAGGTTGACGCCGTCGACCGCCCGGAGGGCGCCGAACGTCCTGGTGACATCGTCGAGGGTCAGGATCGGCGGTCGATCGACCATGGGTTGCCCAGCGGGACGCGCGGCGCCCCGCGCGCACGGCGGGGGGGGGCGGCCGGACGCCGCGCGCCTACCTGTGCGC
>JBBDQV010000057.1:0-2908 GCA_040905845.1 Alphaproteobacteria bacterium | reverse complement strand
GGGGGGGGGGGCCCCCCCCCCCCCCGCCCCTCGATGATCCTTAGCCCGCGGCCTCGCGCTTGGCCGCGCTCATGACGTCGAGCAACCGGTCGTAGTCGGGCACGAGGTCGTATTCGATCGAGTTCGCCATCTCCCACTCGAGGCTGTCCCATTGGATCGCGTCGAGATCCTCGGCGCTGAACTGCGCGAGCACGTCGGGGTTGCCCATCTGGGCCACCGGGTTGAACGTGCCTTCGGCGAAGGCGACGACGTGCGCCATCTCGGGGCGCTGGACGTACTCGAGGAACTCGACCGCGAGCGGCGAGACCTGCGGGTTGTTGACGACCGAGGTGACCTCGATCCACGACACCCCACCCTTGCCGCCGGCCATCGGCCCGCGCTTCGGCGTGACGCCGCGGATGTTGGTATAGCCGTCGGCGCGCGCGGGCGAGGCGCTGTAGGTACCGCCGGTCAGGTGAAAGTCGATCTCGCCCGAAACAAACGCCTGATTCATGGTCGCGATGTCGCCGACCAACTTGGCGCCCTTGAACACGCGCTGCGCCGTCTCGTCGAACTTGGCGATTTCGTCCTCGGTGTGCTCGCGGAATGGATCGAAGCCAGCAACCAGACTGATACAGAAGACGTTCCAGTCATCGGACTCGAGCACGCCGTACTTGCCGGCGTTGGCCGGGTCGTTCCACAGGTCCCAGCCCTGGTCCTCGGCCGTTTCGCGGCTGACTTTGTCGGTGTTGACGACGAAGCTGTACGGCCCGAAGCGCTGGCACATGCCGAGCAGCTGCGTGCCGCTGTCGTCCATGGCCCATTTGTAGGGCGGGTGGAACGCGGGCAGCATCTTCGCGAAGTAGGGTTCCATCCGAGCCCGATCGAGCGGAACGATCAGCCCCTCCGGGTACATGACCTTGCGCGCCCACGGGTTGTTGACGTTGATCAGGTCCCAGACGTTGATCTCGCCGGCGCGCAGCCGGTTGATCATGGTTGGGTCGTTGGTCAGGCTCTCGGCGCGCACTTCGGCGCCGAACTCACTACGGAACGGATCCAGCACCTGGGCCGAGTTGTAGCCCTCCCAGCACAGGATGTTCAGCTCCTTCTCGCGTGCCGCGCGCGCCTGCTTGCCGCCGAGCGCGACCGGCCCGCCCGCCGCCGCGATCGCGAGCCCCTTGACGACGTCGCGCCGGCTGAAGTCCCACGACATGCGATCCTCCCCCTTGTTTCACTGAACGCGCCTCGACCGACCCGGCGCCTGGTTCCTTGCGAACCTGGTAGGACCATTGTTTCCCCAAGGATCGCGGCCTGCAACTGCGACGTTGGCGGCATCCGCTTGGTCAATTGGTCAGACCACGGGAGCGGACGATCCCGCGATTTCAGGTGGCCCACGTCACGGTCACGGGCCCGCCCCCCGAGGGCAGTTCGATCGCCAGTCCGTCCGTGCCTGGTGCCGGTACGACGGCCCGCTCGCCCACCCGCGCCGTGGCTCCGGCGGGCGCCCCCGGGACAATCAGCGTGTCGCCGCGCCGGCCCGGCGGCGCGAAGAGCGCGAGACGTCCGGGCGCGGCCCCGATGCGCGCGAAGCGGCCCGTGCGTTCGGTGACGAACAGCGTAAGTCCGTCCCGTTCCAGCCGCAACCGCCCGGCTCTGGCCACGACGGTCACCATGCCGCCCGGCCCGCGCCGCGGGGCGCGGGTGACATCGGTCCCGTCGTGGCGCACGGTCCAGCCGTTCCACGGATCGACGTCGAGGACGTCGGCGACGGCGAGGTACGCCATCAGCGCGCCCCACGCGTAGAACGGGTCGGTGTCGGGCTGGTCGAGGATCTCGCCCGTGACCGCGCTGAAGTTCTCGCCGCAATGTCGGTCGCGCTCCCAGCCCTTGCGGAAAATGCCGTGGCTCCGTTGCGCGAGCATGGCGGCCACGTCGTCGCGCCCGGCGCGGCGCAGTCCGTAATAGACCAAGGTGTTCAAGGGCGGCCAGACGCGCCCGCGCCAATAGACGTTGTCGGCGAACGCCGGGTCGTCGCGGCTGACCGCCGGCAGCACGAACTCGCCCCAGAACTCGCGCTCGTTCAGCAGATGGTCCTCGATCAGGCGCGCGGTCTGCCGGGCATCGGCGGCGCCGGCGAGCAGCGGGAAGAAGCTCGTGGGCGCCAGGCTGCGGACGAACCGGCCACTCCACAACCGGTTCGCGAAGACGCCGCGCTCCTCGTCCCACAGCTCGGTCCGGATGCGCGCCTTGAGCGCCTCGGCGCGGGCCGCGAGTCGGGTGGCGGCCGCGCCGTCGCCGAGCTCGGCCGCGATCGCCGCCAGCATCTCGCCGTCGAGCGCGACCAGGCTGTTGAGCGCCACGTCCTCGCAGTCGAGCGTGTGTGTCGATTCGACCAGCACCGTCTCGTCGTGAACGGGCGAGTTGTCCATCATCGACTCGTCCTTGGCGGCGAGCTTGGTGCCCCGGTAGAGCCCGCGCCCGACCGGCGAGGTGCCGTACTCGAGCAGCCCGTTGCGGTTGCCGTCGCGCGCCCGCCACCACCAGTCGTGGTTGGCCAGCAGGATCGGGTAGGCCCGTTCGAGCAGGCCGCGGTCTCCGTTCCTCAGGTGCAGCATGCGGACGACGAAGCAGGCGATCGGCGGCTGGGACCGATCGACCCAGGCGTCGTTGCCGGTGAGCAGGCACGGCAGGTTGCCCCATTGGGTCGCGCCCGCGAGCACGGCGTCGATGTTGTCGGCGGCGAACCGGCCGTCGAACAGGTTGGCCATCAGCCCGTGGTAGACCACGTCGTCGAGCCAGACGCCGAAGCCGCCGAACTTCTGCGCGACCCAGTGGCGGCTGAGCAGCGTGTAGGGGCGATGGTTGACCGGGTCCCACACGCTGTTCCAGCCGATCACGTCGCGCACCGCGTCGAGCGCGCCGCCCCCCC
>JBBDQV010000056.1:0-9241 GCA_040905845.1 Alphaproteobacteria bacterium | reverse complement strand
TGCACGATCGAGACCGCCGGTCTCAGGCTCCACGCCAACGCCGAGCGGCACCTGAAGGCGCCGGCGGAGATGGCGCGCCTGTTCGCCGATCACCCCGACGCGATCGCGGCGACGACGGAGATCGCCGAGCGCCAGCACTTCTCACTCGACGAGCTCGCCTACGAGTACCCGGACGAAGCGGCGCCGGCGGGGTTCTCGCCCGATCGGTACCTGCGCGCGCTCGCGCTGCGGGGCGCCGCCGAGCGCTACGGCGGGGCCGTGCCGGAGCGGGTGCGCGCGATCCTCGAGCACGAGCTCGCGCTCATCGCCCGGCTCGGCTACGCGCCCTACTTTCTCACCGTCTACGACATCGTCCGCTTCGCGCGCGAGCGCGGCATCCTGTGCCAGGGGCGCGGCTCGGCCGCCAACTCGGCGGTGTGCTACTGCCTCGGCATCACCGCCGTGGACCCGGACAAGTTCGACCTCTTGTTCGAGCGCTTCGTCTCCGCCGAGCGCGACGAGCCGCCCGACATCGACGTCGATTTCGAGCACGAGCGGCGCGAGGAGGTGATCCAGCACGTCTACGCCAAGTACGGGCGCGAGCGCGCCGGGCTCGCCGCCACGGTCATCAGCTACAGGAGCCGCAGCGCGATCCGCGACGTGGGCAAGGCCATGGGGCTTTCCGAGGACTCGGTCGCGGCGCTCGCCGCCGCGGCCTCGGGGCGCTGGTACGGCGAGCCGTTCGACGCGGCGGACATCCGCTTGGCCGGGCTCGACCCCGCGGACCCGCACCTCCGTCGCACGATCGCGCTCGCGCGCGAGCTGATCGGGTTTCCCCGGCATCTGTCCCAGCACGTCGGCGGCTTCGTCATCACCCGCGGCCGGCTCGACGAGGTCGTGCCGATCGCCAACGCGGCGATGGAAAACCGCACCGTCGTCGAGTGGGACAAGGACGACCTCGACGCGCTCGGCATCCTCAAGGTCGACGTGCTCGCGCTCGGCATGCTGACCTGCATCCGCAAGGCGTTCGACCTGATCCGGACGCACCGGGGCGTCGCGCTCGACCTCGCCACCGTGCCCGGCGAGGACGCGGAGGTCTACGACATGCTGTGCCGGGGCGATTCGCTCGGCGTCTTCCAGGTCGAAAGCCGGGCCCAGATGGCCATGCTGCCGCGCCTGCGTCCGCGCTGCTTCTACGATCTGGTCATCGAGGTCGCGATCGTCCGCCCGGGGCCGATCCAGGGCGACATGGTGCACCCCTACCTGCGCCGGCGCGCGGGCCTCGAACCGGTCGAGTTCCCGTCCGAGGGCCTGCGCGCCGTGCTCGGCAAGACGCTCGGCGTGCCGCTGTTCCAGGAGCAGGCGATGAAGATCGCCATCGTCGCCGCCGGCTTCACGCCGGGCGAGGCGGACGCGCTCAGGCGCGCCATGGCGGCGTGGCGCCGGCCGGGGCTGATCCAGGACTTCAAGGACAAGCTGATCGAGGGCATGGTCGGCAACGGCTACGAGCGCGGCTTCGCCGAGCGCTGCTTCAAGCAGATCCTCGGCTTCGGCGAGTACGGCTTTCCCGAGAGCCACGCCGCGTCCTTCGCGCTCCTGGTCTACGTCTCGGCCTGGCTCAAGCGCCACGAGCCGGCGGCGTTCGCCGCCGCGCTCCTGAACAGCCAGCCCATGGGCTTCTACGCCCCGGCGCAGATCGTGCGCGATGCCAGGGAGCACGGCGTCGCCGTGCGTCCCGTCGACGTCAACGCGAGCGAGTGGGACTGCACGCTGGAGGCGGGACCCTCACCCGGCCGCTGCGCGGCCACCCTCTCCCGCTTCGCGGGCGAGGGTTCCATCGTGCGGCGTGACGGAACCCTCTCCCCGACGGGGAGAGGGTGGCACGGCGCAGCCGTGCCGGGTGAGGGTCCGCCGCTCGCCCTGCGCTTGGGCCTGCGCCAGATCAAGGGGCTGAAGGAGGACGAGGCGCGTCGGCTGGTGGCGGCGCGGGCGCCGGGGTTCGCCGACCTCGCCGATCTCGCCCGCCGCGCCTGCCCAAGCCGGGAGACGGTCGAGCGGCTCGCTGGCGCCGACGCGCTGGCGCCGCTCGCGCTCGATCGGCGCGGGGCCGCGTGGGCGGCCATGGGGCTCGAGCTCGATCCCCTGCCGCTGTTCGCCGCGTCCGCCCGGCGCGAGGCCGAGGTTCGGCTCGCGCCCTTGGCCGAGAGCGAGGAGGTGGTCGAGGACTACGCGACGCTAAGGCTCTCCCTTCGCCGCCACCCGGTCGCGTTCCTGCGCGAGGACCTCGCCAGCGAGGGCGTGGTGCCGTGCGCGGCGCTCGCCCGCTTGCGCCCTGGGCGGCGGGTCGCCGTAGCCGGCCTGGTCACCGTGCGCCAGCGGCCCTCGACGGCGCGCGGCATCATCTTCGCGACCATCGAGGACGAGACCGACATCGCCAACCTGGTGATCTTCCCCGACGTCTTCGAGCGCTTCCGGCGCGCCACCCTCGGCGCGGTGCTGCTCGGCGCGACCGGCACGCTCGAGCGCGAGGGGCTCGTCATCCACGTGCTCGTCGACCGGCTCGACGACCTGACCGATCGCCTGACCGCATTGCGCCGGGCCAGCGTCCCCCAGACCCCGCTGCCCGTCGCCCGCGCCGTCGGGCCCGCGCTGGGACCCGTCAGCCGGGACTTCCATTGACAAGCGCGGTCCCTGCGGGTGGACTGGCCTTCGCCGCGCGCCCATAGTGGCGCCATGGCCGAGCCGGGCAAGCTCGCGGGACCGACCACGCTCAAGGTGCCGGAAGGCGACAACCGCGAGCGTCTGGTCTGCGACGACTGCGGCTTCGTGCTCTATCGCAACCCGAAGGTGGTGGTCGGCGCGGTGATCGCCGACCAGGGCCGTGTGCTGCTGTGCCGGCGCGCGATCAACCCGCGGCGCGGTTTCTGGACCATCCCGGCGGGCTACCTCGAGCTCAACGAGACGACCGCCCAGGGTGCGGCGCGCGAGGCGCGCGAGGAGGCCGGCGCGACCATCGCGATCGAGGGCGTGCTCGCGGTCTACAGCGTGCCCCGCATCAGCCAGGTCCAGGTCATCTACGCCGCGCGCCTCGCCGCGCCCGACATCGCCCCCGGCGTCGAGACGCTCGAGGCCCGGCTCGCGCTCTGGGACGAAATCCCGTGGGACGACCTCGCGTTCCCCTCGGTGCGGTGGGCGCTCGGGCACTGGCGCGATCGCATCCTCGGCGGCGACACGACGACCCGCGCCAACCCGCCGGGCGAACTCGGCGACTACTGAGAGTCTTCGAGCCCGACGAGGGCGCGGGCGAACGCTTCGGCCTCGAACGGCCTGAGGTCGTCGATGCCCTCCCCGACGCCGATGAAGTGAACCGGCACGCCGAAGCGCTCGGCGAGCGCGACCACGACCCCGCCCTTGGCGGTGCCGTCGAGCTTGGTGATGACCAGGCCGCTCACCTCCGCCATCGCGCGGAACGTCTCGACCTGCTGGTGCGCGTTCTGCCCGGTCGTCGCGTCGAGCACCAGGAGGCGGGAATGCGGCGCGCTCGCGTCCTGCTTGCCGATGACGCGGACGATCTTGCGCAATTCGGCCATCAGCTCGGCCTTGTTGTGGAGCCGGCCCGCGGTATCGATCAGCACGACGTCGAAGCCCTCGGCCTTGGCCTTGGCCAGCGCCTCGAAGGCAAGCCCGGCGGCGTCCGAGCCCTGCTCGCGCGCCACCACCGGGCAGCCGGCGCGCTCGCCCCAGACCCGGAGCTGCTCGATCGCCGCGGCGCGGAAGGTGTCGCCCGCCACCAACATGACCTTGAGTCCGTCATCGCGCAGTCGTTTCGCCAGCTTGCCGATGGTCGTCGTCTTGCCCGTGCCGTTGACGCCCATGACCAGGACGACGAACGGCCGCGACGCGCGGTCCACGGCGAACGGCCGCTCGACCGGCGCCAGGGCCGCCGCGACGTGGCGGGCGAGCGCCGCCTTGACGTCCTCGACCGTCGACTCCTTGCCGAGCGCGTCCTTGGCGAGCGTGCCGGTCAACTTGGCGGCCGTCGCGACGCCCAAGTCGCTCGTGATCAACAGCTCCTCGAGCTCGGCGAGGGTCGCGGCGTCGACCCGGCGCCCGGTGAAGATGGCGCCGAGCCCCGAGGCGATGCGCTCCGAGGAGCGCTCGAGCCCGGCCTTGAGGCGCGCGAGCAAGCCGCGCTTGGGCAACGTCTCGGTCGCCATCAGGCGAGCGTGCGCGCGCGAAGTCGAGTGCCTTCGAGACCCGTCGTCTCGATCGCGACCAGCGCGCCCTCGGGCCGCGGCCGGTCGAGCTCGACGCTCAGGTAGTGCTCGGTGCGCGCGGTCGTCCCATGCTCGACCAGCACCTCGAGTCGGCGGCCGACGAACCCGGCCGCGTAGCGCGCGAGCGCCGCCTCGCCCGCCGCGCGCAAACGGGCGGCACGCTCCTTGCGCAGCGCGACGGGCACCTGGGGCATGCGCGCAGCCGCCGTGCCCGGGCGCGGCGAATAGGGGAACACGTGGAGGTGCGTGAGTCCGCAGTCCTCGATCAGCGCCAGGGTCTCGGCGAACTGCTCCTCGGTCTCCGTCGGGAACCCGGCGATCAGGTCGGCGCCGAGCGCGAGGCCGGGCCTCTGCCGCCGCGCGCGCTCGGCGAACGCGATCGCCTGGGCGCGGCCATGTCGCCGCTTCATGCGCTTGAGAATCAGGTCGGCGCCGGCCTGCAGGCCGAGGTGCAAATGCGGCATCAGGCGCGGCTCCTCGGCGAGCACGCCCATCAACTCGTCGTCGACCTCGGCGACGTCGAGCGAGGTCAGCCTGAGGCGCGCGAGGCCGGGCACGCCGTCGAGCACCCTCCGCGCGAGGCGCCCGAGCGTGGGCCGGCCGGGCAGGTCGGCGCCGTAGGCGGTCACGTCCACCCCGGTCAGCACGATCTCGATGATCCCGGCCTCGACCTGGCGGCGGACCGCCGCGACGACGGACTCAGGCGGCACGCTGCGACTGGGCCCCCGGCCCAGCGGGATGATGCAGAACGTGCAGCGGTGATCGCAGCCGTTCTGGACCTGGACGAAGGCGCGCGCCCGCTCGGCGAACTCGGGCACCAGGTGCGCCGCGGTCTCGGTCGCCGCCATGATGTCGTTGACCAGCACGCGCGCGCCCGCGCCCAGGCCCTCGGCGGTCAGCTTCTCGGCGTTGCCGATCACGCGATTGACCTCGGGCATGGCGGCGAATCGGTCGGGATCGGCCTGCACGGCGCAGCCGGTGACGACGATGCGCGCGTCAGGCCGCTCGCGGCGGACGCGCCGGATCGCCTGGCGCGCCTGGCGCTCGGCCTCGGCGGTCACCGCGCACGTGTTGACAATGACCGTGTCGTCGAGCCCCGCCGCGGCGCCGAGCGCGCGGATGACTTCGGATTCGTAGGCGTTGAGCCGACAGCCGAAGGTGATGACCTCGACGCCCGTCATGCCAACGCCTCCGGCTCGAAGCCGCCGTCGAACACGTAGGCGGCCGGGCCGGTCATGACGACATGGTCGTCCGCGCGCCAAACGATGTCGAGCGCGCCGCCGTCGAGGGTGACGCTCGCCGAACGCGCGGCGAGACCCCGGCGGTTCGCGGCGACCAGGGCCGCGCACGCCCCCGTGCCGCAGGCCTGGGTCAGGCCGGCGCCGCGCTCCCATACCCGCGCGCGGATGGCATCCGGCGCCGTGACGCGGGCAAACCCGATGTTCGCGCGCTCGGGAAAAAGGTCATGGTGCTCGAGCGCGGGGCCGATCGCCGCGATGTCGAGCGCGTCCGGGTCCTCGACGAAGAAGACCGCGTGAGGGTTGCCCATGCCGAGCGCCGTCGCCGGTCCCAGTTCGGGGCGGCCAAGATCGAGCCGCAGGGTATCCGCCGCGCGCGCGAGCGGCACCGAGCGCCAGTCGAGGCGCGGTACCCCCATGTCGACGGCGACGTGGCCCGGACCCGCGTCGTCGCAGACCAGCACGCCGGCCTCGGTCCGGATCGCGACCGAAGCGCTGCCGCCCTCGTCCATCAGCAGCCGCGCGACGCAGCGCGTGCCGTTGCCGCACGCGGCCGCCTCCTCGCCGTCGGCGTTCCAGATGCGCATGAAGGCATCCGCGCCTTCGGCGGGCTCGAGCCTGAGCACGTGATCGCAGCCGATGCCGCGGTGGCGGTCCGCCAGGGCCCGGGCCAGCCGATGGCCGATGGGGATCTCGTGCGCCCGGGCATCGATCACGACCACATCGTTGCCGAGCCCGTGCATCTTGCGGAAGGGGACGCGCGCCATGCGCGACTTATAGGGCCGCCGCCGCTCCGAATCCACCGTGGCGCGGGATACCTTCGGTTAACGGCGACGCGCGCATACTGGCGGGGCCACCGGGGAGGGTGGCTCGGCATGATCGCACGCGCGGCGTCCGAACGCGCCCTCGAGTTCCTCGCCTCGGACGCGGCGCTCCTGTTGCGCTACGTCGGCTGGACCGAGCAGGACGCCGCCAACGTCGAAACTCTCCGCCGCGCCATCGAAGCCCGCGCCGATACGATCGTCGATCGGTTCTACGACCATCTCGACTGTTACCCCGAGCTCGCGGGCTACATCGGCGACGGCGCGCGGCGCGACCGGTTGCGCGCGACCCAACGTGCCTACCTGGCGTCGTTCGGCCGGGGCATCGGCGGCGCGGAATACGTCGCCGACCGGCTCGCGATCGGCCACGCCCACGAACGGGTCGGGCTGGCGCCGCGCTGGTACATCGGCGCCTACGCGGTGCTCGGCCCCCTGATCGCCGATGCCGTGGCCGCGGCCTATGGCCTCGACGGCGCCACCTACCGGTCGTGCGTCGCGACCGCGACCAAGATCATCCACGTCGATTCGGTGCTCGCCATCGAGGCCTATCACGGCGCGGCGCTGGCGCGGCAGGACTCGCTGGTCCGCGATCTCGAGCTCGCCCGGCGTCGGCTCGAGGACCTGGTCCGTCACGACGCGCTGACCGGCGTCGCCGCGCGGCGCGAGGCCGCCGCGCTGCTCGACGCCGAGTGCGAGCGCAGTCGGCGGTTTCGTAGGTCGTTCAGCGTCCTGTTCGTCGACATCGATCGGTTCAAGGCGATCAACGACCGGCACGGCCACGCGGCGGGCGACGCCGTGCTCGGCCACGTCGCGCGCACGCTCGCGGAGGCGTTGCGGCCCGCCGACATCATCGGGCGCTGGGGCGGCGAGGAGTTCGTGATCGGCCTCGTCGAATGCCCCGGCGCCGAGGCCGAGGCGATCGCCGAGCGCCTGCGCGCCGCGGTCGAGGCGTCACCACTCGTCGTCGAAGGCGAATCCGTCGCGATTACCGTCAGCATAGGGTTGACGAGCGGTGCGGTCGCGTGCGAGACCGCCCGCGACCTGATCGCCCGAGCCGATCGCGCGATGTACCTCGCCAAGCGGGCCGGGCGGAATCGCGTGCGCGCGGACTTGACCCAGGTCAAGGACGCGCCCAAGTCCTTGTTCGTCAGTTGATCGCGTGGCGGGGCGGCAAGCCCCGCTCGGTGGAGGGAGGCATCGTATCCATGCGGCGCGGATTGCCGGGTGTCCTGTTGTTCGCATTCATGGCCCTTGCCACAGCGCCGGCCTTGGCCGAAGGCGACGCCGCGGCGGGCGAGAAGGTGTTCAACAAGTGCAAGGCGTGTCACACCGTCGAGGCGGGCGGCAAGAACAAGGTCGGCCCCAACATGCACGGGCTGTTCGGCCGCACCGCGGGCACGGCCGAAGGCTTCAAGTACTCCGACGCCATGATCGCCTCGGGCATCGTGTGGGACGAGGCGACCATCGCCCAGTATCTGGCCAGGCCGAAGGAGTTAGTCCCCGGCAACAAGATGGCGTTTCCGGGCCTCAAGAAGGACGCGGACATCGCCAACGTCATCGCCTACCTCAAGGGGGCAACGGCGCCGTAAGCGACGCCGGGCTGTCGATTTTTCTTACAATCGCGTTGCTACCCTGATAGTCCAGAAAATGGTTAACGTAACTTCGTCAAGAGGTTAGGAAGCGGGGCACGATTCCTGCGTGGCGCTGGTGTCCGTGCGCGCGGCGCCGGGTCAATTGGGAGGCACATTCCATGTCGAAATCCGCTACTTTTCTGGTGCTGACGGGTCTTGCGTTGGTTGGCTCGTCCGTACCCTCGTTCGCTACCACCGGTGTGCCGATTCCCGAGCCGACCACGCTCGGCCTCATCGCGGCCGGTATCGCGGCGGGCATCGTCGGCTATCGCCTGCGCAAGCGGAAGTAAGGACCGACGGGCGACGCCGCACGTTCGCCGTGAAGAGTTACCGCCAGCCGCGGATCGGCTCGACGGTCACGATCCCGTGGTAGCCTGCGGTCGTAGTCGAACGACTGAATGATGGCCGATGGACTTCGTCGTCACGTCGTCGCCCGAGGCCCGCGGCGTCCTGATGTACCTGACGATCGCGGCGGTCGCCGCGGCCGAGGCGCTGTGGCCGCGCCGCGCCGGCGTGGCATTGACGATCCGGCGGCGCTGGCCCGCCCATTTCCTGCTCGCCGTTGTCAACACGTTCGCGATCCGGCTGACCGCGCTTGGCCTGGCCTTCGCGCTGACAAAGTCGGGCTGGACGTGGGGCGTCGTCCCCGCGCTCGGTCTGCCGTTCTGGTCCGAGGTGGTGGTCGTCTACCTGGCGCTCGACATCACCCGCTACGCCCTGCACGTGGCGCTCCACCGCGTTCCGCTCCTGTGGCGCCTTCACGCCGTCCATCACGTCGATCAGGAGTACGACTTCACCACGGGGCTGCGATTCCATCCCTTCGAGGTCGTCGTCACGACGGCCGCCGTCGCGGTTCCGATCGTCCTTCTGGGGGCCTCGCCGGAGGCGGTTCTGGTCAATGAGTTCGCCGTCATCGTCTTCGTCATCGTCGCTCACGCCAACACGCGCGTTCCCGCCGGGCTCGACCGGTGGGCTCGGCTCGTGGTGATCACGCCCGATGTCCATCGGGTTCATCACTCGACGCTGCTCGAGGAGGGCAATACCAATTTCGGCATCACCCTGATCCTCTGGGACCGGCTGTTCGGCACCTACCGGGCGGGACCTCGCGCGGGTCACGAGGCCATGACCATCGGGCTCGACGGCTTCCGCGCGCCGGGACATCAGCGTTTGGCCTTCGCGCTGGTTCAGCCCTTCCGGCGACAGGAGCCAGGCTTCGATGGTGCCGCGAGCACTCCTTAGCTTGATCGCGGTCCTCGCCGTCGCCGCTCCGGTGGCCGGCGCCCGGGCCGATGGCT
>JBBDQV010000055.1:0-9364 GCA_040905845.1 Alphaproteobacteria bacterium | reverse complement strand
GTCGACCTTCAACGCTTCACCGCGATCGCTCCAACGGGTTCTTCGAGGTGTCCATCTGCCATCGACCAGGACAGACCACAAAGACCGATTTGCCTCGATCAACTGAAACCATCCGAATTGGCGTCACCAGATCGGTATCGTTCGACACCACGACAGCAGCGTCGAAGCTTCCCCTCCACGCATCGTTAAGAAGATGCGCGGCCAGATTCACATCCGAACCCTTCTCTTCCATGACATGAACTTCGGCAATCAATGCATCCGGCAGGGGGCGTGGAGCCTTTCTGCGAGTCGATCTTGGTGAATGCCTTGGAGGATAGGTACCGACGGGAAGACTGCTCGGGCCGTTCAGCGAGCCTCCCGATACCCGATAGGTGCCTTCCGGTAATTGCGCAATTGTCTGAGAATGAATCGTCGCGCCCGCAACGGGAAGATTCACTATTGGGCGCCATACTGTCTTGGACAGGAAGCTGCCGAAGTGAAACTCCACCTCGGGCAGAGTGCTCAATGCATCGAGGTATGCTTGTTGCCGTCGCGGCGCATCGGCGTCCGCAGCACCAGATACACGAGCGGTGAAATACTTGACCTTCACGATGTCATGGATTGACGGAACCAACTGCCTGACGAGGGCCACGAGGTTCAGCCATTTGTACGGGGTGCCTTTGACGGCCCCGTAATAGAGGTTAAAACCATCGATATAGACGTACGTTCGGATGCGCCATCCCCCGAAATGAGCAGGGGCCGCTCCGAAGAACGGCCCCTGAGCCGACAGCACGCTGCCGGCGGGTATCTAACCCATGACATCGCATGACATGGCGGATTGTCAAGTGCTCCCAGAACTACCGCGTCCGCCACCTTTGGGTGCGCCGGAGCACGCCCCGCGTCGGGATCGCGTGGACCACGCGCACCGCGGCCGAGGTGCAGACGATCATCATACCCATGGCGGCGGCCGGCGCGATGTCGCCGGCGTCGTCCATGTTGAGCACGGCGACCGAAGCGAGCGTGGTGTGCGGGCCATCGCGGACGAGGCGGTGTAGGCAGCCGACGTCGGCGGTCCGGCGCTACTCGGGCACGCCGGCGGCCATGAGATCGGCGCGGTAGGCACGGTCCGCCTCCCGGTCGCGGAAGGGCCAACGCCCCGCGTCGTTCTTGGTCGAGAGCGAGGGCCGTCGCCCGCGCAGAGCGTTGACACGTGATCGAGCCTCGTCCATGCGGCCAAGCCGGACCAGGGCGACGACGGTATCGAGAACGACGATCGGCGGCGGCGACGGCCGCGCGGTCAGGGCCTCGAGCGCCTCGACGTAACGGCCGGCGAACAGGCACGCCCAGCCCAGCACCCAATCGTAGTGCGCGCGGTGCGCGGGGTTGATCCTCTTGGCCCGTCGGACCTGGCGCACCCCGTCGGCCGGACGCCCGCACAGGATCAGCGTCTCGGCCATCTCGACGAGGAGGTCCGTGAAATAGTCGACCGGGTCCTTCTCGGTCGCGAGCGCGTAGCTTGCGAGCGCTTCCTCGTAGGCCGATAGCCCATCTTCGTGGAATCCGTTGTAGACGAGCGCCGCTCCGAGGCTCCAATGGTTGTCGTAGTCGCTCGGATCGAGTCCAACCGCCTCGCGCGCATGGCCGAGCGCGTCGGCGACGTCGCTGTCCTTCGCGTTGGCGAAGCCGTGGCGCCAAGCCACGATCTGGGCGTAGGCGAGGTGGCCGTGCGCCCGCGCGAACTTCGGGTCCGCGGTGAACGCCTGGCGGAACAAGTCCTGTGCCCTGGCATTGCCGCTGGGCGTGAACTTGAGGAATTCCCGGCGCCCCTCGTCGTGGAGCGCCGCGGCCTTGGGGTCTGGCTTATGCATGGTGCGCCCGCTGCCTCAATCTAGGACACCGCGACGGCGAACCGACGGCCGCCCCTTCGATGCCCAGTTAACTCGGAAGGCCCGCGCGCAACAAGTCGGCAATGAAGGCTTCGGGCCTAGCCGGGTCCTTGAACGGCCAGTTGCGCGCTCGCTCGACAGAGTATGAGGCGTCCACGGCCAGGATGCGCTCAGCCGTGGCGCGCGCCTCGGCCATCAACCCTAGCCGGACCTGCGTTGCCGCCAAGTCCTCGAGCACGACGACAGGCGGCGTCACGACGCTGCTCAGCACGCCGAGGGCCTGCTCATGACGCCCGGCCTCGCAATAGGCCCAACCAAGGTCGTACAGATACCAGTCCGGATACAGCGGATTCAGTCGAATCGCGCGTTCAAGCTGAACCACCGCCTGGTCCGGGCGACCCGTCAGGACGAGCGCCTCGGCATTTTCCGCGAGCAGGTCCGCGGCGCCTGGGTTGAGGTTCAGAGCCCTATCGTACGCCGTCATGGCCTCATCGAACTCGCGCCGGTAGAGCCTGGCCACGGCGAGGCTCCAATGGTTGTCGTAGTCGTGAGGCCCGAGGCGGACGGCACGGGTCGCGACATCGCCGGCGACGTCGAGCGTAGCGGCCGTCGCGCCGTTCCAGCCCTGGCGGAAATCCTGGACCAGGGTGAACGAAACGTAGCCATGGGCACGGGCGAATCCGGGGTCGAGACGCAACGCCGCCTCGAACATGTCGCGCGCCGCCCGGTTGGCTTCCGCGGTGAACCCGAACCAGAGATCGCGGCCACGGACGTAGTAGTCGTAGGCGGCGAGGTTTTCGGTCGGGACGCGCCTGATCCGAGCGCGTTCGGAGATGTCGAGGGTGGAGTCGAGGCTCGCGACGACGGTACGAACGATGTCGTCCTGAACATCGAACAGCTCCTCGACCGAACGATCGTAGCGTTCGGCCCATAATTCGTTCCCCGTTGAAGCCTCGACGAGCTGAACGTTGATGCGCGCGCGGCGCCCGATGGCGCGAACGTTCCCCTGGATGAGATAACGAACGCCGAGCATCGCGCCGATCGTCTCGCTCGGCACGGCGAGGGCCTTGGAAGCCGCCGCGGAGTGGCTCGCGACGACAAACAGCTTGCGGAACTTGCCGAGGTCGGTGGTGATGTCGCTGGCGATCCCGCTCCAGAGGTGCGCCAGCTCGCCCTCGATCGCGAGCCGGTCGAACGGCAGCACCGCGATCGACGGGACGCCGGTAACCGGGGCAGGGCGACCGCCCAGGGGCCAGCGCGACGGGCGCGCGGACCGGGTTGGGGGTTGCGGCGGCCTCGGGCCGTCACCGGCGATCGCCGTGCTCGCGGTTGTCACTGTCACGCTAAAAAGCCGGACCGATTCGGCGATGTTCTTGAGCGAATGCTCGCCGAGGTCGGTCCAGTCCGCGTCGAGTTTGCCCCGCACGGTGCGGAACACGGGTTCCGAGACGTAGATCCCGCCCGGTTCGGCGGTTTCCTGGATGCGCACGGCGACATTGACGTCGTGGCCGTGAAGATCGTCGGCGGCCAGCAAGATCTCACCGACGTGGATCCCGATTCGGTAGTCGAGGCACGGCCGGTCGGGCCTAACCGGTCGTTCGCCCAGCGCGCGCCGGGCGTCGAGCGCGCCCGCGACCGCCGAAACCGCGCTCGTGAACTCGGCGAGCACGCCGTCACCGGTGGTCTTGACGATCCGCCCCTGGTGGGCGGCGATGGCGGGCGCGAGGATGTCCCGGATGTCGGACTCGAGCGCGGCAAGCGTTCCCGCCTCGTCCAGCCCCATGGATCGGCTGAAGCCGACGGCGTCCGCGCAAAGTATGGCGGCGAGCCTGCGTTCCACCCTTGGCGCTCCGTGGCACGCGGCCGTGCGTGATTGTTCGCCGTCATCATAGCGCGGGCGGTGTCGGGAAGCGTAGGCGTAAACGCGACCCTAGGTTCCCTGTCCGGTCGCACCGTGGGCGAGCTGGGAGACGACGAACAGCAACGCGAACAAGAGGACATAGACGAGCCAGGCGGACCAGACGTCGCGCCAGCTGGATCTCACATCGTAGGGTTCGATGTCATTGGTCATGGTGACACTCCCATCGTCGTGGGCGATGGGTCACCGTCCCATGACCCTGATCCGCCGCCAGTGGCATTTGCCACAAAGGCTTGGCCGACGGTCACTCCGGGTCGGACACCTCGTCGGCCATGCGCCGGAGCCGGCCGAGGTCCGTCACCACGAGGGCGCCGCGATGGCGCCGGACGATGCCGAGGTTCGCCAGCCGGCTCATTTCGCGGGCCACGGCCTCGCGGTGCGTGCTGATGCGGCTGGCGATGAGCGCCTGGGTGGGAATCGGGCTGATCCGCGCCGTGTTGTCGCCCCGGTCGGCGGTCTCCGCGAGGCGGAGCAGCTCGGCGCGGACGCGTTGGCGCACGGCAAGCGTGCTGAACTCGAAGACCCGCTCGGTGAGAGCGCGGAGCTGCCCAACGAGCCTGTTGAGCATGGCCAGGGCGACCCCGGGATGTCCGGTCACGGCGTCGCGAAAGACCTCGGCCGGCATGGCGGCGACCAAGGCGTCGGTAACGGCCTCGACGCTCGCGGAGCGAGGCGCATCGTCGATGGCGGCGAACTCGCCGAACATGTCGCCGGCCACGATCTCGCGAAACGCGACCTCGCGACCGGAATAGGCGTAGATCTTCGCGCGCGCGCGGCCCTCGACGACGAAGAAGACGGTCCGCGAGGGATCGCGGTACGTCACGATCGACTGACCCGCGGCGAAGCGACGCCAAGCGCAGCGGCGGGCAAGCGTGCGTCGGTCCTCGGCGTCGAGCTCCCGGAGGATCGCGATGTTGTCGAGCGTGGCGTGATCCATGGCCATGGGCCGTTCCCCGCGCCACGCAGTCTACCGCCTCCGATCGTCGCCCGCGCGGCCCCTGCCCTACCGCGCCCGCCAGCGCTGGGTGCGCCGGAGCACGCCCTGCGTCAGGATCGCGTGGGCCACGCGCACCGCGGCCGAGGTGTAGACGATCATCATGCCCATGGCGGCGGCCGGCGCGATGTCGCCGGCGTCGTCCATGTTGAGCACGGCGACCGAGGCGAGCGTGGTGTGCGGGCCGTAGAGGAAGACGACCGCCGAGACGGTCGTCATGGCGTTGAGGAACAGGTACATCGAAATGTCGAGCACCGCCGGCAACGAGACCGGAACGGTGACGCGTCCGAACGTGCGCCAAACGGGCACCTTGAGCGAGGCCGAGACCGACTCGAACTCCGGGTCGATCTGCTTCAGCGCCGTCACCGCCGTGAGGTGCACGACCGTGTAGAAGTGGACGATCGTGCAGATCACCAGGATCGCCATGGTCCGGTAGAGGAAGCCGAGCGGGTTGTCCGGGTGGTTGAAAAAGAAGATGTAGGCGAGCCCGAGCACCAGCCCCGGCACCGCCATCGGCATCATGGCGAGGAACTGGATGACCGTGCGCCCCGCCGTGAAGCCGCGCGTCTTCTCCACCAGGTAGGCGCCGACGAAGACGACCACGGTGCCGATGATCGCCGTCCAGGTCGCCATCTCGATCGAGTTCCAGTAGGACGCCCAGCCGCCGCCGTCCATCAGGTCGAACCGGTAGTTCTTGAGCGACAGCGAAAGATCGTAGGGCCAGAACTTGACCAGCGAGGCGAAGCCGGCGACCCCCAGGATGCCGAGGATCAGCGCGCCCACGACGGCGCAGAAGCCGAACATGGCGAGGTCGAAGCCGCGGGCGGGACGCGGCTGGTAGGGGACGGCGCGGGCCGAGAGCTGCGCGACCTGGCGGCGCTGGGCGTAGCGATCCGCCATGAACGCGAACGCGGCGGGCAGCAGCAGGATCAATCCGACCACCGCGCCCATCGAGAAGTTCTGCTGGCCGATGACCTGCTTGTAGATGTCGGTCGCGAGCACGTTGTATTGCCCGCCGATCACCTTGGGCACGCCGAAATCGGTGATGACCAGGGTGAACACCACGAACACCGCGCTGATCAGGCCGTAGCGGCAGCCCGAAAGCGTGACCGTGACGAAGGTCCGGAGCTTGCTCGCGCCGAGCGTGGTCGACGCCTCGTAGAGCCTAGCGTCCGACATGGCGAGCGCGGTGGTCAGGATGATGAGGGCGTGGGGGAAGGTCCAGAACACCTCGCCCATGACGATGCCGATCGGGCCGTAGATCGACGCCTCGCCCATCACCCACTTGATCATGCCCTGGTTGCCGAACAGGTACACGAACGAGATGCCCGGCAGCAGCGACGGGCTGAGGATCGGCACCAGCGCGATACCGCGGAACAGGCCGCGCAGCGGCATGCAGCTCCGGTTCAGCGCGTAGGCGTAGACGAAGGCGAGCGCGATCGTGATCGCGGTCGAGACGACGGCGATCTCGAGGCTGTTCTGGATCGAGTAGAACAGCGCGGGCGTCGCGAAGTAGCGCTCGAAGTTGGCCAGACCGACGAAGGCGCCGTGCTTGTCCTGGAAGCTCTTGGACAGCAGCGCGTAAAGCGGGAACACGATCGCCACCGCGAACAGCAGCCCGAGGACGAGAAGGCCGGCGCGGAGCGCGATATCGTCGCGCCCGAGCCTCGGGCGCACGATCGTCCCGTTCAGCGTCGCCTGGGCCATGGCTGGTCAGCCGGCCGCGAACACGCGCAGCCGGTCGGGCGGCAGCGCGACCAGCAGCTCGGTCGCTTCGCCGATGCGGAGATCGCGCACCGCGTTGACCGAAAAGTCCGCCGTCAACTCGACCTCGTCGACGCCCTCGACCGCGAGGTAGGCTCTCAGGAACGGCCCCAGGAACTCGGCGCTCGCGACCCTCGCCTTGGCCGCGTTCGGGGTGGCGGCGTCAACGCCGCGCACGGCGACGTCCTCCGGCCGCAGGCACACGGTGACCGCCGCGCCCTGGCCGAGCCCGTCGGCGGCCTCGGGGCAGGCGAGCTCGAGCCGGCCGACGCGGACGCGCCCGCGCTCGGTCAGCGTTCCCGCGAGGAAGTTCATGGTGCCGACGAAATCGGCGACGAAGCGGTTGGCGGGCTGGGCGTAGATCTCGCGCGGGGTGCCGACCTGGTCGATGACGCCCTGGTTCATCACGACGATGCGGTCCGCCATGGTCAGTGCCTCCTCCTGGTCGTGGGTCACCATGATCGTGGTGACCCCGAGGCGGCGCTGCAGCTCGCGCACTTCGTGGCGCAGATGGACGCGGACGCGGGCATCGAGCGCCGATAGCGGCTCGTCGAGCAGCAGCAGCCCCGGCGAGAGGGCGAGCGCGCGGGCCAGCGCGACGCGCTGCTGCTGGCCGCCGGAAAGCTGGGCGGGATACTTGCGCCCCTGGTCGCCGAGCCCGACGAGGTCGAGCAGTTCCTCGACCCGCCGGCGCACCTCGGCGCGCGGCGTCCGCCGGTTCTCGAGCCCGTAGGCGACATTGGCCGCGACGGTCAGGTTCGGGAACAGGGCGTAGGACTGGAACACGATGCCGAAGTCGCGCGCCGACGGCGGCAGGGCCGAGACGTCGCGCCCGTCTTGGATGATCGTGCCGGTGGTCTGCGGGTCGAGGCCCGCGATGGCGCGCAACAGCGTCGTCTTGCCGCAGCCCGACGGCCCGAGGAAGCAGACGAACTCGCCCTCCTCGACCGCGAGCGAGATGTCCCGGAGCGCGACGAACGAGCCGAAGCTCTTGCTCACGCCCTCGATGCGGAGGTACGGCCGCGCTCCGTCGCCCTCAGCCATGGCTTCCCCGTGATCCGAACCCCCGGGGGGCGGCGCCGCGCCGGGGGGTGACCCGGTACCGAGCTCGTCGTCAGCCCTTCGGTTCGGACTTCGCGTCGTAGCGCTTCGACCATTCGGCCAGGATCGCCTCGCGGTTGGTCGCCGCCCACTTGAAGTCGTTGTCGATCATGATGGCGAGCGGATCCGGCGGGTAGTTGGGGATCGGCTGGGCGATGCCGTCGATCGCGACGACGCCGTAGTACTTGGCGAACATCGCGTTGGCCTTCTCGGTCGCCACCCAGTCGAGCAGCTTCTGCGCCGCCTCGAGCGCGTCGGTGCCCTTGACGATCGCCGCCGCCTCCATGTCCCAGCCCACGCCCTCGCTCGGGAACACGATCTCGAGCGGCGCGCCGTCGTTCTTCAGCTTGGCGGCGCGGTACTCGAACGAGATGCCGATCGGGTATTCGCCGGCCGCCGCCATCTTGCACGGCTTCGAGCCGGAGTGGGTGTAGACGCCAATGTTCTCGTGCAGGCCGTCCATGTAGCCCCAGCCCTTGTCCTCGCCCATGAGCTGCAGCCAGCTCGAGACATCGAGAAACCCGGTGCCCGAGGAGCTCGGGTTGGGCATGACGACCGCGCCCTTGTAGACCGGATCGAGCAGGTCCTGCCACGACGCGGGCATCGGCAGGCCCTTGGCCTCGGCCTCGACCGTGTTGATGCAGATCGCCGCCATCCACACGTCCATGCCGATCCACGCCGGCGGGTTCGCCGAATCCCGGAAGCGCGCGTTGATCTTGTCGAGCCCGCCGGGGGCGTAGGGCTCGAGCATGCCCTCGTTGTCCATCAGGAGCAGGCTCGTCGCCGCCAGGCCCCAGATCGCGTCGGCCTGGGGGTTGTTCTTCTCGGCCATCAGCTTCGCGGTGACGATCCCGGTCGAGTCGCGGACCCAGTTGATCGTGATCCCCGGGTTGTCCGCCTCGAACGCGGCCTTGTACTCCTCGAGCTGATCGGCCTCGATCGCCGTGTAGACCGTGAGCTCCTGCGCCACGGCCGCGCCGGCGGCGAAGCCGAACGCGAGCGCCGCGACACCGGCGGTTCGCCGCGTCCATCGTGTGATGCCTATCCGCATGTTGATCCTCCCTGTGGCGATGCGAGCACGATCGACGACCGCGCGAGCCCGGTCGCCGAACCTGCACGGCGATCAGACAACCTTGGCGGACTTGTTACAAGATGCTTACCGATCGGCCCGGCCGGCGGCTGTCCCTTCCAGGGCGTCGCGTTGCGCCGCGTCGAGCGCCCGGTTGGGGCCGCGCATGAAGACGGCGATCAGGCAGCCCTCGGGTGTCATCGAGAAGTGCCGCGTGCCGGGGGCGAAGGCGACGAAGTCCCCCGCCCTGAACACGGTCCCGTCGTTGTCGACGAGCTCGCCTTCGAGCATCAGGAACTGCTCGCCGTGGCTGTGCTCGTGGGGCACGGAACGTGCGCCGGGCTCCATGCGCAGCAGGAACGTGCCCTCGCCGCGCTCGCGGTCGTAGCTCAGCGGCAGCCACGACATGCCGGGAACCGGAGCGCCGTAGCGGTCGAACGGGCGAAACGCGGCCTTGTCGCCAACGCTGGCGACGATACGGTCGGGCCGTCTCGGCTGAGCCATGGCATGTCTCCAGGAGGCGCGAGCTTGCCGACCCGGCGGCCGCGCCGCAAGGCATTCGCTTGCCCCGGGGGCGCCGCCGTGGCATCGAGGGGCGCCGTTAACCGAACGACAAAGGCGTTGCCCGTAGTATCGACTTTCGCGAGTTCCGG
>JBBDQV010000054.1:0-9368 GCA_040905845.1 Alphaproteobacteria bacterium | reverse complement strand
CCGAAGGGCGCGCCTACCCGCGTGGCGGCGGGCGGCAACCGCCGCCACGGGGTGAAGGGGGCCGCGATTCAACGCGAGCGATAACAGCGTTGATCACCCGCGTCGCGTCGGCCAGCATGAAGCCAAAGCCGAACGGTAGCACAACGCGAAGGATGAGCCTCGCGTCCGGGGCCGGCTCAGTCACGGTGCCCGCCGCCCGCCGATCAGGAACCACGCGAAGGCCGCGGCCTGGAGCAGCCACAGCGCGCCGAGCGCCGCCGTGTAGGAGCGCGGCTCGTAGCCGCCCGCCGCGGACGCGGGGAACAGGTCGATCACCCAGCCGATCGCGTACTGCAGCACGAACGCGCCCGCGAACAGGAACAGGTTGAGCGAGGTGACGGCGCGCCCGGCCATGGCGACCGGAAACCCTTGGGTTACGGCGGGGAACATCAGCGCGGGGAAGCCGCCGCACAGGCCGAACGCCGTCCAGGGCAGCCACGGCGTACCGGCGCCGATGCCGAAGACGAGGCAAACTTCGACGACCAGCAGGGCGGCCGAGCCGACCGCGACGATCGTGGGCAGCGCGACTCCCAAACGGGTAAGGCGGGTGGCGGCCCAGCCGATGCCGAGCGCGCTCGCGATCATGGCGGCGGCGGCGAGCAGCAGGACATCGGCGACCTCGGCGCGCGCGAGCCCGGCCACGTCGCGCAGCCACGGTCCGGCCCACAGGCTCTGCAACGCGAGGAACCCGCCGTGCAGCGTGCCGAGCAAGGGCGCATAGCGCCAGAACAGCCGGCTCCGGGCGATCGCGCCCATGCCGCCGAGCTGATCGGCGAAGCGCTCGGGCGTGCCCACGCGCGGCCGTTCGGGCACGACGACGAGGAGCACGGCCGCGGCGATGACGGTCGCTCCGGCCAGACCGGCGAACAGGCCGCGCCAGCCGATCACGTCGAGCGCGGCCTCGGCCGGCGCGGTCGCGGCCAGCGCGCCCGTCGCGCCGAACGCGAGCAGCGCGCCATTGGCGAGCGGTAGGCGATCCTTGGGCAACCAGACCACGAAGGCCTTGAAGCCCGCCATGAGGCAGGCCGAGACGCCGAGCCCGATCAGGCCGCGCGCGATGGTCAGCGTCGCGAGCGAATCGGCCATGGCGAACGCCGCGGCGCCGAGGGCGGCGATCACGAGCAGCGCCGCCTCGACCCGGCGCGGGCCGAAGCGGTCGAGCAGGACGCCGAGCGGAAGCTGAAACGCGGCGAAGGTCAGGAAGTAGGCGCCGGTCAGCAGTCCGAGGGATTCCGCGCCGAGGCCGAGCTCGCGCGCGAGCTCGGGCCCGATCACCGCGTTGACGGTGCGGTAGACGTAGGACAGGAAGTAGCCGATCGCGAACGGCGCGAAGACGCGCACGATCACGGCCGCGCCGAGCGGCGGTGCAGGCGGCGGCGCGGACGTCATCGGGCGGGGTCCAGGGAGCGGCGGGAAGCGCCCGACTCTCCCCGCCACGCCCGCCGCGTCAAGGGCGAACGATGATCGGGCAACCCTAACGTTGGAGACAATGCCATACTTGCATTCGGCGCGAGCGAGGGCTAGAACATTACATGAACATGCTTGTGGTTGTTCCCGACGAGCGCCCTGATGAGTGACACAACGACTCCAACGAGCGAAGTGCTCGACGAGCGTCACATCTTCAGCATGACGGCCGAGATGCGACGCTCGAAGGGGGTCACCTACACTCCGCTGCCGATCGTCGAAGCGATGGTTCGTTGGGCCCGCCAGCACGGCACGCCCCGTCGCGTCGTCGATCCAGGCGCGGGATCGGGACGCTTCACCGTCGCGGCCGCGCGCGCATTCCCTGACGTCGAGATCATCGCGATCGAGAATGATCCGGGGTCGGCATCGGTGCTCCAGTCGAATGTCGTCGCGCACGGCCTGGAAAGGACCGTACGCGTGATCGAGGGCGACTATCGGTCCGTCACGCTGCCTCCGATCGAGGGACGCACGCTGTTCATCGGGAACCCGCCGTACGTTCGGCACCATGACATCGACAGGTCGTGGAAGGCTTGGTACGCGGAGGCCGCGGCACGCCAAGGCCTGCCAACGAGCAAGCTGGCCGGTCTGCACCTTCATTTCTTCGTCAAGACGCGCGAGCTGGCGAAGCCCGGTGACTACGGATGCCTGATTACCGCCGCCGAATGGCTCGAGGTGAATTACGGCGCCACGCTCAGGCGTCTTCTCACGAACGGCATGGGGTGTCTTGCGCTGGATGTCTTCCCAGCGGATCAACCTGCGTTCCCGGATGTTCTGACCACGGCGGTCATCACCTGCTTCGAGATTGGGGCCGACGTGAAGGACGTCCGCATCGGGTCGCTCGTCCAGGGCGAGAATGAATGGTCGCTGGCGAAGGGGGCCGCCGTCGAGGTCGGTCGCCTCGCGCGGTCCGCGCGATGGAGCGAGTTCACCGTCGATCAGGACGAACAGCCGGTTGAATGCGGCCAACAGCGACATCGCGTGGGCGATTTGTTTCGGGTGAGCCGGGGTCAGGTGACGGGAGCCAACGCCGTCTGGGTGTCTCTGGATTGGGCGTCCTATCTACCGCCCCGCTGCTCGCGACCCACGGTCACCCGTGCGGCCGAGCTGATCGCGGCCCGGCCGAGACTGTCCGATGCGGGCGCGTTGCGACGGGTCATTGATTTGCCGACGGACCTCGTTCGGATTCCGCGCAAGGATTGGGAGCGCGTATCGCGCTTCATCGATTGGGCTAGGGAACACGGCGCTCACGAAGGGTACATCGCCTCGCATAGAGCCGCCTGGTGGTCCGTCGGTCTATATGAACCGGCTCCGATCCTCGTCACGTACATGGGCCGCAGGGACCCAGTATTTGTGAGGAACATCTGTGGCGCAAGACACCTCAATATCGCTCACGGGCTCTATCCCCGTTCCCGAATGTCGCCGTCTACGCTCGACAAAGTCGTCGCATGGCTGAACCAAAACGTCACCCGGAGGGGCGGCAGGACGTACGCCGGGGGCCTTACCAAGTTCGAGCCCCGCGAGATCGAGCGATTGCCCCTTCCCAAACCGGAAGAGCTCGTGTGAAGGCGCCGCCGATCTGGGAGCCCGTCGAACTCGAGCGCGAGGCCGATCGGGCGAGGGAACTCTTTCGCGCGGAGCGATTGGCCGAGCCGCTGACCCTGTGGCGGCGGACGTACGAGCGTTTCTCCAGCGTCTTCGCCGAGCTGTTCCGAACGCGCGGGATCACCGATCCGTCCCGGCTATCGAAGGAGGCACTGGCGGCAATCTTTCGCGATCGCGATCTCGCCACAGCCTTTCGCAACTTGGCTGGCCCACCCATCTCGGAGGACGACCTTCGCGTGCTTGCGGAGACGACCCTGGCGCCGAGCAAGTTAGCCAGGGACGAAGAGGCTGCTCGTCGTGTCATCACGACGATCCTCGAATCGATCGACTCCATGCGGTTTCCTTGGGTCGGGGAATCGAGGCCACCGACGAAGCACGAACTCGACGCCGCGATTCTCGCGTCGGCTGCGCTGGTCACGGCCCAACGAGTCGCGACGAAGCGCCGCAACACGTCAAAGGCGCAGCAGGAGTCGCGTCTCAAGGAGTATCTGGCGACGTTGGGCAAGAAGGAGGTTCAGCCGCGTTTGATACAGACGCTCGACGACGCACCCCTCAGGGGCGAGTTTTGCGGCGAATCGAAGGTCGGGTCGCGAAAGGCCGACGTTTGCCTGCGCCTTGGCGATGGCCGGTTGATGCCGATCGAGTGCAAGGTCTCCAACAGCGAGCTCAATAGCATCAAGCGGATCAACAACGACGCGTCGGTCAAAGCCGTCAGGTGGCGCGAGGAGTTCGGCCTCAATCAGGTCGTCCCTACCGCGCTGCTCTCGGGCGTGTTCAAGACACGACACCTGATGGCCGCGCAAGAAAAGGGACTCGCGCTCTTTTGGGCCCACGACCTCGACAGGCTGGGGGCGTTCGTGTCTTTGGCCGTTTCCGCGTCCCGCCACGCTTGATCGCGGGGTCGATCGCTGGGAAGGTGAGCGGCGAGGCCGAGGAGAGCCGGGATGGAGACGTCGAAGGGCGCGAACCCGCTGTGGGGCGGACGGTTCAGCGAGGGACCGTCCGCGATCATGGCGCGCATCAACCCCTCGATCGGCTTCGACAAGCGCCTCGCGGCCGAGGACATCGCGGGCTCGAAGGCGCACGCCGCCATGCTCGTCGCCCAGGGCATCCTCGGCGCGGACGACGGCCGGCGCATCGCCGAGGGGCTCGACGCGATCGCGCGCGAGATCGCCGAAGACCGGTTCGCCTTCAAGGCCGAGCTCGAGGACATCCACATGAACGTCGAGGCCCGGCTCGCCGAGCTGATCGGCGAGGCGGCGGGCCGGCTGCACACCGCGCGCTCGCGCAACGACCAGGTCGCGACCGACCTCAGACTATGGACGCGCAAGGCGATCGACGCGCTCGACGTCGAGCTTGCCGCGCTGCAGGGCGCGCTGATCGGCCAGGCGGAGCGCCACGCGGCGACGATCATGCCCGGCTTAACTCACCTTCAGCCGGCCCAGCCGGTGACCTTCGGGCACCATCTGTTGGCCTACGTCGAGATGATCGGGCGCGACCGCGGCCGCGCGGCGGATTGCCGGTATCGCCTCAACGAATGCCCGCTCGGCGCGGCCGCGCTGGCCGGCACCTCGTTCCCGATCGACCGCGCCGCGACCGCCGCCGCGCTTGGTTTCGACCGCCCATGCGCCAACTCCATGGACGCCGTGGCGGACCGCGACTTCGTGGTCGAGTTCCTGGCGTTCGCGGCGTTGTGCGCCGTCCACCTCTCGCGGCTCGCCGAGGAGCTGGTGCTGTGGGCCTCGCCCGCGTACGGGTTCGTCGTGATGCCCGAGGCGCTCTCGAGCGGCTCCTCGATCATGCCGCAGAAGCGCAACCCGGACGCGGCCGAGCTGGTGCGCGGCAAGACCGGACGGGTCGTCGGCGCGCTGGTCGCGCTCCTGACCGTGCTCAAGGGCCTGGCGCTGACCTACGGCAAGGACATGCAGGAGGACAAGGAGCCGCTGTTCGACGCCGCCGACAGCCTGATCCTGTGCGTCGCGGCGGCACGCGCCATGATCGAGGGGCTCGAGGCGCGGCCCGAGGCAATGCGCCAGGCATGCGCCAAGGGGCACCTGACCGCGACCGATCTCGCCGACTGGCTCGTCAGGTGCGCCGAGTTGCCGTTCCGCCGCGCGCATAACGCCGTCGGTCGCATCGTCCGTCTGGCCGACGACAAGGGACTTGCGCTCGCGGACCTGCCGCTCGAGGCCATGCGCGCGATCGAGCCGACGATCACCGAGGCGGCGCGCGCGGTGCTCGGCGTCGAGGCCTCGGTCGCCAGCCGAACGAGCGAGGGCGGCACGGCGCCCACGCTGGTCGCGCGCGCCGCCGCCGAGGCGCGCCGCCGCTTCCTGGAACTCCGGGAATGACCACGCCGCGCCGCGCGCTGCTGCTCGCTGCCCTCGCGGCGCTGCTCGCCGCGTGCGGCCGCAAGGGTCCGCTCGAACCGCCGCCCGAGGACGACGACGAGGACGAGGAGGCGACGTCGTGAGCGCGTTCGTTTACCGCGACGGCGTGCTCCACGCCGAAGGCGTCGCGCTCGACCGGCTCGCCGAGCAGGTCGGCACGCCGTTCTACTGCTATTCCGCCGGCACGCTCGAGGCGCGCTATGATGCCTACGCCCGGGGCTTCGCGGCGGCCGGCGTCGCGGCACTGATCGCCTACGGCGTCAAGGCCAACGACAACCTGGCGGTGATCGCGACGCTGGCGCGGCGCGGCGCCGGCGCCGACACGGTCTCCGCGGGCGAGATCCGGCGCGCGCTCGCGGCCGGCGTCGCGCCCGAACGCATCGTCTTCTCGGGCGTCGGCAAGACGCGCGACGAGCTCGCCTTCGCCCTCTCGGCCGGCGTCGGCCAGATCAACGTCGAGTCCGAGGCGGAGCTCGGCGCGTTGACCGAAGTCGCCCGGCGGCTCGGGCGGGTGGCACCGGTCGCGCTCCGCGTCAACCCGGACGTCGACGCTGGCACCCACGACAAGATCGCGACCGGGCGCAAGGGCGACAAGTTCGGCGTCCCGCTCGAGGATTCGGCCGAACTCTACGCGCGCATGGCGGCCACGCCCGGCCTCGCCGTGCGCGGGCTGGCCATGCACATCGGCTCCCAGCTCACCGACATCGCCCCGTTCCGCGTGGCGTTCGGCCGGCTCGCCGAGGCGGCGCGGTCGCTCGTCGCGCAAGGGCAGCCGGTCGCAACGCTCGACTTCGGCGGCGGCCTCGGCGTCCCCTATCGGGACGAGGCGCCGCCGTCCCACGCCGCCTACGCGGGTGCGATCGCCGAGGCGATCCGGGGCCTCGAAGTCGCGGTCGTCGTCGAGCCTGGGCGTTCGCTGGTCGGCGAATCCGGGGTCCTGGTCATGCGGGTGCTCTACGTCAAGCGTTCGCGCGGCAAGACCTTCGTGGTCGTCGATGCCGGCATGAACGATCTGCTGCGCCCCGCCATGTACGACGCCTGGCACGGCCTGCGGGCGGTCGTCGAGCCGTCGGCCGGAACCGGACTCGAACCGGTCGACGTGGTCGGGCCGATCTGCGAGAGCTCGGACGTTTTCGCGCGCTCCCGCCCCTTGCCGCCCATGGCCGAGGGTCAACTCTTGGTGATCGACGGCGCGGGGGCCTACGGACGGGTCATGGCGTCCTGCTATAATGGCCGGTTGCTGGTCCCGGAGGTCATGGTGCGAGGCACCCGATCGGACATCGTCCGGCGTCGGCCGACGTTCGAGGAATCGATCGCGCTCGAGGCGATGCCGTCGTGGCTCGCGGCGGCGGACGCGCGGGGTGCCGCTTGACCGGGCGCGCGCGGTCCTCGCTCGCCTGGGCGGCGCTCGCCTGGGAAGCCCTGTGGCCGGCGCTGTGGCCCGCCTGCGGCGTGGCCGGAACGTTCCTGGCCCTGACGTTCGTCGGGGCCTGGGAGATCGCGCCCGGCTGGCTCCACGCCGGCGCGCTCGCGGGCTTCGCGGTCGCCTTCATCGCCGCGCTCAGACGCGGCTTCCGCGCTTTCCGCCTGCCCGATCACGACCGCGTCCGGCGCCGGCTGGAGCGCGCGACGGGCGTGCCGCACCGGCCGCTCACCGCGCTCGAGGACCGGCTCGCGAGCGATACGCGGGACCCGTTGTCGCGGGCCTTGTGGCAGGCGCACCAGCGCCGCATGGCCGAGGCGGCCAGGCGGCTCCGCGTCGGCGTGCCGTCGCCCGGGCTCGCCCGGCGCGATCCCCTGGCGCTGCGCTTCGCCGTCGTGCTCGCGCTCGTCGCCGCGGCGGGGCTCGCGGGCGACCGCATGTCTGCGCGGCTCGCCGAGGCGTTCGCCCCGAAGCTCGCGCCGCTCGCCGCCGGCGAGCGCTGGCAGCTCGCGCTGTGGATCGCGCCGCCCGAGTACACCGGGGCTGCCCCGGTCTGGCTCGACGCCGGCAAGCCGGTCGAGCAGCCGGTCGTGGTGCCCGCGGGCAGCATGCTGCTCGGCCAGTTCGAGGGCGGGCGGACCGCGCCCAGCGCGACCGTCGGAGCGATCACCGCGCCCTTCGAGCCCGCGGGCGACAACGTCTATCAGCTCGAGCTGCGCATCGACGAAGGCGACAGCCTAGTCATCGCGCGGGGCGAGACCGAGCTCGCCCGCTGGCCGCTCGAGGTCGTGCCCGACGAGGCGCCGACGGCGGCGTTCGCGCGCGCCATCGAGGGGACGCTGCGCGGCGCCATCCGCATCGAGTACGTGGCGCGCGACGACTACGCGCTCGAAGGCGTGCGGGCCGAGCTCAAGCGCACGGGCGAGGCCGCGGAGATGCTCTCGCTGATCGTGCCCCTGCCCGAGCCGGGGGCGAAGGACGCCGCCGGCGCGAGCTTCCACGACCTGACCGCGCACCCCTGGGCGGGGACCGAGGTCACCGTCCAGCTCGTCGCGACCGACGGCATCGGCCAGCAAGGGCGCAGCGACACGGCGACGATCACCCTGCCCGAGCGCATCTTCGACCACCCGGTCGCGCGTCTGGTCGCCGAGCAGCGCCGGCGCCTGACCGTCGAGCCCGAGAACCGCCGTCAGATCGCCGAGATCCTGCGCGCGCTGACCACGCGGCCCGAGCGCTACCTGGACCAGTCGGCGGTCACGCTGGCGCTGTCGGCGGCGAGCGCCAGGCTCGTGCTGGACCGCACGCCGGACGGCACCGCCGCCGTCCAGGAGCTCTTGTGGTACACCGCGCTCGCCATCGAGGACGGCCCGCTCGCGCTCGCCGAGCAGGCGTTGCGCGACCTCCAGCAGCGCATCTTCGAAGCGCTCGCCGAAGGGGCGACGGACGCCGAGATTCAGCAGCTGCTCGACGAGCTCGACCAGGCGCTCAACGAGTTCCTGCGCGAGCTCGCCAAGCAGGCGGAGTCGGACGAGATCGAGGGCAGCGGCGAGGAGGACGCGGTCAACGAGGCGATCGAGTCGGGTGAATTGCAGCAGATGATCGAGGAGGCGCGCGAGCTGATGCGCGCGGGCAGCCGCGAGGCGGCGCGCGCCATGCTCGCCCGGCTCCAGGAGATCCTCGAGAACCTCAAGGCGGGGCGCACGGCGAGCCTCAACCAGGGGCTGAGCAGCGAGGCGGCCGCGATGATGCAGAACCTGCGCCAGCTCATGAAGGGCCAGCGCGAGCTGCTGGACGAGACCTACGGCGACCTGCAGGGGCGTGACGAGTTCGATCTCGAGGCCATGAAGCTCGGCGCCGCCAACCAGGAATCGCTGATGCGCGGGCTGCAGCAATTCATGCAGCGCCTCGGCCAAGGCGGGTTCGACGTGCCGCGCTCGTTCGGCCGGGCCGAGCGCGCCATGGGCCGGGCGCTCCGGGCGCTCCAGGAGGGGCTGGCGTCCCAGGCGGTCGGCCCGCAGACCGACGCGCTCGACCAGCTCCAGCAGGGCGCGCAGACGCTGCTCGAGCAGTTCACCCAGGAGATGCCCCAGGGCAGCGGGCGCGACAACATCGGCTTCTTCGCTGCGCCGCGCGATCCCATGGGGCGGCCCGTGCTCGGCCAGGGCCTCGAGGACGCAGGCGACATCGATATCCCCGACAAGGCCTCGATGCAGCAGATCCACGAGATCCTCGAGGAGCTCTACCGCCGCGCCTCGGACCGCCAGCGGCCCGTGATCGAGCAGAACTACCTGGAACGCCTGCTCCGGCGGTTCTAGAGCAACTTTAGACCATGTTGAATCGGTACTCCTGCCGCCCCCTTCGACGCCGCCTGCGGCGGCGCTCAGGGCAGGCTTCGAGACGCGTGCTTCGCACGCTCCTCAGGACGAACGGCCGGAGAAAAGCCGTTCGTG
>JBBDQV010000053.1:0-48980 GCA_040905845.1 Alphaproteobacteria bacterium | reverse complement strand
CTAGTGCGACGCCAATCTCCAAACATTGCCGCGCGCCCGAACCGGACAGCCGTGGCTCAAGGCGGGGCATGACAATCATGGAATGGCGTGACAGTCGGAACGGATCATCCGGATTTCGTATCAAAGGGGCTTCTCGAGCACCAATTCGTCGCGAATCGGAATGCCGTTGGCCGCGACGGCCGGGATCGCCGGCTTGATGAGGCGCGCGGCGGCCATGGCGCCGGCGTTGAGCGCCACGAGACGATAGCCGCGCCGTTGGTAGAAGCCGAGCGCCTCCAGGTTGTCGTTGGTCGTGATCAGCCAGGCGGATGCGCAGCCTTGGCGCCGAGCCTCGGCCTCGGCGGCCGAGAGCAGGGCCGTGCCGACGCCCCGGCGCGGCCGATCGCTGGCCAGCGCGACGACGTGGCAGGCCCCGTCTTCCATCGCGAGGGCCGCGAGCGCGACGATCCCCGTGTCCGCGACGGCGACGAAGCCGTCGAGCGCCGAAACCATGTAACGACCGGCGCTGTTGACGACAACGTCCGAACCCCAATGTTCGACGGCGAGCCTCGCGATCGTCTGTTCGTCGCCGCTTTGCCTCCGGCGCACGAGAAATGGAACCTGGCCGCCGGCGCGGTCGCCGCTCATGGGCGCGCGAGGCAGCAGGCCTTGAACTTCTTGCCGCTGCCGCACGGGCACGGGTCGTTGCGCCCGGTGTGGCGATGCGGATTGATCGCGGGCTCCATGGCGTCCAGGAACCGTTCGAGTTCATCGAGCTCGTCCAGGCTGGGCTCCTCGTCCGGGACCAAGGGGGCGGCGGCGGTCTCGCGCTTCTTGCGCAGATACTCCTCGCTGAAGCCATACCAGGTCCGAAACACCCCGATGGTGTCGGTCCACGGCACGAGGCGCTCGCGCGCCAGCGCGGCGTCGATTGAATCGGCGGTCTTGACTTGCCGCGACAGGTACTCGAAGTCGCCGAAGTCGTAGAGAGCTCGTCCGATTTCCAAGACGGGCATCTTGTCGCGCAGCACCGTCTTGACGAGGGGCGCGAGCCTATCGAGACCAAGCAGCGCGACGGCATCGGCCCAGCCGGCCCACGCGTAGTCGCCGGGTCCGGCGCGCAGAGTCGACGCGAGGGCTTCGAGGTACCGGGCCTCGTCTTCCCGGTCGAGCTGTCCCGAGGCGGCCAGCGCGGCAAGGGCCGCGAGCGCCGCGCCGCGCGCGAACCCGTCGGCGTTCTCATCCTCGACCACGCCGCGCAGCGGGTCCGCGTCGCCGCCGAACGCCGCCAGCATCACCTGGGACGCCGTTTCGCCGATCGCGTCGCCGAACACGGCGTCGAGACGCCGCCTGTCGATCCGCAAGAGACGCGCGAGGGTCGGAAAGGCGGCGGTCCAGCGCATTTCGGCGAGGACGTGAAAGGCGAAAAAGACGAGCTGCGCCTCGGCGGCGTCCGCCTCGGTGTCGCCGATGAAGCGCTCGATCGCCTCGACGAGGGCCGGGGCGAAGAGGTCCGGCGCGGCCAGCGCGGCCCCGAGAGCGTCTTCCGGCAGCGGCTCGGAGTGACGCAGGACGTCGAGAACGGCCTCGACGTTCGGGGATCCGTTCGCGCGCGACGGCTCCGCTCCCGCTGCTTCGGCGTTCACGGCGTCGCTCACGGCCGCGCGTTGGCGCGCTCGAGCATGGCGTGCAGCAGCACGTTGCAGCCGGCCTCGAGGTCCTCGCGCCTGGCGTTCTCGATCTCGTTGTGGCTGATCCCCTTCTCGCACGGCACGAAGATCATCGCCGTGGGCGCGACGCGCGCGATGTAGCACGAGTCGTGGCCGGCGCCGCTCACCATGTCCTTGTGGCCATAGCCGAGCGCCTCGGTCGCGCCCCGCACCGCCGCGATGCACGCCGGGTCGAAGGCGACGGGCGGCGAGGTCCAGATCGCCTCGACCGCGATCGCGACGCCGAGCTCGGCCTCGGCCGCCTGCGCGGCATCGCGCAACGCCCTGTCCATGGCATCGAGCTCGGCGGCGCTGGGGTGGCGCATGTCGATGGTCAGGTAGACGTGGCCGGCGATCGTGTTGCGCGAGCCCTTGGGCTTGACCTCGACGACCTTCGAGGTCGCCCGGCCGTGGGGCGCGTGGGCCTTGGCCGCCGCGTCCGCCGCCGCGATCAGCCGCGCCGCGGCGACCATGGCGTCCTTGCGCATGGTCATCGGCGTCGGCCCGGCGTGCGCCTCCATGCCGTCGATCCGCACGTCGTACCAGCGGATGCCCTGGACACCGGTGACGACGCCGATAGTCTGGCCCTCGGCCTCCAGGATCGGACCCTGCTCGATGTGCGCCTCGAACGCCGCGCCGATCGGCCGGCCGCCGACCGGCGCCTTGCCGGCGTAGCCGATGCGCGCGAGCTCCTCGCCGAACACCTTGCCGTCGGCGTCCTTGGCGGCGAGCGCCGCGTCGACGTCGAACACCCCGGCGAAGGCGCCCGAGGCGACCATCGCCGGGGCGAACCGCGCGCCCTCCTCGTTGGTCCACACCGCGACCTCGATCGGCGCCTCGGTCTCGATCCCGGCGTCGTCGAGCGCACGCACGACCTCGAGCCCCGCCAGCACGCCGTAGACCCCGTCGAACCGGCCCCCGGTCGGCTGGGTGTCCAGGTGACTGCCCGTCAGGATCGGTGGCAGCGCGTCGTTTCGGCCCGGGCGCCGCGCGAAAATGTTGCCGATGCGGTCGATCGTGACGGACATGGCGGCCTTCTCGCACCAGGCGACGAACAGGTCGCGCCCGAGCTTGTCCTCGTCCGAGGCCGCGAGCCGGCGGCTGCCGCCCTTCGCGGTCGCGCCGATGCGCGCCATGTCCATCAGGCTTTGCCAGAGCCGGTCGCCGTCGACCTTGAGGTTGCGCATCGCCGCCTCCCGCTTCCCGACCGTCTAGCACTCGGCGGGAGGCGTGTCACCCACGCCGGCTCACGCCTCGATGCGATCGACGGTCGCGCCCGTTGGGTCGAAGCAGACGGCGGCGAGCGGGCCGCCGAAGCCGCAGCCGGCGTCGATGGTGATGGCGACCACGGACTCGGCGGGGCCCTGGCCTCGGGGATCGAAGCCGCGCACGACGCGGCGGAACCCGGCGTAGGGTTCGGTCAGGGCGCCGAAGCCGCCGCCGCCCCACCACAAGGCGTCGCCCTGGGCGGCGAGGGGGCGCGACGGGTCGAGCCCGGCATGGACGAACAGCAGCCCGCGGTCGGCGGTGAAGGCCGCGCGCTTAAGCCCGTGCAGAAGCTCGTAGTGTCCCGGGTGCTCGCGCATGGCCTCGCGCAGGCCGCTGGTCCACCGCGTCAGCGCGAGCACGCTCGAGCGCGCGGTGCCCATGCCGGTTTCGGGGTCGAAGCCGTAGGCGCGGATCGAAGCATCGACGCCCCGGCGCAGCATCCAACCCAGGACCTGCGCGGGCTCGAGCGCGAGTTGGAGCTGGAGCAGCTTGTGCCACATCTCCTCCTGAGCCCCGCGCAAGAACGCGACGTCGCAGGCGAAGGCACCGGGGCGGGCCAGCGCGACGCGCCGGAAGCGGACCAGCTCGTCGAGCACGGCGACGATGCCGGCACCGTGGCCGAGGTAGTTGCCGAGATAGACGAGGACGTCGGACGGGGCCAGACGTGGCGCCAGCGCCGCATGCAAGGCCGCGAGCCGCGCCGCCTCGCCATGGATCGCGGCTACCGCCCAAACCCGTCGCCCCGCGCCGAGCCGCGCGAATTTGGCTCGATCGAGGACCGTGGCCGGCCCTTCGCTGTCGCGAAGTCCGCCCGCTGCGGTCACCATCGATGATGTCCGGTCAGGCGACCTTGAGGTGCCGGTTGACCTGCTCGACGGCCTTCGCCGTGTCGATCCGCTCGACCGCGGCGATCTCGCGCACCAGGCGATCGAGCGCGGCCTCGTAAAGCTGGCGCTCGCTGTAGGACTGATCGGGCTGCCCGACGCGCCCGTGCAGGTCGCGCACGACCTCGGCGATCGACTCGGGGTCGCCGGAATTGATCTTGGCCTCGTACTCCTGGGCGCGGCGGCTCCACATCGTGCGCTTGACCCGGGCGCGCCCCTTGAGGACGGTCATCGCCGAGCGCATCTTGTCGCGGCTGGACAGCCGGCGCATCCCCGACGTTTCGACCTTGTTGACCGGGACGCGCAAGGTCATGCGATCCTTCTCGAAATTGACGACCAGCAGCCGCAGCTCGGCGCCACCGAGATCACGCTTCTCGATCCCCGTGATCTTGCCCACGCCATGGGTCGGATAGACGACATAGTCGCCGGCCGAGAAGCCATTTCGCTTCTGCGCCTTGCCCAGCACCTTGATGGTCCCGTTGGTCAGGCCGTGACCGACGGGCTTCATGGTCAGCTTCGCCGGGGCCCTGCTGAGTGACTTATTCCTGGACATGAAACTCTTGGACATGGAGCGCGCGCAAACCTCCTGGCCGTCGGGACGTCCTGTGTCCCGCCGCTAGATGCACAACATTACGAGATTGCCCGACACGGGGCCGGACCAACCACTCGCCGAAAAGCGCCTCCCAAGCGCACCCGTCGACGATGTTTGAATTCTATATCACAACGCGCCCTGGAATGGAAGCCTAGTCGTCGCGTAGAACCCGATCATTCGCCCTGTTTCGGGGCCGAAGGGTCGAAGTACTGCATCTTGTCCTTAACGTCCTTGAACGCGTCGGCATCTTCCGGCGCCGGCTTCATTCGCGTTAGGTTCGGCCAATGTTCCGCGTATGTTCTATTGAAGTCCACCCATTTCACCATGCCCTCGTCGGTGTCGGGCTTGATCGCGTCGACCGGGCACTCCGGTTCGCAGACGCCGCAGTCGATGCACTCATCGGGGTGGATGACCAGCATGTTGGCGCCCTCGTAAAAGCAGTCGACGGGGCACACCTCGACGCAATCGGTGTACTTGCAGCGGATGCAGGACTCGGTGACGACGTACGTCATGTCTCCTCCCCAACGGATCCAGAGCCCGCGCTAACAGCGGCCTTCGGCCAAGCGCCGCTCGGCGCTTCGGCGGGCCGCGGCACGGTCTCGGTCAGTGACGTGAAGCAGCCCCGCCACCTGACGGACCAACGCGTCCTCGTAGCCGTCGAGCGTGCCGTCGGCAAGCACCACCTGCCACAGCGCGACCAGAATCTCGACGCGGTCCTCCGGCTCCAGCGCCTGCTTGAGGGCGCGCGTGTGACGGACCAGATCGGCCGAGCCGAGCGCGCTTGCGCGCCCCGCGTCCACCAGGGCGCGCGCGGCATCGGCGTCCAGGCCGAAGCGGTCGCGCACGAGGCGCGTGATGATGGCGGCTTCGACCGGGGCGTCGGTGCCGTCGGCCAGGGCGGCCTCGACGAGCAAGGCGGCGGCGGCCAAGCGCGCATCGTCCGTCGCCGAGGCCTTGGGCCTGGGACCGAGGCCGAGAAGCTCACCGACCCGCTGCAGCATGGGATCGCTCATATGGCACCGCGCGCGACGGCACGCAACCCCTGGAAGCGAGGGGCTTTTCGAGCGTGGCTCGGGTCAGCTCAGGGCGCCGGCGACCAGCCTTTGGAAGCCGTGAACCACCGGCTCCCAGGTCGCCGAGAACACGCCGCCGCCCGCCACGGGCGAGGAGCGCGCCTTCTGCACGTCCTCGAGGATGCCGATGTCCTCGCCGTTGACCTCGACGAAGAAGTCGATGATGGCCTTGCGCGTCGACTCGAAACGGGGCTCGAGCGCTTCGGCGCCGACGAAGTAGAAGTCCCAGCGCTGCTGGGTCCGCCCCGCGTCGACGGCGAACTCGACCATGCTCGCGCAGTGGTCGGGCCCGATGACCAGCTTGAAGTTGGGGAACAGCGCCAAGTTCTTCGCCGTTCGGTTGTCGCGGTCAAGGCGCGGAAAGCGCGGCAAGGCCGGCTCGGCCCAGGCCTCGGGCAGGCCGACCCGGATGATCGTGCCGAGACAGGGGCCGTCGCACACCATCTCGTGGTCCTTGAACGGCGCCACGGCGTTGAGGCCGGGGTGGACGGTCGGCAGGTGCAGGACCTCCAGGAAGTTCTCCTCGACCAGCTTCCAGTTGGCGCGGATCTCGAAGGGCGCCGTCGCGGCGTGGCGCACCAGTTCGAGATCGTACTCGCGGCAGTGCGCCGCGAAGGGCGCCAGGTAGTCCTCGAACGGCGGTGCATCGCCCGCGAGGTTGACGAACAGCCAATCGTGCCACCGCGCCAAGCGTACCGGCTTCAGCCCGTGGCAGCCACGATCGAAATCCTCGGGCGCCGGCTGCCGGTAGCCGCCCCAGTGAGGCGTGATCTGGAGCGCCCCTTCGAGATCAAACCCCCAGCCGTGGTAACGGCAAACTAGCATTCCCGTTCCGGCCAGGGCCCTCGTCACCACCAGGTTGCCGCGATGCGGGCAGACGTTGTGGAAACAGCGGATGACGCCGTCGCGCCCGCGCACGAAGACGATCGGCGCGCCCGCGACGACCAGCGGCCAGGCATCGCCCGGGTTCGGCAGCTCGTGGGCGTAGCCCGCGCACATCCAAGTACGCGCGAACAGCCTCGCGTTCTCGAGCTCGGCGGCCGCGGGATCGGTGTAAAGGCGTGCCGGCAGCCCGCGCGCCGCGCCGGTCGGGGCCGCGAGCGTCGCGAGCGCCGCGTCCAATGACGGGTGGGCGGAACCGTTCGACCCGTCGGCCATGGCATCCTCCGGAGGACTGGAACCACCGAGAAGTCTAGCGGAATCGAGCTCGCGCGGGAACGGCCGTGCCCCTATTCGAATTCCTCGAAGGCCTCGTCCGCGGCGCTCGGCGTCGCCCCGGGCGAGGACCCCGCGAACTCTCCGGCGGCGAGGCCCAGTTCATGGCCGCGGTGCTGATAGTAGGCGCCGCGCACCGCCGCGTAAAAATCGAGCGAGCCGAACCTCAATTGATCGAGCTGGTCGATCACCGCCTCGCGCTTGGAAACCGCCTTGCCGGCGTTCAGCCCCAGTCTGGCTCCGAACGGCAAGATGTAGCCGAGCGGATCGAGGAAGCTGTCGGCGGCGGTGCCGACCGCGTCCCGCGCCGTGCTGGGGCCGAACAGGGGCAGCACGAGATAGGGCCCGGGTCCGACCCCGTAGGCGTAGAGCGTCTGGCCGAAATCGGCGTCGTGCCACGGCAAGCCGAAACGCCCGGCCATGTCGATCAAGCCGGCCACGCCGATCGTCGAGTTGACCAGGAAGCGCCCGAGCGTGACGGCGGCCCCGTCGGTCACGTTGCCCTGGAACAGGTCGTTGGCGAACACGACGGGGGCCTTGAGGTTGCGATAGAAATCGGCGACCGCCTGCTTCGCGACGAGCGGGACGGCGAAGCCGTAGACGGCGGCGATCGGCCTCAGAACCAGGGTGTCGACGGCGTCGTTGAGCGTGAACACGACCCGGTTGAACTCTTCGATCGGATCGTCGACGAGCTCGCCGGGGCTGGCCAAGGGCTCGACGTCGGCGAAATCCTCGATCGGACCGGCGTCCGCTTGGTCTACGGGAACCGATTCGACCACCTCCGGCGGCGCCACGAAGTCGGCGGCGAACCCCGGGTAGGCGAGCATGACGCGCTCGCGAACGCCGTCGGCCAGGGCGGGGGCTGCGGCGGTGGCGGCAACGAGGATGTCGCCGTGGTTCGCGGGATCGCCGGCGATCGCGGCGATGACCACGGTGGCCATGCGCGCCTCGGCGTTGTCGCGCACCACGCCGGACGGGTCCTCGGCCGGCCCCGACGTCGCGATCGCGCCGAGCGCCGCCGCTTCGCGGGCGATGGCCGCGGCGGCTTCGGGCGCGAGGACCGCTCCGGCGCCGTTCGGCACGCCGAGGCACGAAACGACCAGGACCAGAAACCCAACGGCGCGAGCGCGCCGAAACGTCATGGCAACGGGTCCAGGCCCGGAAGCGGCTGGAACGCGTCGGCCCGTGCGGTGGCCTCGGCGATGGCGTCGGCGCCAAGCCGCGCGGCCAGCCGATCGCGCTCGGCGATCGCTTGCTCGTTCTGGGCGCGCGCGGCGAGCTCGAGCCAGGCGAGCGCGCCGACCGGATCGGCCGCGACCCCCTCGCCGCGCGCCAGCCTGACGCCGAGGCGCGCCATCGCCCCGACGTGTCCGCGCTCGGCGGCGAAGCTGAACCAAGCCACGGCGGCGACCGGATCGACATGACCCATGACGCCGTCGCGATACATCTTGCCGAGGTTGTAGGCGGCGCCTGGGCTGCCCGCGAGCGCTGCGGCGAGGCAGAGCGTGATCGCGCCATCGACATCGGGCTCGACCCCGAGGCCCTCGAGCTTCAGCTTGCAAAGCGAGTACTGGGATCGCGCGTAGCCTTGCCCGGCGGCGCGGCCGAGCCAGGTCGCGGCGGCGGCGAAGTCCGGCGAGCCGAGGGTCCCGTCCATCAGCTTCAACGCCACGTTGTGCATGGCCGGCGCGTAGCCTTGATCCGCCGCGCGGCGCCACCAGTCGAGCGCCAGCTTGGGGCTCGTCTCGACGCCCCGGCCCTGGTCGTAGAGCAACCCCAGACGGAACGCGGCCGCCGTGTCGCCCGCCTCGGCGAGCGGGCGCCACAGCTCCAGCGCGGCCGCGAAGTCGCCGCGCTCGAACGCGGCGTCGCCATCCGACAGCGCATCCGCCAGCGCCGAGGCCTGGCCGAGCAGGACGACGACGCACACCGCGAACAGCCGAGCGGGCCAGGAACGCGATCGGTGCCGAGCCATGGACCCCCCCTTTCAGCCTGCGGCGATCGAAACCTTTCCGACCCGCGCGCGCAACATCGCGATCAGGCCGTCGATACCATGGCGGGCGACAACGGCATCGAACTCCTGGCGCTGGTTCAGCGCCATGCTGACGCCCTCGACTGCCACGTCGATGATGCGTGGCCGACCATCGACCACGCGTACTCGCCAATCCGCGCCGATCGGGCTGCCGTTGGGCGAGGTCACCTCGGTGGCCACGACCACGTCCTTGTCGCTCGCCCGGCGCGCCCCCACGACGACGAACGCTTCACCCTGGTAGCCGCCGAAGCGCGCCGCATACGCCATCAGCACGAACTCGCGGAACAACGCAAGATACTCCTCCTGCTGGGTCGCCGTCGCGTTCCGCCAATGCCGGCCCATGACGAACCGGCCGATGAAGTCGAGATCGAAGCCGTCGCCGAGGATGGCGCGGAACTCGGATTCGCGTTGCTTGAGCCCGATGTCGCCGCGTCGCAGCGTGGTCAGCGCCCGCCCGGCCAAGGCCTCGATCAGGCGTCGGGCCTGCTCCTCGCCTTCGTCGGAGCGGGCGCGACCGACTGGCAACGTCGCCGCCATCAGGCCCGCCAAGACGGCGCGGCGTCCCGCTTGGCCGCGAATCCGGCCCGAACCCGATTTCATGTCGATGAGGTCGCCGCGGCGCATGAAGGTCGGTTCAGGATACGCCGGTCCGTCGGCGGTTCATATGAGCCGGGCGAGCCTCAGAGCGACTCGCTCGCGGGTGTCGCTTCGGCCTGGAGGCCGTTCGCCGGCGCGGCGACTTGCTCGAGCCGCCGCACCAGGGCCTCGAGCTCGGCCATCGAGCAGAGCCGGATGCCGACGCCACCGTCACGCTCGCGCCGCAACGCGACGATGAGCCCGGTCGCGAGACCAAGGCGCGCCTGCAACGTCGTCAGGGCGTCATCCGCCCTCGGCGCCGGCCGCGCTCGGGAGCCCTGCTTGGCGAGCGATTCCGTCGCCCGCACCGTCAGGCCCTCGGTCGCGACGCGTTCGGCCATCGCCAGCGGATCGTCGGCGCCGAGCAAGGCCCGCGCGTGCCCGGCGCTGACCGTGCCGTCATGGACCAGGGCCTTGACCTCGTCCGGCAGCCCGAGCAGGCGAAGGCTGTTGGCGACGTGGCTGCGGCTCTTGCCGAGGAGCCGCGCGAGCTCTTCCTGGGTGCGGCCGAACTCGTCGAGCAGCCGGCGATATCCGGCCGCCTCGTCGAGCGGGTCGAGATCCTCGCGCTGGAGGTTTTCGATCAGCGCGATCTCGAACGCCTTGTCGTCCTCGGCCTTGCGCACGATGACGGGCACGGTCCGGCGCCCGGCCAGGGCGGCGGCGCGCCAGCGCCGCTCACCGGCGATGATGCGATAGCTCTCGGCGTCGTCGGGATCGTCGCGCACCAGGATGGGCTGAAGGACGCCGTACGCCTTGATCGATTCGGCGAGCGCGCCCAGCCCGTCCAGGTCGATCCTGCGGCGCGGCTGGAACGCGCCGGGCTTGAGTCGGTCGAGCGCGACCTCGACGAAGCCGTGGCCCGCCCGGGGTCGGCCGAGCACGGCGAGCTCCTCGGGCACGCTGCGTTCGATCTCTTCCGTCTCGGCGCCGCCCGATCGCTCGATCCACTGGGAGACCGCGGTCGCCGGCGTCGCCTCGCCCTTGCGCGCGAGCAACGCGCTGTCGAGGGTGGCGAAACGGACTCGGTTGTTGCCGGTGGTCATGCCGCGGCCTCAGAGTGACGCGAAGGTTCGGCGCCCGAAGCCGCCGGACGGGGCGGCCTCGAGCGCGGCGGACTGGGTGTCGAGCCGACCGAACGCCGGCCGCTCGACGCCCTGCACGGCGACGGGATGCGGGCGGACCCGCTGCAGGCGTTCCGCCACGTAGCTCCACAGCCCGGCGATCTCTTCGGTCGATTTCGAGCCCGGGTTGCACTCCATGACGGTTCGACCGTCGATCATGCTCGAGGCGAAATCGTTGCGATGGTGGATCGTGACCGGCGCGACCGTGCCATGCTGGGACAGCGCGATCGCCGCGTCCGAGGTGATGCGCGCCTTGGGCGTCGCCCCGTTGACCACGAAGACGAACGGCCGGTCGCGGCCTTCCACGATGTCGAGCGTCGCGGCGACGGCACGCAGGTCGTGCGGGCTCGGGCGGGTCGGGATCAGCACCAGGTCGGCGTGGGCGACGACGCTACGGATGGTGCCGGTCACCGCCGGCGGCGTGTCGATGACGACCAGACGCGTCCCGCCGAGGCGCAGCTCCTCGAGATCATGGAGCAGTCGGGCGATGGTCGTCCGGACGAACCCGGGCGAGGTTGCCGCGCGGACGTTCCACCAGGCGGCGAGGCTGCCCTGCGGGTCCGCGTCGACCATGACGACGGGCGCGAAGTCGCGGAGCTGCGCCTGGACCGCGAGGTGCCCCGCGAGCGTGGTCTTGCCCGACCCGCCCTTCTGCGACGTCACGACCAGGACGCGCATCGACGCCAGCATCGCATTGGTCCCTTCGGCTCGCGCGGTGACGCGCCATGCTCGGGCCACGAAGGTAGGGATCGACGGCTAAGAAATCGTTAGGTCGGTCGGTGACCGGCGTCCCGCGAGCGCGCTTCAGCGAATATTAAGGCTGGCTTGCGATGGTCCGGCGTTCGCCCGGGCGGCGACTCTCGATCGGGACGGCGCCGGGCACCATTGTCTTTGCCGACTGGACATCGATGCGGCGTCGACTTCTGCTGGCCATCGCGATCGTCGGCCTCGCGCTCGTGCCGAGCGCCGTCGAGCGATCCCGCATGCCGGTCGATGCCGATGGCGAATGGCCGAGCGCCGCGATCCTCGCGTTGGCACCGGCGGCGGGACCGGAGCACGAGGTCGCATCCGTCGCATCGTCGTCCAATCGCTTCACGTGGCTCGGGCGGTCGGTGCGTCGCTCGCTGGACGCGCGCTTCCTGGCCGGGTTCGGTGCGGTGTGCGGGCTGCTGGCGCTCGCCGTCGTGGCGCGCCGACAGGGCGTCGCCGCGCCGGTCGCCGCCGGTCTGCCGGCGAGGATCGCCGTGGGCGTCGCGCGGGCGCCCGAGCCGGCGCCGCGCCCGGCGCGCGTCGAGGTCAACGCGCTCAGCAACGCGCTCGCGACGATCGACATGCTCGATCTCGAGATGCGCACGTCACTGAAGCACGCGGGCCAATCGGTCGCCGAGCTCACGACCCTGGTCGCGCAGGGTCAGCTCGTCGCCGTCGAGCCCGGGCTGATGATGGCGGCGGCGCTCGAAGCGGCGCGGACCCAGCGCGAAGCCCTGGCGGCTTGCGCGGCCGAGGTCGGGGCGCTGCGCGATGCGCACGCGGCGTCGGCGGTGGCCACGTCCGGGCTCGTGCAGGCCTCGCGCTTGGTGCTCGATCAGGCCGAGGCCATGGACCGAGCGTTCCAAAGCCTGGTCGAGGTCGTCGGCGGCGAGGCGTCGGTGTCCGACCCCGCGGCCCGGGTCGAGCGGTTCCAGGCGGCGCTCGCGGCCCTGACCGAGGCCATCGTCGCGATCGAGGAACGGCTCGTGACCCTCGACGAGGCGGTCGCCGTGGCGGACTGCACGGCCGAGGTCGCCCCCGCGGGCGGCGACGCGGGGCCCGACGCCGAGCGGGCCGCGACGCGCCTCGCCGACGTCCTCGGCTCGCTCGGGCGCGCCCTGGGGCCCGCCGACAACTACGTCGCCGAGGTCCGCAGGCGCGCCGAGGCCACGACCCGAACGCTCGACCAGGCGCTGGCGCGGGTCGCGACCATCCTGTCGGGTTTCGAGGTCCGCGAGGAACGCCGCCGCTTCCATCGCATTCACGCCGAGATCCCAGCCAAGGTCTTGATCGACGACCGCTGGACGGCGTGCCGCGTGGTCAACCTCTCGCTCGGCGGCGCCGCGATCGACGTCGCGCTCGACGCCCAGCCGGGCACCCAGGGCCAGTTCGCGCTCAAAGGGTGGGACGGCCTGGTGCCGCTCATCGTCACCGGCAACTCGCCCGGGCGCACGCACGTGTGCTTCCAGCTGACCGAGGCGCTCGAACAGGGCCTGCGCGCCTATCTGGATCGGGTGCCCGAGGCGGCCTGAACGCTCCCGCGGCCGGGGCACGCGTGCTATATGGCCGCCCGTGCTGCGCATCTCGGGTCTCACGTTTCGCTACGGCGGTCGCCTCGTCTTCGACGGCGCCGACGCCCACGTTCCGGCGGGCCACCGCGTCGGCCTGATCGGGCGCAACGGCGCCGGCAAGACGACGCTCCTGCGCCTGATCACCGGCGAGCTCGAAGCCGACGGCGGCGTGCTCGCGCTGAGCCGAAACGCTCGCGTGGGTACCGTCGCCCAGGAGCCGCCCGGGGGCCGGGCGACGCCGCTCGAAGCCGTTCTCGCGGCGGACCGCGAGCGCGCCGCCCTGCTCGCCGAAGCCGACGGTGGCGCGGACGCCGCCGACCTGGCCGAGGTCCACGAGCGGCTGCGCGACATCGGCGCCCATGCGGCGCCGGCCCGCGCCGGCGCCATCCTGGCTGGCCTCGGCTTCGACGCCGAGGCGCAAGTCCGGCCGCTCGACTCGTTCTCGGGCGGCTGGCGCATGCGCGTCGGCCTGGCCGCCGCGCTGTTCCTGGAGCCCGACCTCCTGCTGCTCGACGAGCCGACCAATCACCTCGATCTCGAGGCGACCATGTGGCTCGAGACCTTTCTCAGGCGCTATCCGCGCACGCTCGTCATCGTCAGCCACGACCGGCATTTCCTGAACGGGGTCATCGATCGGGTGCTCAACGTCGAATCTGGCAAGCTCGAGCTCTACGAGGGCGACTACGACGCCTTCGAGCGCCGCCGCGCCGCCGAGCAGGCGCGCCGCGCGGCCCTCGAGACCCAGCAGGACACCTACCGCAAGCATCTCCAATCGTTCGTCGATCGTTTCCGCTACAAGGCGAGCAAGGCGCGCCAAGCCCAGAGTCGCCTCAAGGCCATTGCGCGGCTCGAGCCAATCCCCGAGGTCGCCGACGAGCCCGAGCAACGCTTCGCGTTCCCGGAGCCCAAGGAGCTCGCGCCGCCGCTGGTCGTCCTCGAGCGCGTCGCGGTCGGTTATGGCGGCAAGCCGGTGCTCGCGCGGCTCGATCTGCGCCTCGATCCCGACGACCGCATCGCGCTGCTCGGCGCCAACGGCAACGGCAAGACCACGTTCTCGCGCCTGCTCGCCGGCCGGCTCGATCCCCTGACCGGCGAGGTGCGCCGCGCGCGCGGCCTGCGCATCGGCTACTTCGCCCAGGACCAGCTCGCCGAGCTCGACGTCGATGCCAACCCGTTCGACCACGTCGGGCGCCGCAGGCCGTCCTGGCGGCCCCTGCAGCGGCGCGCGTGGCTCGGCCGCTTCGGCCTTGGCGGCGACTTCGCCGAGCGCGCCGTGGACCAGCTCTCGGGTGGCGAGCGCACACGGCTCGCCATCGCGCTCGTCTGCCTCGAGGCGCCGCAGCTCCTGGTGCTCGACGAGCCGACCAACCACCTCGACATGAGCGCGCGCCGCGGCCTGGTCGATGGGCTCAACGCCTACGGCGGCGCCGTCGTCCTGGTCAGCCACGACCGCGACCTGGTCGATCTAGTAGCCGATCGCCTGTGGCTGGTCGAGCGCGGCACCGTGCGCGCCTTCGACGGCGACATCGACGATTACCGGGCCGGCGTCATCGCCGCGCGCTCCTCGGAGTCCCAGCCGGCGAAGCCCGAGGCGCGCGCGAAGTCGGGCCGTGCCATGCTGGCCCCGCTCAGGAAGGCCGTGCGCGAAGCGGAAGCCGAGGTCGAGCGGCTGACCAGGGACCGCGCCACGATCGACGATCGGCTCGCCGATCCGAGGGTCCACGGCGAGGCGGGCGAGTCCGTCGCCGACCTGATGCGCCGGCGCAGGCACCTGGCCGAGGCGCTGGCGCGCGCCGAGGCGCGCTGGCTCGCCGCCCACGACGCGGTCGAGCAGGCCGAGAGCGGCGCCGGACCTGCGGCGTGACCGGCGCCACGCGAGCACGGCTCAGGGGGACACTTGAATGTCCAGTCGTGCGTGGGCCGCGCGCAGCGCCGCTTCGACCGCGGCAGGGCTGTCGTGACGGGCGAACAGGAAGCCGAGGTAGCGATCGCCCTCGGGCAGCGGCACCAGCTTCTGGCCCTTGGGAACGGTGATGACGACGTCCTCGATGCCGGGAACGGCGCGCGCGGCGTCGATCCCTTCGACGGCCCGCAAGGTACCGGCGCGGGGAATCGGGATCATCATCACGCCGGCGGGGCGGCGCTCGCGCTCGACCGCCTCGATCGGCTCGCCCAGGGCATGGCACAGGATGAGCTCTTCCAGCCGGATGCCGGCGCCGAAGCGCAGCACGCGGGAACACAGCCCGCCGATCGAGCGGGCCGCGACCTCGATGACCCACGGCCCGGCTTCATTCAGGCGCAGTTCGGCGTGCACGGGCCCGTGTCGCAGCCCGACGGCGCACAACGCCCGCTCGGCGGCGGCGACGACGGCCGCCTGCGCCGTCGGCGCCAGGCGCGACGGCGTCACGTAGATGGTCTCCTCGAAGAACGGACCCTCGAGCGGGTCCGGCTTGTCGAACAGCGCCAGTACGTGGAGCTTGCCGTCGGCCAGCAGCCCTTCGAGCGCGATCTCGACGCCGGGGATGTAGCCCTCGACCAGGATGTGCCGGGAGTTTTCGCCCATGCGGGCGATGCCCGGCCGGGCGAGCAGGCGGCCGACCCGGCGGAACGCGGCGGCGAACCCGGCCGGATCATCCGCGCGAATCACGCCGCGGCTGCCGGAAAGGCCGAGCGGCTTGACGACGCAGGGGTAGCCGACGTTGCCGTTGGCCTGGGCCGGGTCGTCGTCCACGGCGGCCAGACGGAACGGCGGCGAGGGCAGCCCGGCGTCGACGAGACGGGTGCGGAACACGTGCTTGTCGCGGGTGGCGGCGACCGCGTCGATCGCGTCGTGGGGCAGACCCAGGGCCGCGGACGCGACCGCGGCCAGCATCACCGGCGCGTCATCGACGGCGACGATGGCATCGAGCGGCCGTTCGCGGGCATAGCGCACGATCTGCCGGCGGCCGCGCTCGAGGTGGCGGAAGTTCAGCGTTAACGTGCGGCCCTCGGCATGACGTTCGAGGACCGAGCGGCGATTCGACCCGACCACCACGTCGAGCTCCAGCCGGCGGGCGGCGTCCAGGAAGTCGGCGGTTCGATACGATGTGGTCGGGACCAGCAGCAGCAGCCGCTTCAAGGGATCAGGCCCAGGGGCTCTCGCCGCCCTTGTCCGCCTGGTAGTAGGGATTGTTTCCGCCGGCGTGGTCGGTGACGTCGAGCACCTCCTCGATCGAAGGCACCTTCTCCAGGATCGCCACCTCGATGCCCTGGCGCAGCGTCACGCTTGCCATGCCGCAGCCCTGGCAGCCGCCCTCGAGCTTGAGGTAGACCCGCTTGTCCTTGACCGCGACCAGGTTGACGTAACCGCCGTGGCTGGCGACCGAGGGGTTGATCTCGTCGTCGAGCAGCGCCTGGATCGCCTTGGCCTCGTCGGTATCGAGGCCGACCTCGGGCGCGGCCTCGTCCGCCTCGCGCACCTTGGCGACGAACCGGACCTCCTCGACCTCGGGCACGTAGTGACGCAGCATGTTCTCGATGCCGTTGCGGAACGTCGCGTTCGAGGCCGGCTGGCCGGTGAGCTCGACGGTCGCGATGCCGCCCGCGAACGAGCGCAGCGCGATCTGGCCGCGCGCACCCTCGACCGCCGGGCGAATCCGCGTCTCGATCAGGTCGCGCACCGAGGCCGCGAGCGCGTCTGAGCCGCCGGCGTCGTCGGTCACCACGGGCCGACCGGCCACGAAATGCTCCATGATGACGCCGAGCACGGCCGGCTTGAGCACCTGCCAATCGGTGTCCTCGGCCTTGGTCACGGTGATGAAATCGCCGCCGAGCGCGACCCGCGTGACCGATGGGATCGCGAACAAGCGCTGCGCGAGCGGCGAGCGCCCCGCCTCATCGGCGTCGCGGAACTCGACGCTGCCCTCGCCCAGCACGACGCGGCCCGGGATGAACTTCAGCGCGGCGGGGTTCGCCGTGGACTCGGTCTGGATGAACAAGGCAGGTCTCCTGCGGCGGGTGGCCTTTGTCTCAAGATGGGCCACCCGGCGCGGAGGTTCAAGGCCACAGAGTCTAGGGCTATTCGCCCCTACTGGCCGACGATGTCGCCCTGCATCGAGCCAAGGAGCGCCATCACCTCGCCTTTCTCCTGTTCGGGCACGGCGAACTTGTCCAGCGTCATGAGCATGTCCTCGCCCATGGCGTTGAACTGGTCCTCGGTGATGGCCATGCCGGCGTGCGCCGTCTTCATGTCCTGTCCGGTGTATTCGCACGGCCCGCCCGAGCCCGCGCATACCTGATCGACCAGCTTGCCCTTCAAGGCCGGGATGTCGGTCTTGGCGAAGAAGCCGTTGATCCGCTCGTCCGCGGCGACGTTGGCGATGAAGTCGTCGACCACGGCGACAATCGCGTCCTGGCCGCCCAGGCGGTCGTAAAGCGAGGCCTCGCCGGCCATCTCCTGGTCCATTTCGGCACATGCGGCGAGCGCCGCGACGGCGAAAACGACGGCCGCGGCGCGGCCGTGACGCAGCGTACGAAACATTGGGCGTGCTCCCCTCTGCGCCGGCCCCAAGCGGCCGGCGTTTCATTCTACGTCGCCGAGGCCGCTTTGGATCACAACGCCGGAGGACCCGGCAGGCTGACCAGGATGTCGCCCGAGATCTCGCGGATCAGCTTGAGCAGGACGACGTCGGCGAAGTCCGCGTAGTCGTCGGCGGTGACCAGAAAGGCCCCCGGGCCGCCGATGACGTACTTGGCATAGTGCAGGTCGACGCCGGGCTCCTCGTTGAGGATCGCGAGGCCGTTGATGGTGATGCCGGCGGCCACCGTCTCGTCGCGCGCCACGTAGCCGAAGCGGCCATGGTTGTTGCGCCCGTCGCCCGACACGTCGATCGCCTTGCGTCGGCCGTAGAAGTCGTTGGCCTCGAACAGCGGAACCGAGAAGTCGAGCGCGCCGCTGATCGAGGTGCCGCCGCCGTCGATAAATCGGGGCGTTGCCTCGATCATGTCCGCGTAGGCGGCCGAGGAGGCGGCGTCGAACACCTTGGTCCAGCCGATCGCCACCACCTGCTTGGTCGAGTCGGACCATTGCACGAGCGCGACGGCGATGCCGCCTTCGCCGACCGATTCGAGTGCCTTCATCAGGAGCGGGTTGCGGAACGCGGCGGCCAGCCCCGTCATCTGGATCGAGAACTCGCTGTAATCGACGCTCGACGAGGAATCGACCGCGAGGATGAGCTCCAGATCGACGTATTCGGCGCGGGCGGGCGTCGGTGCCAGCGACGCCAGCACCACGGCAACGGCGCCCAGGGTCGTCGACGGTTCGATGAGTCGCATCGCGGGGTTCCGGCAGCGCGAGTGAAGTCTAGTTCAAGCCGGGCTTTGCCACACCTGGTCCGTGCCCTCACGGAACGCGCGCGACGAGCCGCAGCCTGACGTAGTCCACGGTCCAGCGGCCCGTCGCATCGCGCAGGCGATCGGCCGCGCGCGCCTCGATGCCCGCCGTGACGGCCGCGCGCTCCGCCGGGGGCACCGCGTCGAGGAACGGCACCGCGAAGATCGCGAGCCAAGCGCCGAGCGAGCCGGGCAGGGGCGTCGGCCGGGCGAACAGAGCGATCGAGTCGATCGCGAAGCCGGTGACTTCTTCGAGCAGCACCCGAAATGATTCGACCGTCGGGAACGTCCAGGGGTCGCGAGTCGCGGGGTCGATGCCGCGTTCGGCGAGCTCGGCGTGCACGGCGCGGCGGATCGCCTCGACGTTGCCCGCGCCACCGAACTCGGCGACGAAGCGGCCGCCTGGCCTGAGGGCGCGGCGCACGCCGGCGACCACCCTGTCCTGACGCGGCATCCAGTGGATCGCCGCGTTGGAGAACACCGCATCAAAGTCCGCGTCGAACGCGAGCGCCTGGCCGTCGGCGAGCCGGGCATCGAGGCTGCGCCCCCGCGCCGCGGCGACCATGGCGGGGCTCGCATCGACTCCGACGACTTTGGCGCCGCGCGCGACCAATTCGGCGGTCAAGGCGCCGTCGCCGCAGCCGAGGTCGAGTATGCGCTCGCCCGGGCGCGGGTCGAGCAGATCGATCAGCGGCGCGCCGAGCGCGCTCACGAAGCCCGCGTCGTGCGCGTACGACTCTGGACTCCAGTCCTGGCTCGCTCGGGTCACCCTCGAGGCCTCGCCCTCAGACGCGCAGCACCTTGCCGGGGTTCATGATCCCGTCGGGGTCGAGCGCCTTCTTGACCGCGCGCATGACGCTGACCGCCTCGCCGGCCTCGGCCTGGAGGAAGTCGATCTTGCCGTAGCCGATGCCGTGCTCGCCGGTGCAGGTGCCGCCCATGGCCAGCGCGCGCCCGACCATGCGGTCGTTGATGCGATGCGCCTCGGCCATCTCGGCCGGATCGTCGTGATCGACCAGGAACGTCAGGTGGAAGTTGCCGTCGCCGACGTGACCGACCATGGGTGCCAGGATCGTTGAGGACGCGAGGTCGGCCTTGGTTTCGACGATGCAGTCGGCGAGGCGCGAGATCGGCACGCAGACGTCCGTCGCCCAACCCCTGACGCCGGGCCTGAGCGCGAGCGCGGCGTAGTAGGCGTCATGGCGCGCCTGCCACAGCTTGGCGCGGTCCTCCTCGCGGGTCGCCCAGCGGAAGTCGGCGCCGCCGAAGTCGCGCGCGATCGCCTGGGCCTGCTCGGCCTGCTCGACCACCCCGGCCTTGGTGCCGTGGAACTCGAAGAACAGCGTCGGCTGGGCCGGGTGGTTCAGCTTGGCGTGGCGGATGATCGCGTCCATCTGGACTTCGTCGAGGAACTCGATGCGCGCCACCGGGATGCCGGTTTGGATCGTCAGGATGACGGCGTTGATCGCGTCCGCCACGGTCGCGAACGAGCAGACCGCCGCGCTCATCGCCTCGGGGACGCCGTAGAGCCTGAGCGTGAGCTCGGTGATGACGCAAAGCGTTCCCTCGGAGCCGACGAACAGGCGCGTCAGGTCATAGCCGGCCGCCGACTTGCGCGCCTGACCGCCGGTCCTGACGACGCGCCCGTCGGCGAGCACGACCGTGAGCCCCAGCACGTTCTCGCGCATCGTGCCGTAGCCCACCGCGTTGGTGCCGGAGGCCCGCGTCGCGGCCATGCCGCCGAGCGAGGCGTCGGCGCCCGGATCGATCGGGAAGAACAGCCCGCTGTCGCGGACATGGGCGTTGAGCCGCTTGCGTGTCACGCCGGCCTCGACGGTCGCGTTCATGTCCTCGGCGCGCAGGGCGAGGATGCGGTCGAGCCCGGTCACGTCGATCGAGATGCCGCCGTGGAGCGCGACCGTGCCGCCCTCGAGGCCGGTGCCGGTGCCGAACGGCACGACGGGCAGCCGGCGATCGGCGCAGACGCGCACGATCCGCGCGACTTCCTCGGTCGTCTTGGGGAACACCACGGCATCGGGCGGCCGCGTCGGGTGGTAGGACTCGCCGTGGCCGTGCTGGTCGCGGACGGCGGCCGAGGTCGACAGGCGATCGCCAACGATGGCGCGCAGGGCGTCGAGAGCGCCCTCGATGGGCTGTTCGGCGGCGGCTGGCATGATCGTTGCTCGGTTAACGTTACGTGACCGCCCGCCCAGAAGGCGCTTCGAGACCGGTCCCGCGTCATCTTAGGCCGCGCCTGGGCGCGCTGTCGACGAGCCGCCGGTGACGGCGATCACGCAAGGTGAGGAAAGCCTTCGTGCCAGTGATCGCGAACAACGAATTCTTAAGCTTACCGGCCGAGAGTCGGTGGCGACGAAGGCCCGCCAAGGGCCTCGAACGAGGGCATCGAACCATACGGGGGCTGCTGGGAAGGGCGCGTGACGTTGCGTGCCGGATCGCGACCAGGCGGTTCGGCCGGAGGACCGAGTGATGACGTACGCTCTGCGTGACCTGCCCGCCGCGAGGGCGCTGTTCGCCGACGAGCCGGCGACCACCGCGCCGCTTCCCGCCGCCATGCTCGGGGACGACCCCGCCGCGTTCAGCTACCTGCTGCTGCTGCGCTTCGGCGTGGTCAACCTGGTCGGCGTCGCGCTGGCGGCGGGCTTCGTGCTCGCCGGCTGGGCCGACGACATCGTGTTGAGCGACTCGACGCGGTTGACCCAACTGATCGTCGCCACGTTCGTCGCGGGCCTCGCCCTTTCGATCGTCAAGGTCTGGCGCGTCAGCCAGGAGCTCAACGAGGCGCGCGCCGACAATCCGGCCCCGGGCTCGCGCGCCGCCGCGTACCTGCGCGCCGTCGCCGGCACCGAGTCGGGCAGTCGCGGGCTGATCGCGAGCTCGCTCAGGTTCAAGCTCACCGCGCGCATCGTCGTTATTCGCCAGATCGGCTCCACCCTGGTCCTGCTCGGCCTGATCGGCACCGTCATCGGGTTCATCATCGCGCTCTCGGGCGTCAACCCCGAGGCCGCGGCCGACGCGAGCTCGATCGGGCCCATGGTCGCCACCCTGATCGAGGGCATGGCGGTCGCGCTCAACACGACGCTCGTCGGCGCCGTCCTCAACATCTGGCTCGTGGTCAACTACCAGCTCCTGGCGACCGGCACGATCAACCTGATCACCGCCATCGTCGCGCGGGGAGAGTCCCGTGCCCGGTCTTGATCCCTTCGAGGACACCGGCGACGAAGGGACGGTGTTTCGCGACGTCATCACCCTGGCGCTCGCCGGGTTCGTCTCGCTCGTGCTGCTGGTCCTGCCCCACATCAATCCGAAGGCCCAGGCCGCCGCCGACGAATCCGAGCCGCCGGGCAACGTCATCGTCGAGGTCCGCTGGCCCGATACGATCGCCTCGGACGTCGATCTCTGGGTGCAGGCGCCCGGCGACGTGCCGGTGGGCTATTCGAACAAGGGCGGCGCGCTGTTCAATCTGCTGCGCGACGACCTCGGCGACGTACTCGACGCCACCAAGCTCAACTACGAGATCGCCTACAGCCGAGGCCTGGCGCCGGGCGAATACACGATCAACGTGCACCTCTACCGCAACGCCGCCGCGGTCGCCGACATCCCGGTGACCGTGGTCGTCAGTACCAAGTCGAGCATGACCGAGTCCTCGCGCCAGATCCTCACCACCAAGGTCGTCCTCGGGCACGAAGGCGAGGAGCTGACCGCGCTCCGGTTCCGGCTCGACGCGGACGGCCGGCTCGAATCCGGCAGCGTCCACAGCCTCTACAAGCCGTTGCGCGACGTGGGGAAGTCGTGATGGACGACCTGACCACCCTGTTCGCACTGGCGGTGGTCATGGCGGCCGCGCTCGCCGGCATCGGCATCTGGGCGCCGCGCCGGCTGTGGATCCGCGCCGCGGCCCTCGCCACGGCGGCCCTGTTCGTGCCGGTCGTCTACGCGGCCTTGGCGGGACTGTTGAGCCGGCCGAAGCCAGTCGACCTGGAATGGATGCACGGGGCGACGACCGAGGCCGCGGTGCTCGCGGCCACGATCGACGAGAACGACGGCATCTACGTCTGGCTGCGCTTCGCCGACGCGCCCGAGCCGCGCGCCTATGTCCTGCCCTGGGACCGCGAGGTCGCCGAGCAGCTCCAGGGCGCGCTGCGCGAAGCCGAGCGCAACGACACCGGCGTCATCATGAATCTGCCTTTCGAGCATAGCTGGGATCCGCGGCAGCCCAAGTTCTACGCGCTGCCCCAACCCGCTTTGCCCCCCAAGGACGCCGGGCAGGCGCCCGAGGCGTACGAGCACCCGGGTCAAGAGACCTAGGACGCGAGGAGGATCACGACCTTGGCCGTGCAGGACCAGCAGCGGGTCGTACGGACCCAGCGCCGACCGTCGACGAGCTTTCGCATCGACGACCTGACCGAGGCGGCAACGCACCAGCCGGGGTTCGCCGACCACCAGATCGTGCTCCGCTGGCGCGACGCGGCGACCGGGCTCAACGCGCTGGTCGCCGTCCACGACCGCACCCTGGGTCCCGCGGTCGCCCATTGCCGCATGACGCCGAACCTCACGATCGCGCAAGCGATCGACGATGTGCTGGTTCGCTCGCGGGTCATGACGTGCCGATCGGCCATCGCGGGGCTCGGGCTCGGCGGCGCCGCCGTCACCGTCCTCGGCAGCCCCAGGACCGGCAAGTCGCCCGCCTTGTTTCGCGCGCTGGGCCGGCTGGTCGACCGGTTGAACGGCGGCCTGATCCTCTTGCCCGACATCGGCCTCGGCATCCACGACCTCGACTTCGCGGCGATGGAAACCCCGTTCGTGCTCGGCGCCACGCCCGGCGGCAGCGGCGATGCCTCCGTCGCCACGGCGTACGGCGCCTACCTCGCCATCGCCGCGGCCGCCCGGCATCGGCTCGGCTGCGAGTCCCTGGCCGGCGTGACCGTGACCGTTCAGGGCGCCGGGCGGGTCGGCTATGCCTTGTGCACGCTGCTCGCCCGCGACAACGCGACTCTTCTCGTCGCCGACCCGGACGGCGAATCGGCGGCCCATGTCGCGCGCGACTACGGCGCGGCGATCGTGGTCCCGGCGGCGGCCCATCGGGTGCGCGCCGACGTCCTCGTCGCGTGCGCCGGCGCGCGCGCCATCGACGAACGAGTCGCCGCCGAGGCGGCCGCCGGCATCATCGTCGCCGTGGCGGACGCGGCCCTGACGGAGCCGTCGATCGCCCGCACGCTGGCCGGGCGCGGCATCCTCTACGTGCCCGAATGCGCCGCCGGCGCCCGCGCGCGGCGCCACGCCGCCCGCGAGCGCGACCGCGGTGGCTACGAGCGCAACCGCGCGATGGCACGGCTCGCCGGGATCGGGACATCCGTGCGGCGCATGGCCGAAGCCGCCGCCGCAGAGGACACCACCCTCGTCGACGCCGCCGAGGCGATGGCCGGGCACGCCATCGCCCAGCGGCGCTCGCGCTTGCGCCTCGCCGCCGTCACGCCCGCCTGGGCTCATCGCTGACACCACGGGGCGGCGTTGTTCGACGCCGGTCGCGCCGATAGGATGCCCTCGTTGCGAACACGTTCAGCCGGGGGGCATCGTGAAGCTCGCGTTCATCGGTCTCGGGGTCATGGGCTTTCCCATGGCCGGGCACCTCGCCGCCAAGGGGCACGAGGTCACCGTCTTCAACCGCACTCCGGCCCGCGCCGAGCAGTGGGTCGCCAAGAACAAGGGCCGGCGCGCCGCGACGCCCGCGCGGGCGGCCGAGGGCGCCGAGCTCGTGTTCGCCTGCGTCGGCGCCGACAAGGACGTGCGCGAGGTCGCGACCGGCGAGGCCGGCGCCTTCGCGGGCATGGCCAAGGGGGCGATCTTCGTCGACCACACCACGGCCTCGGCCGCGATCGCACGCGAGCTCGACGCGGCGGCGCGCGACCGCGGCCTGGGGTTTCTCGACGCTCCCGTGTCCGGCGGCCAGGCCGGGGTCGAGAATGCCCGGCTCACGGTCATGGTCGGGGGCGAGCCGGCGGCGTTCGAGCGGGCCAAGCCGGCAATGGACTGCTACGGCCGCATGGTCACCCTGATGGGGCCGGCGGGCAGCGGCCAGCTCACCAAGATGGTCAACCAGATCTGCATCGCGGGCCTCGTCCAGGCGCTCGCCGAGGGGCTCAATTTCGCCAAGCGTTCGGGGCTGGACGGCGAGCTCGTCGTCGACGTGATCGCCAAGGGCGCGGCGCAGTCGTGGCAGATGGAGAACCGCGGCAAGACCATGCTCGAGGACCAGTTCGAGTTCGGCTTCGCCGTCGACTGGATGCGCAAGGACCTCGGCATCTGCATCGAGGAGGCCCGGCGCAACGGCGCGCTGCTGCCGGTCACCGCGCTGGTCGATCAGTTCTATGCCGAGATCCAGGGCATGGGCGGCCGGCGCTGGGACACCTCGAGCCTGATGCGCAGGTTGACCCGCGGCGGCTGAGGCGTTTTCCCCGCGCCCTCCCCGGCGCTCCTGCAGGCCGAGGCCCCCCGGCCTCCTTCTTTTTCAACGCGGAGCGAGCCGACGGTTGACCGCCCACAGCAGCCAGGCGGCGATGATGGCGATCACCCCCGCGACGACGATGGCTGCGGGGGTGACGTGGAGGCGCTCGAAGTATTGCGTGTAGAAGTGGATCGCGCCGAACGTCACGGCGATGTTGAGGACCGCCCGTCGCGCCGTCGATGCGCCCCACGCACCGACGGCAAGGATGCCGAGCGCCCATAGGGCGGCGAACACGTCGGCCGAGATCACGATGGCATCTGCCTTGAATGCCTTGCTGGCCGCCTCCCAGGCGGCAATTCGCACCCCCCAATCATAGATTCCGGCCGTGACCGCGTCCCAACGCGGGCCCCAGAGATGGAATCCCACCACGTCGCCCCAAAGCGAGCCGACCCAGAAGGCCATGTTGATCCATATGAGCGAGAGCTGGCCCAGCGTTCGAGCGTGGCGCGCGAAGCGCTCCGAGAACCCGCGCGAGACGGCGAGCGCCACCAGGGCGATCAGGCTCATCTGCACGATCGTGAGCGAGGACTCGTAGATGGCGACGCCGTAAGTCGCGTGCCCGTAGAAGGTCCGCGACGACAGGGCCGCCGCCAGGGGCACCATCGCGGTCGCGGTCACGAAACGCACGTCGAGGATCACGCCGCACGCGATGGCCACGGTGCCGGCGTAGAGCAGCGCGACCCATTCCAGCCCCAGTCGGCTCTCAGTGGTCAGGATGCCGGCCACGTGAACGCCGGCGCCGAGCAACATGATCCACCCGCCCAGGACGGAGAGCGTCGTCGGCGCCGAGCGTCGCATCGTCCAGCCGATCGCGATCGCCGGAAGTCCGAGCGCGACGCCGACGCCCACCCGTTCCGTCCGTCCTTCGAAGAGCAGATCGACCAGCGCGCCCATGGCCAGGGTAGCGCCGATGATCGCCGCGGCGTTGGCGACCAACCGTACGCGCGGGCCGCCGCGGATGAGCGTGAAGGTCCCTACGGCTGCCAGCGCAACGCCGAGCGCGGCAAGCGCTTGGCGGTCCTTCAGCCACGCGGCGGCGCCGGCGATCACCATCACGACGCCCGCGAACAGGGCTAGGTTGATCGCGTAGCCAACCATGGCCGCCCTGGCCCGGCGCTTGAGCTCGATGCCCGCTTCAGGCGTCAACGTGCCGTCGGCAACCGCCGAATCGATATCGACAAGCCATCGCATCGGCCAACACTCGGACGATTGGCTTCGCGGCGCGACATTGCGCTCGGCGAACGGCATTGACAATAGCCGATCGCTCCGGCGCCGAAACCTGAACGCGACGAAGCCGCGGCGTAGGGCCTTCGGCTCGCGATGCCGCGCTCCACCCTCTCGGACGGGTCAGCACGCGCGTCCTTGGGGCTTAAGCTTCGGTTAAGCCGACGCGGGCCAAGGTAGCCATCGACCCCGGCGCGAGGTTCGCGCGGTGGTCGCGTCGGGTCAACGCGGGTCAAGCCATGCTCTCGATCGGCGGTATCGTCCTCCTGTTCGCCACCGTGTTCGGCGGCTACATCGCCTCGGGCGGAAGCCTCGAGCCGATCATCCACGCGCTCCCGTTCGAAGGCATCATGATCGGCGGCGCCGCCGTCTCGGCCGCGATCGTCGCCAACAGCATGGCCACGATCATGGCGACGGCGAAGAGCCTGGTCGGCGTGATCAAGGGCCCGAAATGGAAGAAGGCCGACTACCGCGACCTGCTGTGCCTCCTGTTCGTGCTGACCAAGACGATCAAGACCAAGGGCATGATGACGCTGGAGAACCACATCGAGAAGCCGCACGAGAGCGCTCTGTTCGGCCGCTTCCCGAAGATCCAGCACGATCACTTCGTGATGCCGTTCATCTGCGACACGCTGCGCATGGTCAGCATGAACCTCGAGGATCCGCACCAGGTCCTCGAGCACATGGAGCGCCAGCTCGACAAGCACCACCACGAGGCGCTGGCGCCGAGCCGGGTCATGCAGTTCATGGCCGAGAGCCTGCCCGCGCTCGGCATCGTCGCCGCCGTGCTCGGCGTCATCAAGACCATGGGCTCGATCCTCGAGCCGCCCGAGGTGCTCGGCGCGCTGATCGGCGGCGCCTTGACCGGCACGTTCCTCGGCGTGTTCCTCTCCTACGGCATCGCCGGGCCGATCGCCGCCCGGCTCAAGGGCATCGTCGATCAGGACAGTGCCTTTTACAGGATCATCCAGGACACCCTGGTTGCCCACCTGCACGGCAACGCGGCCCAGGTCTCGGTCGAGATCGGGCGCGGCGCGGTGCCCTCGAGCGCCCAGCCGACCTTCGGCGAGCTCGACGAGACGATCCAGAACCTGCCCGCCGACATGGCGGCCTGAGCATGCCTCACCCGCCGAGCGCCTGGCCCCAGTGGGCGACGCGCTCGACCAGGTGCGCCATGTCGGCCTCGTCGTTGTCGTAGTGCATGACGCAGGCGCGGATCGCGAGCCGGCCCTTGAGCCGCGTCGTCAGGATGAACACCTCTCCCTCGCGGTTCAGCGCCTCGACGATCGCCGCGTTGAGCGTGTCGAGCGCGGCCTCGTCGGCCTCGCCCGCGGGCCGATAGCGGAAGCACACGGCCGACAGCGTCACCGGCGCCATGACCTCCATGTCGTTGCGCCCGCCGACGCGCCGGGCGAGGCCGCGGGCGAGCGCGTCGTGGCTCGCCACCATGCGCGCGACGCCGGCGCGGCCCATGTGGGCGAGCACGGCGTAGAGCTTCACCGCGCGGAGCTGGCTCGTCAGGGTGAAGCCGTACTCCATCGTCCAGCGCGGGTTGTCCGGGTCGGGCGTGCCGGCGGAGTCGAGATAGGGCGGCACCAAGCTGTAGGCCGCGCGCTGGGTCTCGGCGTCGCGCACCAGCACCGCGCCGCACTCAATCGGCACGTGCAGCCACTTGTGCGGATCGAGCGCGACCGAATCGGCGCGCTCGAGCCCGGCGTAGAACGGCGCCGCGACGGGGTCCAACCGACCGAAGGCGCCGTAGGCCCCGTCGACGTGGAGCCACAGCCCCTCGGCCGCGCACACATCGGCCGTCTCGGCGATCGGGTCGATCGCTCCGGTGTTGACCGTGCCGGCGCTGGCGATGACGCACGCGGGAACCCGCCCCGCCTTGCGGTCGGCCGCGATGGCGTCGCGCAACGCCGCGATCGCCAGGCGGTAGTCCGCGCCGGTCGCGATCAGGCGCAGGTTGTCGGTGCCGATGCCGAGCATCTCGACCGACTTGCGGATGCAGCTGTGCGCCTCGTCGGAGGCGTAGAAGACGAGCGGCGGATGCCCGCCTTGCAGGCCTTCGGCGCGCACGTTCCAGCCGGCCTTGCGCGCCTGGGCGAAGCGCGCGACGCCGAGCGCCGTCAGGTTCGCCATCGAGCCGCCGCCGACCAGGAGCCCCATGGTGCCGTGGCTCGGGTAGCCGACCAGCTCGGCGAGCCAGCGCGTGACCGACTTGAGCAGGAACCGCCCGGCGTGCTCGGCGCCGTCGGCCGATGGGTTCATCGTCATGGCCAGGGCGTCGGCCAGGATCGCGATCGGCGCCGGCGGCGAGTTGACCCAGGCGTAGAAGCGCGGGTGCCCGTTGCCCATGGGCCACGGCAGCACGTTCTCGCCGAGGAACGCGATGACGTCGGCTGGATCGGCGCCCTCGTCGGCGAGCTCGAGGGCAAGGAGTTTGCGTTTCAGCGCGAGCGGGACCGGTCGATTGACCGGCCGGCCATCGATGTGGTCGAGGTGATCGGCGATCAGCCCGACGACCCGGGCGCCGAGGGTCTCGATGGTTTCGCGGTCGAGACCCGGCGGGTTCGGCTTCTCGTGCCTCATCGCTCGTGATCCTCGTCGTCGAGCCGGTGAGCTTCGAGCCGTTCCGTCTCCAGCGCGCGCTTCGCTTGGTCCAGCCGGCGCTCGACTCCGGTTCGGCCGAAGCGGGCGCGGTTGGCATCCGCCGTGGCCGCTTTATCGGTGCGTGCCTTGCGCTTCTTGTGCCGACGCAAATTGACGATCTCCGCCATGCCGTCCTCCAAGGCTACGCGACCGGGCGCGGCGCCAGGATGACGCCGCCGACGTGGAACACGATCCCCAAAACGGTCGCCCCGGCCAGCGCGATCATCACCGGCAACGTGCCGCCCGGCGCGAGCGCGCCGCCAAGGTAGGACGCCGGCGCGCCGAACGCCATGGTGAGAAACCCGGCGAGGCCGGCCGCGGTGCCGGCCCGCGTCGGGTCGACGCTGACCGCGCCCACCGTGCCATTGGGGATCGCGAAGCCCTGACCGATCGAGCTGAGCGCGACCGGCGCGAACAGGCCGAGCGGGTCGTGCCAGCCGGCCAGCGCGAGGGTCAGCCCCGCGGCGACGCCGACGACCTGGATGACGAGCCCGGCCGAGATCATCCGCTCGACGCCGAGGCGCTGCGAAATGCGTCCCGCCACCAGGTTGCCGAACGCGTACGCGCCGCCGACCAGGATGAAGTAGGGCCCCATGGCCTCGGGGGTCAGTCCGAAGCCCTCCAGCATGATGTAGGGCGCGGCGGCGAGGAACGTCATGTAGACGCAGAAGCCCATCGAGATCTGGAACGCGAAGCCGCAGAAGACGCGCCGGCGCAGAAGCGCGGCGAATCCGGCCAGCATGGCGCCGAGGCCCGCGAACCGGACCCGCGCGCGGTGCGTCTCGGCGAGCGAGCGCACGCTCGCCGCCAGCAGGATCGCGCCGATCGCGAGCAACAGGGCGAACGCGGCGCGCCAGCCGAACCAGGCGTCGAGATAGCCGCCCACGGTCGGCGCGATCATCGGGGCGAGCACCATGCCCATGGTGACGTAGGCGAGCATGCTGGCGGCGCGGCCGCGCTCGTAGACGTCGCGCAGGATGGCGCGCGCCATGACGAGCCCGGCGCAGCCGCCGACCGCCTGCACGATACGCCCGCCGATCAGCGTCTCGATCGAGCCCGCGGCCAGGCACAAGAGCGTGCCGACCGTGAAGACGGCGAGGCCGACGATCATGACGGGGCGCCGGCCCCAGCGGTCCGAGACCGGGCCCCACACGAGCTGGCCCGCGCCGATGCCGATCAGGTAAAGCGTGAGGGTAAGCTGCACGGTCGCGTAGTCGGTCGCGAAGTGCCGCGCGAGCCCGGGCATCGACGGGATGAAGATGTTGATCGTCAGCGGCCCGAGCGAGGTCGCCGCGATGAGCAGCACGATGGGGGCCCGGGGCGGGGCAGCGGTCACGGGTCTCGTCTCGCGGGAGCTATGGGCAGAGGCGAGCGCCGCTCATACACCCACGGAGACTTCGGGCCAACCGAGAACGACCTCCTCGATCGGCTCTCCGGCGTGCTCGAAGGCGACCGCGCGGCCGATGGCGCGCGCGCCGAGCCGCTCGTAGAGCCGGCGCGCCCGCGCGTTGAATTCGAACACGTCGATGGCGACGGGCGCGAGCCGCATGGCGGCGAGGCGCAGGCGGGCGTGGGCGATCAATCGGGCACCGAGCCCTTGGCCGCGCGCCGGCGCGAGCAGGTAGATCGCGTCGATCTTGCCGCGCCAGCCCGGCAACATCCCGTCGTACGGGCCGTAGCGGAGGAGCCCGATATCGTTGCCGTCCAGGGCGACGATCTCGGTCACGCGCTCGGGCCCGTCGGCGTCGAGCACGGCGCGCCATGCCTCGACGCTGTGGAAGGGATCGTCGTCCAGACTAGCCAAGAGGTCCGCCGGCAAGCGCCCAACATAGGTGTCGCGCCAGCACGCGATCTTGAGCGCCGAGAGGATTGCGGCGTCCTCCGGCCCGGCCCGGCGCAGCGAATAGGCAAGATCTACCACTCGGCGAGGTAGTCGATGACGGCGTAAATGGCGAGCAGGGCGAGGCCGGCGAAGGCGGCACGGCGGACCCAGAGGCCGCGGTCGGACGGGGCATGCTCGTCGCCCTTGTCGGGCCGGTCAGGCCCGAACGCGCCGCCGACGAAGAAGCCCAGGACGGCGTAGCAGCCGACAAGCACCGCCATCCCAACCCCGAACCACACCCAATCCGGCATGAGTCTGATCCCTCGCCTGAGCGGCACGCATGCTATGGCGCCCGGCCCCCCAGGTCCCGCGCGATTCGGCGCGCAAATGAGCCGACGTCGATCCGCCTCGCCTTGTGCTTGTCGAAGGACGAGGTGGTGCTCCGCCCGCGTGCTTCGACAAGCTCAGCATCAAGGCCCAGGAAACCGGCCTCACCCTGAGCTTGTCGAAGGGTGAGGCCTCGAAACCAAGGCACTTCCGAGCGCCTTCGTAACTCCTCGTCGGGCCGACGAATCTGGCGCCACACCCCCCGACCGTCGGAGAATTTTACACGATTTCGAGGCGTTATCGGGCCGCCGTTTCCAGCACGTGTGGCCAAGAGGTTGACTCGTAAAGATTTCTTGCTTCGGAGGCGGCCGGGCGCCACGCCCGGACCGTCGGTGGAGTTGACATTCGCTAGCGTTCTCCTTCTCCGCCCTTGGCGTAAGTACTTGTCGTAGTTGACGTTTCTAACTACGGCACGGATCTTGCCAGAAAGTTCAAAATAAAGCGGCTTTACGGGCCGCCAGGCCGCGCATGACAGCGGCGCGAATGAACGAGGAGGCACATCATGGAGTGGTCCCGCGTCGGCATGAAGGGCGCATTGCTCGCCGGATGCAGCGTCATCGCGCTGTCGGCGGGCGAGGCTAACGCACTGGTGCTCGTCAACTGCACCGGCACCGGCTTGGTCGCTGGAACGAGCTGCACGCTCGAAGAGCTAATCCGCAACACGGGCTCGATCCAGGTCGATGACAAGCTGTTCGACGGTTGGGGCTTCCCGCAGCCTTTTTCCACGGGCACGGGGAACGGAGAGGCGGGCTTGGCCAGCAATGTGAAGATCACGGGCTAGACACCGGCGATCCGGGGTTGCGGTTCGATCTAGTCAGCTTCTCGGTCATTGCTACTCAATTTTCTGAGTCGGCGACGCAGTTATCCGAGTTCAGCTACGACGTGACGGCGCTCGACAAGGACCTGTTCATCCACGACAACGAACTCATCCTGCTGAGCGCATTCGCCGAGAACAGCTCTGAAAACGGCGGATCCGACTTTTCAAGCGTCATTTCTCTTGCCGAGGTCCGCGAGGTCCATGACGCGATCGACGGCGACCCCAAACGGGTGTTCGAGCAGGAGATAGGCGACACACATTCGTCTGATTCGAGCGACACGCGAACGTTCGATCCGGTGAAGACACTTACTGTCACCACGATCATCAACTTGTCCGCGACGGCGCCTATTTCCGAGTCGGGCGCCCAGGCTGGGGTCAGTGCCTTCGAGGAGCGTTTCTCGCAGATCCGAGTTCCCGAGCCGGCGATGCTCGGGCTGCTGGGTGTCGGCCTCGGCGGTCTGAGCCTGCTGCGCCGGCGCCAGCGCAAGGCGCGCGGGTAGCACGGGGCGTCGTAGCCGCGCCAGCGGCTAACCCGTCGGCAAGCTCCACCGTGTAGGGTTGCTCGACGGCCTGGGATGGCACCGTCATCATCCCCGCCATGGCGCGGCCGCGATGGAGCAATCCCGATGCTCGAATGTCTGTCCTCGGTGCTGACCCGCGACGAGGTCAAGGAGCTGCTGGGGATCGCCGAGACCGGCAGCTTTGTCGACGGCAAGGCCACCGCGGGCAAGCGCATCAAGCACATCAAGGAAAACCTGCAGCTCGAGGCGAGCGAAGCGGAGCGCAAGCGCATCAACGAAATCGTTGCCGGCGCGCTCAACCGCCACGAGGACTTCAAGAGCCTGGTCATGCCCAAGCGCATCGCCCCGCCGATGGTGAGCCGCTACGAGCCGGGCATGAGCTACGGCGACCACGTGGACAACCCGCTGGTGGCCGGCGGGCTGCCCATGCGCACCGACGCTTCGGTGACCCTGTTCCTGAGCCCGCCCGATGCCTACGACGGCGGCGAGCTGGTGTTGCAGACGCCCTACGGGGAGCAGGAGGTCAAGCTCTTGCCCGGCGAGGCGGTCGTTTACGACACGACCGTTCTGCACCGCGTCGCGCCGGTCACGCGCGGCGCGCGCCTGGCCGCCGTGACCTGGGTGCAGAGCCTGATCCGCGATCCGGCGCAACGCGAGCTGTTGTTCGAGCTCAACACAGTGGTCAAGCGCCTGGGCGACGAGCGCCCCGACGCCGAGGAAACTCGGCTTCTGTACCGCACCTACAGCAACCTGGTGCGCATGTGGGCCGAGATTTGAGCCCGCCGCGCGCCCGCCGCCGCCGCGACAAGGAAAGGGGCCGCGCGTCGCCGCGCGGCCCCGAAGGTGTGGGCTGTTCGCCCTTGTCGTCGTTCGCTTGCTCGCGACGCGCTTGGATTAGAAGTCCATGTCGCCCATGCCGCCCGGAGGCCCGCCCGCGGACATCGGACTGTCCTTCTTGGGCCGCTCGGCGACCATGGCCTCGGTCGTGATCAGGAGGCCGGCGACCGACGAGGCGTCCTGCAGCGCGACGCGGACCACTTTGGTCGGGTCGACGATGCCGGCCTTGACCATGTCGGTGTAGATCTCCTTCTGCGCGTCGAAGCCGTAGTTGAAGTCCTTGTTCTCCAGGAGCTTGCCCGCGACCACCGCGCCGTCGACGCCCGAGTTCTCGGCGATCTGGCGCGCCGGCGACTGGATCGCGCGCCGGATCACGTCGACACCCGCGCGCTGATCGTCGTTGGCGGGCTGGACCTTGGTCAGCGCCTTGGTCGAATAGAGCAGCGCCGAGCCACCGCCCGCCACGATGCCTTCCTCGACCGCCGCGCGGGTCGCATTCAGCGCGTCCTCGACCAGGTCCTTGCGCTCCTTGACCTCGACCTCGGTGTCGCCGCCGACCTTGATCACCGCGACGCCGCCGGCCAGTTTGGCCAGCCGCTCCTGTAGCTTCTCGCGGTCGTAGTCCGACGTCGTCTCCTCGACCTGGGCGCGGATCTGGTTGCAGCGGCCCTCGATCGACTTCTTGTCACCCGAGCCACCGACAATGGTCGTCGTCTCCTTGGCGATCTCGACCTTCTTGGCGCGCCCGAGCATGTCGAGGGTGACGTTCTCGAGCTTGATGCCGAGGTCCTCGCTGATGACCTGGCCGCCGGTCAGGATCGCGATGTCCTCGAGCATCGCCTTGCGGCGATCGCCGAAGCCCGGCGCCTTGACCGCCGCGACCTTGAGCCCGCCGCGCAGCTTGTTGACCACGAGCGTGGCGAGCGCCTCGCCCTCGACGTCCTCGGCGATGACCAGGAGCGGCCGGCCCGACTGAACGATCGACTCGAGCAACGGCAGCATGACCTGCAGCCCGCTGAGCTTCTTCTCGTGGATGAGGAGATAGGGGTTGTCGAGCTCGCTGATCATCTTCTCGGCGTTGGTGATGAAGTAGGGCGAGATGTAGCCGCGGTCGAACTGCATGCCCTCGACGATTTCGAGCTCGGTGTCGATGCCCTTGGCTTCCTCGACCGTGATGACGCCTTCCTTGCCGACCTTCTGCATCGCCTTGGCGATCATGTCGCCGACGGCGCGGTCGCCGTTGGCCGCGATCGTGCCGACCTGGGCGATCTCCTCCTCGGTCGAGATCTTCTTCGAGCGCTTCTTGAGGTCGGCGACCACCGCCGCGACCGCGAGGTCGATGCCGCGCTTGACGTCCATCGGGTTCATGCCGGCGGCGACCGTCTTGATGCCCTCGCGCACGATGACTTGGGCGAGCAGCGTTGCCGTCGTGGTGCCGTCGCCCGCGATGTCGTTGGTCTTGCTGGCGACCTCGCGCACCATCTGGGCGCCCATGTTCTCGAACTTGTCGGCGAGCTCGATCTCCTTGGCGACGGTGACGCCGTCCTTGGTGATGCGCGGCGCGCCGAACGATTTGTCGAGTACGACGCAGCGGCCCTTGGGCCCGAGCGTGATCCTCACGGCATCGGCGAGCGTGTCGATCCCGCGCATCATGCGCGAGCGCGCGTCGCCGGCGAATTTGACTTCCTTGGCGGCCATTCTGAGTTCTCCTTGTTCGAATGTAGCGGCGTCTCGGGCGCGTGGTCCCTAGGCGGCCTTCTTCTTGGCTTTCGCGAAACCGGTGATGTTCTTGGCTTTCGCGGCGCCGGTGATGACGCCCATGATGTCGGACTCCTTCATGATCAGGAGTTCCTCGCCATCGAGCTTCACTTCGGTGCCCGACCACTTGCCGAACAGGACTCGGTCGCCGTCCTTGACGTCGGGCGTGATCAGCTTGCCGTTTTCGTCCCGCCCGCCGGGGCCGACGGCGACGACTTCGCCCTGCATCGGCTTTTCCTTGGCGGTGTCGGGGATGATGATGCCGCCCGTGGTGCGCTCGTTCTCTTCCACGCGACGAACCACGACGCGGTCATGCAAAGGCCTGAAATTCATGAGTTTCCTCCCGATGGATAGTCGACCTGACGATCAGGGTTCCCGCCGACGGCGAGTCTGTTAGCACTCCGCCTCGGCGAGTGCCACGGATTTAGTGACTCGTCGAACCAATGTCAAGGGCCCGCGCGGGAGACCTCACGGGGTCTCGGTCGGCGCGCCCGGCGTTCCGCCTGACTGACTCACAGGAAGAATTTGGCGATCGACCCAAGCAAAAAGACTTTCGAACAACAAACTACAGTTCAAGTTGCACGGACAACCCAACTTTAACCACTTTCGACGACTCTGATGAGGTTATGCACAAGTAGGACGAGGACTTCCAAAGGATCGGGCGAAGCTGGTGTCAGCAGCGATCCATCACGAGTGCCAATATTCACCCCTAGGTCACGATCACATTGATGCGGGCCGGTGGTTCTTGCATCATCCTTGCATCGCGTCCCGGAAAGGAACGGCGGGCGAGGGAAAACCGAGGCGGCAGGCGAGGAGGTTCGCTTTATGACCCGAGACTTGGCTCAACAGCTCGAAGGCTACCGGCTGACCACGGCCGAGATCCTCTACCACATGCCGGATCACCCGGCGCTGCTGCAGACGTTCGTCTGGCAGGCGCTCGACATCGCGCCGCGCTACCCGGTGCTGCATCGCTTCCTCGGCTTCTGGGAAAGCCACATCGAAGGCCGGCTGCATTCCGTCCGCGTCGCCCATGTGCCGGTCATCAGCCCGGCCCGGGTGCGCCACGCCGAAGCCCTCCTGTACATCCACTAGGCCCGCCGGCATTCTTGCCGGCGCCGTCGCCGTCGGTGATAGCGTGGTCGCCGCTCAGCGGGGGCCGGAATGGTCGATGTTGCCGCATGGCTTGGCGCGTTGGGTCTCGCCAAGTATGCCCAGGCGTTCGCCGATCATGAGATCGACGGCGACGCGCTGCGGCATCTGACCGACGAGGACCTGAGGGAACTCGGCCTGCCCGTCGGGCCACGCCGAAAGATCCTGGCGGCTCTCGTCGATCTTGCGACCCACCCGGCGCCCGACGGGGCCGCACCGGAAGCCAAGACCGTCGCGGTGGCGGCCCAGGCCGAGCGCCGACAGCTCACCGTGATGTTCGTCGACCTGGTGGGCTCGACGGAGCTGTCCTTGAAGTTGGACCCGGAAGAGTTGCGCGACCTGTCGCGGGGCTACGGCGACGCCGTGAGCCGCGAGGTCGGCCGCTATGGCGGCCATGTCGCCAAGTACATGGGCGACGGCGTGCTGGTCTACTTCGGCTACCCCCAGGCGCACGAGGACGACGCCGTGCGCGCGATCTACGCGGGCCTCGCGGTGACCCGGGCGGTCAAGCGTCTCGGCAAGCGGATGCTGGACGCCCTCGGCGGGCGCTTGCGGGCGCGGGTCGGGGTGGCGACGGGGCTGGTGGTGGGCGACCTGGTCGGGACGGAAGGTTCCGAGACCGGCGCGGTGACCGGGGAAACGCCGAACCTGGCGTTCCGGCTCCAGGAAGCGGCAGGCTCGGGCCGGGTGGTGGTGAGCGAACGCACGCGGCAGCTCGCCGGCGACGCCTTCACTTACGAGGAGCCGGAAGAGCGCAAGCTGAAGGGCTTTCCCGATCCGGCGAGGCTCTGGCGCGTTCTGGGCCCGAGCGGGGCCGAAAGCCGCTTCGAGGCCCTGCACGGACGCTGGCTGACGCCGCTCGTGGGACGCGAACACGAGCTCGCGCTGCTGCTCGAACGCTGGCGCCAGGTGAAGGAAGGCGAGGGTCAGGTGGTGCTTCTCTCGGGCGAGGCCGGGATTGGCAAGTCGCGCATCACCGAGGCGCTGCGGGAGCGCGTCCTGACCGACGAGCACGTGCGCATCCGCCTGCAATGCTCGCCCTATCATGTCAACAGCGTGCTCTTTCCGGTCATCGAGCATCTGGAACGGGCCGCGCGGTTCGAGCGGGACGATCCACACGGGACGAAGCTCGACAAGCTGGAAGCATTGATCGGCCTCGACGGCACCATCATTGCCGAGGTCGCGGCCCTGTTCGCGGCGCTGCTGTCGATCCCGACCGGCGACCGGTATCCGCCGTTAGCGATGAGCCCGGAGCGGCAGAAGGAGCGGACGCTGGCGGCCCTAGCCGACCAGGTGGGCGGGCTCGCGGCGGCCACGCCGGTGCTGATCATCGTCGAGGACATCCATTGGGTCGACCCGACCACCTTGGAGCTGCTCGACCTCCTGGTCACGCGGATCGAGGATCTGCGCTCGTACATGGTGATGACGACCCGGCCCGAGTTCGTCTCGCCCTGGCCGGGGCGACCGCACGTCACGACCCTGTCGCTGAATCGGCTGAGCAAGCGCCAGGGCGCCCTGATGGTCGAAGGGGTGACCGGCGGCAAGACGTTGCCGCCCGAGGTCATGGAGCAAGTGGTCGCGCGCACCGACGGCGTGCCGCTGTTCGTCGAGGAACTGACCCGAATGGTCATGGAATCCGGGCTGCTCAGGGAGGAGGCGGGCGGCTACGTGCTGGACGGTCCGCTGCCGCCGCTGGCCATCCCGGCGACGTTGCACGACAGCTTGATGGCCCGGCTCGACCGCCTCGCCCCGGCCAAGGAAGTCGCCCAGACCGCCGCGGCGATCGGGCGGACGTTCAGCCACGACCTGCTGGCGACGGTCGCGGCCATGGACGAAGACAAGCTGATCCAAGCGCTCGGGCAGTTGGTCGACGCCGGGCTCCTGTTCCGCCAAGGTACGCCTCCGGCCGCGACCTACACGTTCAAGCACGCGCTGGTGCAAAGCGCCGCCTACGAAAGCCTGCTCAAGAGCCAGCGCCAGCGCTTTCACGCGGCGATCGCCGAGGCCATGGCGACCCGTTTCGCCGACATGGCGGTGACCGCGCCCGAACTCGTCGCCCACCATTACGCCGAAGCTGGTCTCACCGACCGCGCGGTGCCCTTGTGGATCGCCGCGACGGCGCTTGCCGCCGATCGTTCGGCCAACGCCGAGGCCGTCGCGCACGCGCGGCGCGGGCTCGACTGCGTCGGCGGTCTCCCGGCCGGGCCTGGTCGCGATCGGGCCGAGCTGGAGCTTCTGACGCTGCTCGGGCCGGCCTTGCGCATCATCGATGGCTACGCCTCTCCCGCCTCCATCGCGGCCTACGATCGCGCGACGGCCCTGACCGATCGGGTGAACGACCCGACGCTCCGCTTCCACACCCTCTTCGGTCGCATTCTCATCCACATCATCCGGGCCGATCACCGCATGGGCCTCGACCTGGCGCTCCAGTCGGCCGACGCCGCGCGGGCGGCGGACGACGTGGAACTGCGGCTTCAGGCCCACAGGCTCGTCGGCGCGGCGCATTACTTCCGCGGCTTCCAGCCCGTGGTGCTGCGTGAAGCCGAGGCCGCGGGCGCGCTCTACGATCCGGCGAGGCATCGCCTGCTCGCTAGCCGCTACAGTTTCGATCCCCTCGCGGTCCTTCGTGCTTACGCTTCGCTGGCGCTATGGCTGCTCGGTTATCCGCGACGGGCGGCCGCCGAAGCGCAACGCGCCATGGAGGTCGCCCTGGCGACGGAGCACACCCACACCATCGGCATGACCCAGGCCTTCCCGATCTGGCGCGGCGTCATGGCGCGCGATTGGGAGGGGGTCATGGCGGACGCGCCCGCGGCCATCGATTTCTGCGCCCGCGATCGCCTGCCGGTGTGGATGAGTTTCAGCCGAGTGCATTTCGGCATGGCAAAGAGCGCTCTCGGCTTCGCCGAAGGCGCCAAGGAGGCCGAAACGGGCGTCGCCGAATGGCAGGCCATGGGGCACATGATCTGCGCGACGCACATGAATGGCCTCGTCGCCGCGACGCGCACGGCGGTGGGCGACTGGGACGAGAGTTTTCGTAGACTCAATCTGGCATTCGCTACCGCCGACGCCGGCCACGAGCACTACTGGCTGGCCGAGCTTCAACGCCAGCGCGGCGCGCTGATCCTGGACAGCGGTCGGGGGTCCGTCGCGGAGGCCGAGGCGTCCTTCGCCATGGCGCTCGAGACGGCGCGGGCGCAGCAGACGCGATCCCTCGAGCTGCGCGCCGCCATGAGTCTCGCGCGGTTGTGGGCCGACCGTGGCGAACGACGGCGGGCGCACGGCCTGCTCGCGCCCGTTTACGGCTGGTTCACCGAGGGTCTTGAAACTCGCGATCTGATCGAGGCCAAGGCGCTGCTCGAAGGGCTGTCCTGAGCGTTCGCGAAATTGGGGTCAGTGTCGATTTATTTTGTTAAATCGACTCTGACCCCAATTGATTCAATTGATTCAAGGCGCGCCGTTCCGCAGCCAGTCAGGTCCCCTTGACGCGGCCGCGGGCGTACCTACTTAAGCCTTATCGGGTGCCATCCAGGGCCCGGTGGCGCGCAAGGTCCCGGCCACGGCGGCGGGCGCGCGTTCCGATCAACGTCATGTTGCTCACCGGAGGATATGACCATGCGTACTTATGACCTGACCCCACTTTTCCGTTCCACCGTCGGCTTCGACCGGCTGTCCGATCTGTTCGACACCGCGTTCGGCAGCGAGGAGACGAACGGCTATCCGCCCTACAACATCGAGAAGACCGGCGAGGACGCCTATCGCATCACCATGGCGGTCGCCGGCTTCGCCGAGAAGGACCTGACGGTCACCGCGCAGGAGAACCTGCTCACGGTCAGCGGCCGTATCCAGGAGCCGCGCGAAGGCGAGCGCCGCTTCCTCTACCGCGGCATCGCAGCGCGCGCGTTCGAGCGCAAGTTCAGCCTGGCCGACCACATCCGGGTCGCCGGGGCGTCAATTCAGAATGGTCTGCTCAACGTCGACCTCGTGCGCGAGGTGCCCGAGGCGATGAAGCCGAAGCAAATCAAGATCACGCCCAGGACGGCCAAGGAGCCCGAGGTCATCGAGGGCTCGAAGAGCGCGGCGTAACTCGACCCGACCGCGTCCGGAATCCGCACGGCGGGGCAGTTCTGCCCCGCCGTTCGCGCATCGAGTCGGGCGCGTCGGGCAGCGACGTGGCAAGATCACCGCCCAAGAGCAGCACCCGATCGGATGGAATCGCCCTAGGCGATCCACCGATCGGGTAAAGCTGCACTAGGTTGTTGAATCTAGAGCAACTTTACCCGATCAATTGGAACCAGAGTGGTTCCGATTGATTGGATGTTGCTGTAGCAAGGTCGCCGCCGATGTCGTTCGCTCGCCGGATCAAGGGATGGCTCAAGCGCAACCTGCGCCGCGCCCGCGCCAGGTACGATCGGCTGTTTCGCGCGTTCTCGCCCGCGGACCTGGCGGGCGCGCTGCGAGCCTCCGGCGTCCGCCCTGGCGACGTCCTGTTCGCGCATGTAGCGTTCAACGATTTTCGCGGTTTCTCCGGCAGCCCGAGCGAGGTGATCGGAGCCCTGCGAGAGGCCCTCGGCGAGGACGGAACGCTGCTCATGCCGACCATGCCGTTCACCGGCACGGCCGTCGATTACCTCGGGTCCGGCAAACCCTTCGATGTTCGGCGCACCGCGTCGCGCATGGGCATCGTGACGGAGCTGTTCCGGCGCCTGCCCGATACCCTTCGAAGCGCGCATCCGACCCATTCGGTCGCCGCGTCGGGCGCGAAGGCGGCGCTCATGCTCGAGGGTCACGATCGCGCCGCGACGCCATGTGGCGTGCACAGCCCTTACCATGCGCTCATGGACCACGACGCGAAGATCGCCCTTCTCGGCACCGGGATTGGGGCCCTCACGTTCTTTCATACCCTCGAGGAAATCCTCGAACCCCTCATGCCTCGGTCTCCGTTTACCAAGGAGCATTATACCGTCTCGTACCTGGGTCGAAACGGCGAGAAGCGCGAGGCCCGCATGCGGCTGTTCGATCCGGGCATGTCAAAACGACGGGATCTGCGCATCCTCGAGCGCGCCCTTCGGGCCGCGGGGCACTGGACCGAGCGCCGGGTCGGAGGCCTGAGCCTGGTGATCCTCGAGGCACGCAAGGTGCATGCGGTGGCCCGCGACATGGCGATGCAAGAAGTGTTCTGTTATAGGCCCTGACGTGACGACGACCGAGGAAACCGACATCCGGAGGGACTTCGCGGCCGCGTGCGCGGATGGCGACTCTCTCGGGGCTCGCCGCGCCGCCCGCGCGCTGCTCGCGCTGAACTCGAGCGGCGCGACCAGCCGATATCTCGTGTCGTCGATCCGCGGGGCCGGGGCCGCGCTGCCGGGGCTGAAACCGTTGAAGCTCGGGCTCCTGTCATCCTTCTCGGCCGAGTTCCTGAGCGATGCGCTCGTCGTCGCCGGACTGCTCAGGGGTCTCGCGATCGAGCTCTACGTGGCGCGGTTCAACCAGTTCCGTCAGGAGATTCTCGATCGCGGGAGCGGGCTCTACGCCTTCGCCCCCGACGCGGTGATCGTCTCGGTGCTGGGCGAGCAGCTTTGCCCCGGCGCCTACGAGTCGCTGCCGGGCGAAGCCACGCCCGCCGCCGACGCGGCCGCCGAGCTGGCCGGGCTGCTCGAGACGTTTCGCGGGGCGTCGTCCGCGTCGGTGTTGGTGCAGAACCTGCTGCCGCCGACGCGCCCGCTGCTCGGCGTCGGCGACGCCGGCATGACGTCCGGGCAAAGACAGCGGATCCATCGCCTCAACGCCGAGCTGGCAAGCGCCGCCCATCGCATCGGGGGCGTCTACGTCGTCGATTACGAGGGCCTCGTCGCGCGTCACGGCGCGACGCGGTGGCACGATCCCAGGATGCGCTATTTCGCCGAGCTGCCCATCGACAAGCGGATGTTCCTGCCGCTCGCCGCCGAATACGCCAAGATCCTCGACATCCTCGCCGGTGGGGCGAAGAAATGCCTCGTCGTCGACCTCGACAACACCCTGTGGGGCGGCATCCTCGGCGAGGACGGCCTCGATGGCCTCCAGCTCGGCACCGGCTACCCGGGCAACGCGTTCAAGGACTTCCAGCGTCACCTGAAGCAGTTACGGTCGCGCGGCATCCTGCTGGCCATCGCCAGCAAGAACAACCCCGCCGACGTCGCCGAGGCCTTCGCCAAGCACCCGCACATGGTCTTGTCCCTCGAGGACTTCGCCGCGGTCGAGATCGGCTGGACGCTCAAGTCGGAGTCGATCGCCGCCATCGCCCGTGACCTCGGCATCGGGCTCGAGCACGTTGTGTTCCTGGACGACAACCCAGTCGAGTGCGCCGAGGTCTCGCGCGCGCTGCCGATGGTGGAAACGATCGTGTTCCCGAAGGCGCCCGAGCGTTGGGCGGAGGTCGTCGCCGAGGACGGTTTCTTCGATCAGCTCCGCATTTCCAAGGAGGACTTGGAGCGAGGCAAGCTGTACCGGCAGCGCGCGGCGGCCGAATCGCTCCGCACGGCCGCGTCGTCCCTCGAGGGCTTCTATCGCGGGCTCGCGATGGAGATCGCGATCGCGCCGCTCGGCGAGCGGACGGCCGCGCGCGCGGCCCAGCTGACCCAGAAGACCAACCAGCTCAACCTGACGACGCGACGCTACACCGAGGCCCAGCTCCAGGCGCGCGCCCAGGACCCCGCGTGGTCGGTCGACACCATCGCCGTCAGCGACGCGTTCGGCGACAACGGCATCGTCGGAGTCGTCATGGCCCACCGCGAAGGCGAGGTCGTCGATATCGACACCTTCCTGCTCAGCTGTCGCGTCATCGGGCGCACGGTGGAAACCGCCATGCTCGCCCATCTGTGCGACCTCGCCGAGCGCGCCGGAGCCAAGCGGCTGCGCGGCACCTTCATTCCAACGGCGAAGAACGAACCGGTGCGCCCGGTTCTTCCATCCCATGGCTTCGCGCAGGTCGCGGAGGACAACGGCGTTTCGGTCTGGGAGCTCGACGTGGCGCGATGCCGCGTGGCGTGGCCGCCCTGGTTCCGGCTGGCGGGGCTCGAGGCGGCCTAGGAGACTGACGAAACATGCGCCTGCGCTGTTGCCCATGCTTCGACTCGTGCGCCTGCGGCGCACGGCTCACCATGAGGTTGTTCGTTTGCAAGCACTGTCCTCATCCTGAGCAGCCGTCGAAGACGGCGTGTCGAAGGATGGGGGACATCGCAAAGCGTTTTTCAGCAGCCCCTAGGGAGGCGACGTGGCATCGGTGACGGTCGACGAAACGGTCAGGCGGGTCATCGCGGACGTGCTCGATCTCGACCCCCGGTCGATCGACGACCAGACGCGGATGGAAGACATGGAGCGATGGGATTCGGCCAACCACATCACTCTGGTGCTGGCGCTCGAGGAGGAATTCGGCATCGCCTTCGAGGTGCCCGAGATCGAGGGCATGATCACGTTCCAGGACATCGTCGCCACGGTCGAGGCCAAGCTGTGAACGCCTCGCGATGACGCGCGCACCAGCACCCGCCGCCGACCTCGGCGTCGACGACATTCGCGAAGGCGACGTCTTCGAGATCGCGCGTGCCTTCACGGCCGCGGACGTCGATGCGTTCGCGGCGCTCTCGGGCGGCCGGGACATGCCGTCGTGACGACCATCCTGCCGCCGGTGGCGGCCCTGCGCGACTACGTGTATTTCACCCGGCAGGAATCGCTTCGCGCACTCATCTGGCGCTACGGCCATCACCGCGCGCTCGTCGAATCCTTGAGCGAGCCGCGCAACGCCCGCGTCCTCGAGCACGTCCGGACGGAGCACGAGCGGATCGCGGCGACTCTTCGCTCGCCGCAAGCTCCCGACGATCAGACGCGGCTCGATGCCGCCGTGGCCTGGATTCTCGCGGCCCAACGGGCGACGCCGGACGACGGTGTGTCGCTCGGCTACTTCCCGCTCGATGGCGAGGGCACCGGGTGGCGCCCGTCCTACCCGGAAACGACGGGCTACATCATCTCGACGCTCCTGGCGTACGCCGCTCGCTTCGGTCGTCCCGACGTCGAGCGCGCCGCCCTGGCCATGGCCGATTGGGAGATCGCGGTGCAGATGCCGTCGGGCGCGGTGCAGGGCGGTCCCCTCGCGCCACCCGACAGGCGGACCGCCGCGGCGTTCAACACCGGGATGGTGCTCGACGGGTGGTGCTCGGCCTACGAACGCTCGGGCGACGCTCGGTATCTCGAGGCCGGCGGGCGCGCCGCGCGGTTTCTCGCGGGCGATCTGGACGATCTCGGTTACTTCCGCACCAACGGGGCGTTCGTCAGCGCGGGGGAGATCAAGACGTACAGCTGCCTCTGCGCCTGGGCGATGATGCGCTACGCGCGCCTCGCCGACGACGCGGCCATCGCCGCCGCGGCCCTCAAGGCGGGCGAAGCCGCCCTGCGCCAGCAAGCGGCGAACGGTTGGTTCGCCCACAACTGCCTGACCAACTCGCGAGCACCGCTCACTCATACGATCGGTTACACGGTGCAGGGCCTCCACGAGCTCGGCCGGCTCGCCAAACGGCAGGACTTCGTCGATGCCGCGCAAGCCGCGCTGGAGGCGGCGCTGGCGCGCGTGGCCGACGATGGTTGGCTCGCCGGCCGGCTCGACCATCGCTGGCGGCCATCGGCGGGCTACGTCTGCCTCACTGGGTCGTGCCAACTGGCGGCCGTCGCGTACCGGATCGCGGGCGTCGAGGGTTCGTCGACTTTGACCGCGCTCGCCGACCGCGCGCTCGGCTTTGTCAAGGCCACCCAGCGCCTCGACGCCCCGGATCCAGCGATGAACGGAGCGATCGCGGGCTCGTTCCCATTCCTCGGGGCGTACATGACCGGGGGCTTCCCGAACTGGGCCACGAAGTACTTCATCGATGCGCTCATGCTGCGCAAGGACGTGGCGGTGAACCCGCGCGCTTGACGCGCGGCGCCTGATTGGCCACCCTCGCGACCTCGCGCGGGAGGGCGCCATGTTCTATTACGTCACGCTCGGCACCAACGACGTGAACAAGGCGACGGCGTTCTACGACGCGGCGTTGAAGCCGCTCGGGATCGTGCGCTCGATGACGGTCGAGAGCGAGGTCGGCTACGCCGTCGCCGGCTCCGACAAGGGCCTGCTCTACATCACCCGGCCCTACGACAAGTCGAGGCCCGCGTCCCAGGGCAACGGCACCATGCTCGCCTTTCCGGCGCCGACGCGCCAGGCGGTCGATGACTTTCACAAGGCCGCGCTCGCCAACGGCGGCACGGACGACGGCAAGCCGGGTCTGCGCCCTTACGCGCCCGACTGGTACGCGGCCTACGTGCGCGACCCCGACGGCAACAAGCTCAGCGCCGTCCACCGCGAGGCGATTTAGCCGCGCTCAGACGTAGCCCTCGCGCCGGTCGCGCTCGGCGAGCGCGGGGTCGCGGCGCGCCGGCGTGCCCCAGCCGCCGCCGCCCGCGCCGATCAGGCGCAGCACGTCGCCTTTGCGCATGATGCGGCCGACGTACTTGGAGGGCAGCGGCTCGGCGCGGTTGCCGCCGGGGTTCATGACCATCGCCGCCTTGCCGCCGGGGCCGCCGCCGGCGAAGCCCCAGGGAGCGGTGTCGTCGCGGGTCTGCTGGATGTAGCCCGACAGGATCGAGGTGCCGGCGAGCAGCTCGTAGTCGCGCAGGACGCCGAGCCCGCCGCGCCGCTCGCCCGTGCCGCCCGAGCCGGGAACCAGTTCCGTGCGCCGGACGCGGAACGGGCACAAGGTTTCCATGACCTCGGCCGATAGAATCGCGCAGTTGCCGCCGTGGGTGTCCACGGCATTGAGCCCGTCGGTCCGCGCCGAGGCACCCATGCCGCCGCCCAGGATGTCGGAGATCACGTAGTAGGGCGCCGGCCTTCCCGCCGCCCGTTCGGGGCGCGCATCGAGCCCGCCGGCGCAGAAGGTCGGAAACGAGATCTGACAGCCGGCGGCGGCGGTCGAGGGATCGAGCGGCGCCATGGCCTTGAGCACGGCGTCGGCGACCGCCTGCTGGGTCAAATGTCGGACCGAGACGGCCGCGGGCCGCACGGGATCGAGCACCGAGCCCTTGCGCCGGAGCACCGTGATCGGGCGCGTGCAGCCCTGGTTCTGCGCAAGCTCGGGCGCGACGATGCACTTGACCGCGTAGTGCGCCATCGAGACCGTCGAGGCCTCGGGCACGTTGAGCCCGTTTTGCCGCTGGTCGCTCGAGCCCGTCAGGTCGACGACGATGTCCTCGCCCTTGACCTCGACGGCGGCGTGGATGCGGATCGGGTCCGTGCCGGTCACGTCGTCCTCGATCAGCACCTCGGCCTCGCGCCGACCCCCGGGCAGCCGGGCGATCGAGCGCCGCATGTAGGTCTCGGTGTAGTCGAGCGCGGCGGCGACTAGGTCCTCGAAGCGCTGGCGCCCGTAGTGGGCGGCGAGCTCGACGAGCCGGCGCTCGCCGGTGCGGCAGCCGGCGATCTGGGCGCGCAGGTCGCCCTGGCACGCGGCGGGGTCGCGCACGTTGGCCGCGACGATGTCGAAGATGGCCTGGTTGGGGCGGGCTTCCTCCAAGAGCTTGAGCGGCGGCAGGATCAATCCTTCGGCGAACACCTCGGCGTTGTCCGAGGCCTCGGTGCCCGGCACCTTGCCGCCGATGTCGATGTGGTGCGCGATGGTCGAGGTGATGGCGATGACCGCGCCCTGGTGGAACACCGGGCTGAACAGGCAGATGTCCATGGTGTGGGTGCAGCCCCGGTAGGGGTCGTTGCACACGATGACGTCGCCGGGCCGCCAGTGGGCGAGCGGAATGGCCTCGAGCATGTAGCCAATCGCCGTCGACATGATGCCGAGCTGGGCCGGGATCGTCTCGGCCTGGGCGATCATGTCGCCGTTGGGCGCGAACAGCCCGCAGGAATAATCGTACATGTCCCAGATGATCGAGGAGAACGCGGCGCGCCTGAGCGCGCCCGACATCTCCTCGGCGATGCCGTGCACCTGGTGCTGGAACACCTCGCGGGTGATCGGGTCGATCGCGGTCATGGCCGAGCTCCGTTCCTGCCCACGGCGATGCGAATGATACCATGTCGTTTGATCCCCGCGGTCTGGCCGGCGAGCCCGTGGCCGGGCGCGGTGCCTGGCGTGCTCAACGCGGCTCCGGCAGGCGACGGAAGCGGAACCTGTCGGGCTCCACCACCGTGTAGTGCCCTACGAGTCGGTCGCCGAATTGGTCGATCAGCCGCGCGAGTCGGGCGGAGCTTCGTCGCACGATGGGGCGGGTCGATGCGAACGAGGATGACACCGCGCGAAGCGCTGCCGTGTCGAAACGCATGTTCGCCGAAGTCCTTGTCCTCCGTCACGAACACCCGGTCGCCCTCGTCGGCCAAGCGAAGAACCTCGGCGTCGGAGGCTCCTCGATGGCTCTCGGCGACCGAGGTAACATCGTGCCCGGCGGTCCGCAGCCAGTGCACGATCCCGTCGTCGCAGCATTCGTCCACGAAGAACCGCACGGTACGGACGACTCAGCCGAACGCCACGTCCTCGCCGGCGAGCACGTCGGCCGCGTAGGCCTGCGCCGCACGAATGTCCTCGGCCGTGAGGTGAGGATGATCGCCCAGGATGTGCTCGGCCGTCATACCCTCGCCGAGCTTGCGCAGGATGAGTTCGACCGTGATCCGCGTGCCGCGAATCACGGGCTTGCCCAGCATGACGGCTGGATTGACCTCGATACGAGCGTGGGTCATGGGTGTCCTCCGCTCCGTCCAACGGCGATGCGAACGATCCCATGGCGCTCGACCCGCGCGGTCTGGCCGGGGAGGACGACGGTCGTCGAATCGCGCTGGGTGATGATCGCGGGGCCGGCGATGCGGTCGCCGGGCCGCAAGCTCTTGCGCGGGTAGATGGGTGTCGGCGCGAAGCCTCGCGCGCGATCGAGGGTAACGGGCCGGGTGGCGGCCGGCGCCGGCGTGCCGGGTTTCTCCTCGCCCTGCTCGGGCAGCGCGGGCGCCGGAATGCGCCCCAGGCCCTCGAGCCGCAGGTTGACGAACTCGACAGGTACGCGCGCATCCGTATGGCCGTAGGCGCGCTCGTGGGCGGCATGGAACTCGGCCGCCAGCCGATCCGCCCGCCACCAGCCGGGGGCGCCGGGGGCGGGAACCGGGATGGTCAGCTCGTGGAACTGCCCGACGCAGCGCGCATCCGTCGCGAAGCGGAACGCGCGGCCGGCCGGCGCCACGCCATCGCGCGCGAGCGCCGCGTCGAGCTCGTCGCGCAAGGCCGTCAATCGGTCGCCGAGGTCGCGCTCGGCGATGGCGGCGAACGGGCGATGGAAGGGCGCCTGGGCGGTATGCCGGATGTCGGTCAGCAGGATGCCGAGCGCGGCAAATACCCCCGGGCTGGTCGGCACCAAGACCTCGGTCATGCCGAGATCGCGCGCCATGAAGCTCGCGCACATCGGGCCGGCGCCGCCGAAGGCCAGCAGCGAGAACGCGCGCGCGTCATGGCCGCGCTCGACCGAAAGCGCACGGATCGCCTGGTTCATGCCGGCGCACGCCACGGTCAGGACGCCGAACGCCGCGGCCTCCACCGCCAGGCCGAGTGGCGCGGCGATGGTCCTCGCGACCGCGTCGCGGGCCCGCGCCGGATCGAGCGGCAGCTCGCCCCCGAGATAGTCCTCGGGCGACAGGATGCCGAGCACCACGGCGGCGTCGGTCACCGTGGGCTCGGTGCCGCCCTGGCCGTAGCACGCCGGACCGGGCACGGCGCCGGCCGAATCCGGGCCGACACGCAAGGCGCCGCCCACGTCGATGCGCGCGATCGAGCCGCCGCCGGCCGAGATCGTCTCGATGTCGAGCGTCGGCAGGCGCAGCGGCTCGTGGTCGATGACCCGGCCCCCGACGATGCGCGGAACACCGCCGGCGATGATCGAGAAATCGGCCGAGGTGCCGCCCATGTCGAAGGTCACGAGGTCGGCGACGCCGATGGACTTGGCGAGGTGCGCGCCGGCGATGACCCCGCCGGCCGGGCCCGACAGCAGCATGTGCGCCGGGTTCTCGCGCGCCGCCCGGGGCGTGGCCACGCCGCCGTC
>JBBDQV010000052.1:0-9378 GCA_040905845.1 Alphaproteobacteria bacterium | reverse complement strand
CCTGCCCTCGGGCATCGACCCGAGGGTCCGCGCGTCGCATGAGTCGTTTCCTTGGCCCGACGAATTTCATGTCGGAAACGTGACGCAGCGCACAGCGCGCCGGCTCCGGCCATGGCACCGTTCGCTCGCACCTTCATGGTGTCCTCCCTGTTCAAGCCCACCTGGGGGCCGGTTCGCCGGCCCCCTTCTTTTTTCACGATGCGCCGGGTATAGGGATCGGCCGGCAACGAAGGTGGCAATGATGATCGAGCTTCTGAGCAGCCCCGAGGTCTGGATCTCGCTCGCCACGCTGACCGCGCTCGAGATCGTCCTCGGCATCGACAACATCATCTTCCTGTCGATCGTCTCGGCCAGGCTGCCGGCTCGCCAGCAGCGCGCGGCGCGGCGCATCGGGCTCGGGCTCGCGCTCGGCGGCCGGATCGTGCTCTTGAGCGGCATATCTTGGATCGTCGGCCTGACCGAGCCCCTGTTCGCGGTCATGGGGCATGTCGTGTCGTGGCGCGACGTTGTCCTGTTCCTCGGCGGGCTGTTCCTGATCGCCAAGGGCACGCTCGAGATGCACCACATGCTGGAGGGGAGCCACGGCGCCGAGCAGGCCGGAACGGTCGGCTTCGCCGCCGCCATCGCCCAGATCGTCCTGCTGGACCTGGTGTTCTCGCTCGACTCGGTGATCACCGCGGTCGGCATGGTCGACGAGATCGCGGTGATGATCACCGCCGTGGTCATCGCCATGGCGGTGATGCTGGTCGCCTCCGAGCCCGTTAGCGCCTTCGTCCAGGCGCACCCCACGGTTAAGATGCTGGCGCTGAGCTTCCTGCTGTTGGTCGGCACGGCGCTGGTCGCCGACGGGCTCCACGTGCACGTGCCGCGCGGCTATCTCTACTTCGCGGTCGCGTTCTCGGCGGGCGTCGAGGCGCTCAACCTGTTCGCGTCGAAGGCCAGGGCCAGCCGGCGCGCGCGCGGCGGCTGAGGCGCGCCCCTGTGACGGCCGTCACAGGGGCCTGGCACGCCGCTTGCTGCTACCCCTTCCGACGGGGCCAAGACGGCCCTTGGCGTGGAGGGTAGCGATGAACCGCAATACACTGCTCGGCCGCAAGTTCGATTCGTGCCATCAGCTCGCCGTGCTCCTGACCCGGCACATGCAGCCGGCCGAGGCCGTGGCCGTGTGCCGCGAGAACGGCTGGGACGGGGTGCGCCGCGCGCTCGAGGAGCAGAACCACATGATCACCCGTCCGGCGCTGGCGAGCCGGAGCCTGCGCGCCCACTGACCCTGGCGCCGGCGCCAACGGCATGGCAGATTCGCCCCCCAGAGCAGCATCCGATCGAGTGGACTCGCCTCCGGCGATCCGCCGATCGGATAAAGCTGCTCTAGCTCGTTGAATCTAGAGCAATTTCATCCAATCAGATTGAACCCCGTGGTTCAATCTGATTGGATATTGCTCTAGGGCCTTCAGGGGGACGCCATGCCCACCGCACTCGCCGCCGTCGAGCAACGCTCGATCGCCTGGACCGACGCCGAATGGTCCATGCGGGTCGAACTCGCGGCCGCCTACCGGCTCGCCGACCGCTACGGCTTCTCCGATTTCATCTGGAACCACATCACCGCGCGCATCCCGGGCGAGGAAAACCGGTTCCTGATCAACCCGTTCGGGCTGCGCTACGACGAGATCACGGCCTCGAGCCTGGTCAAGGTCGACGTCGAGGGCAACGTCATCGGCGGCGGCGCGACGAACTACACCGGCTTCGTGATCCACTCGGCGATCCACATGGCGCGCCGCGATGTCGGCTGCGTCATGCACACCCATAGCCGGGGCGGGCTCGCCGTCGGCTGCCTCGAAGAGGGCCTGCTGCCGTTCGTCCAGGACAGCCTCGCCTTCCATGACAAGGTCGCCTATCACGACTACGAAGGGCTCGGCGTCGACCTCGGCGAGCGCCTGCGGCTTGCCGCCAACCTGGGCGACGCGGCGTGCCTGTTCCTCAGGAACCACGGTCTCATCACGGTCGGCGCCACCGTGGGCGAGGCGTTCGTGCGCATGGTCTACCTCGAGCGCGTCTGCCGCGTGCAGTTGGACATCCTGGCCACCGGCCGCCCCTACCGGGTCGTACCGCCGGACTTGCGCGCCAAGGCGGCCGCGCAATACGCCGACTTCCCGCCCGGCACCTACGAATGGCCGGCGCTGATCCGCCTCTTGGACCAGAAGGACCCTGGCTACAAGACTTGAGAGGGTGAAAGGGCGTTTGCTCAGGGGCGGTCCGGACGCAGCGTCGTTATCGCGACCAAGGCAAGGGTTTCGACTGGGCGTCGGGATTCTTGACACGCTTCAGGGTGTGGGCGGACGCCGACTCTTATCCCCTAATCGTTTGAAATTGCGGCAGAAGTGACTGGGCCGAGGTCTCCTTGGTCGGGCGGATCGCGAGAAAAAGTGTCGGCTGGGTTGACAAAGTCGGGTTCCCTTTGAAGCATAAGCCGCTGAAATCGTTGAATTTATGGTATTGGCGGGAAAATTGCGTAATTGTGAAGGACTCAAGGCTGCGGTCGCCGCCTTGGGAGGCTGGGCGCACGCGGGCGCCGCGCGGCGATAAGACCGAGCGGCCTGCTGGTCGCTTCAATTTGGGGGACATCACCATGAAGACTTCGTTCCGCTCCTGGGCCGTCGGGATCGCCAGCGTCTGCGCCCTGGTCGCGGGGGCCGGCTCGGCGAGCGCCTTGACCATCACGCACAACGGCGTTGGGTTTGATATCCCAGGGTCAGAAGATGTCGACGTCCTTGTCACGCAAGAGCTCGGTTTATGTGAGTTCTTTGGAGGAATGACAGGCGATTTGTGTATCGAGAAACTTTGGCTGCCGGGCTCACAAGATCAGGTTCACGAATTGACCATAACTTTGGACAGCACCGGCGACGAAGGATTTCTATTTGTCGAACTTGTCTTGAATGCCACGGGTGTGCCATGGACCGATTATCATCTGACGTTTTCGGACGTTGATATGGTGGAGTGCTGCGAGGCGATAATTCTCACGGAATTGTTCGCTTTTGCAGATCCAGTAGTCGTTGTGGATGAAGAAAGTTCGTCGTTTTCGCTTTTCTTCGAATCTCTGGGGGTCTATTGAAGACTTCGATTTACCTTTTGAGTTCTTAATTTTTGCTGCGTTTGTTACTCCCACCGATGGTTCGTTTACGATCACGCAGTTCCCGACCATTCCCGAACCGACGAGCCTCGCGCTGTTGGGCCTGGCCCTCGCCGGGCTCGGCCTCGCGCGCCGGCGGCGCCGGTCGTGAGAGACCGTTCGAGAACGTCCTAAAGCAGGGTTTCCTCGGTCGTCTTGGCCGCCCCCGGGCTCTTCGATCCGGGGGTGACCCTCGGCTGTCCGGTTCGGGCCAAGATCGTGGTTCGAGACGCGTGCCTGCGGCACGCTCCTCGCCACGAACGGCAACTTTTCGGGCCTCGACGGACCCCGTTCGTGCTGAGGGCGACCCGAAGGGTCGTGTCTCGAAGCACGGATGGGGTCCCTTGCCCCGTCGGCGCCGATCGTGTCCATGCCGATGTCCGAGGACTGTCCGAGCCAAGTGCAGCGCCAATCTCCGAACATTGTTGCGCGACCGAACCGGACAGCCGTGGCCCAAGGCCTGGCGTGACGGCCGGGTCAAATGGCAGTCCGTACGCTCTCAATCGGACTCTCAGTGGCTCGAGTGCGAATCAGGCCCGCTCACCGTGCCGCTTGACCAGTCCGGCGTCGCGCCCATATAGTCTCGTCACGGGGCAAAATGCGACCGCCCCGTCAGGCAATCCGCCCAAGCGTCGCTCCGTGGCTGAAACGGAGTCTTTGCTATGGGCGGATTTCATGTCGAACCCCGTGAACTCATCGGTCTGATCGGGACGCTTCGGGCGCCGCGCTTCGTCGATGTGCGCCGGCACGAGGTGTTCAAAGCGTGCAATCGAATTCTGCCGGGCGGGCGCTGGCGCGACCATCGCGAGGCGGCGCGGTGGGCCGCCGAGGTCCCGGCGGGCGCCGAGGTCGTCGTCTACTGCGTGCACGGCCACAACGTCAGCCAGATGGCTGCGGCGTTATTGCGAAACCGGGGCGTGAACGCGCGCGCGCTGGCCGGGGGCATCGAGGCTTGGACGGCCGCCGGCGGGCCGACGGTGCGCAAGTTCGACGCGCCCAACGGCTGGATCACGCGCGAGCGCCCCAAGATCGATCGCATCGCCTGCCCCTGGTTCATCCGGCGGTTCGTCGATCCCGACGCGCCGATCCTGTTCGTCGCTGCCGACCAGGTCGCGGCGGTCGCCGAGGAGACGGGCGCGGTGCCGTTCGACATCCCCGGCGCCGACTTTTCCCACGACGGCGAGCGCTGCAGCTTCGATGCGTTCCTCGACCGCTTCGGCATCGAGGACGGCGCTTTGCGCGACCTCGCGCTGATCATTCGCGGCGCCGACACCGGGCGCCTCGACCTGGCGCCCGAGTGCGCCGGCCTGCTCGCCGCCTCGCTCGGCATCTCGGCCTTGACCGAGGACGACCACGAGGCGCTGGCGCTGGGTTTCGTCCTTTACGACGCGCTCTACGCCTGGCGCCGTCACGCTGTCGCCGAGACCCACGGCTGGCCCCCGGCGGGGGCCGCGCGTTGAACGGGGCGCCCTCGTTCGGCGAGGCAGTGCGCGTCTGGGCCAAGATCGGGGTCACCTCATTCGGCGGCCCGGCCGGGCAGATCGCGCTGATGCATCGCGTGCTGGTCGAGGAACGCCGCTGGCTCGACGAGCAACACTACCTGCACGCACTCAACTTTTGCATGCTGCTCCCCGGGCCCGAGGCGATGCAGCTCGCGACCTACGCCGGCTGGCTCTTGCACGGCTGGCGCGGCGGGCTGGTCGCCGGGCTCCTGTTCGTCCTGCCGGGGGCGGTCATCGTCGTCGCGTTGAGCGCGGCCTATGCCGCGTTCGGCGCCGCGCCGATTGCTGCCGCTCTTTTCCTCGGCGTCAAGGCGGCGGTGCTCGCCATCGTGGTCGAGGCTCTGCTGCGCATCGCGCGCCGTGCGCTCAAGCGACGACTCGATTGGGTGATCGCAGGGGCCGCGTTTTGCGCCCTGTTCCTGTTCGCGGTGCCGTTTCCGGCGATCGTCCTCGGCGCGGCTCTGATCGGCTTCGTCGCGCTCCGCCCGAAGGAGGAGGGGCCGAGCGCGGCGACGCCGAGAGTGCCCCTTGCCGCGACCATGGGCCGCGCGGCTCTCTGGCTCGTGCTGTGGTGGGCGCCGCTCGCGCTGCTCGCGCTCGGGCCGTCCCGCCTGCTCGTCGACGTCGGTTTGTTTTTCTCCAAGCTGGCCGTGGTCACGTTCGGCGGCGCCTACGCGGTGCTGAGCTACATGGCACAGCAGGCGGTCGAATTGCACGGCTGGCTCTCGCCCGCCGCCATGATCGATGGCCTCGGGCTCGCCGAGACGACGCCGGGCCCCTTGATCCTGGTGACCGCGTTCGTCGCGTACCAAGCGGGTTTCGGGGCGGCCGGGCACGGCCTCGGGCTCGCCGCCGCCATGGTCGCGCTGTGGGCGACCTTCGTGCCGTGCTTCCTGTGGATCTTCGTCGGCGCACCCTACATCGAGCGCCTGCGCGGCGCCGCGCGACTCCGGGGCGCGCTCGCGGCGATCACGGCGGCCGTGGTCGGCGTGATTCTCAACCTCTCGCTGTGGTTCGCGCTCCACGTGGTGTTCGCCGCGGTCGAGACCCGTGACTTGGGGCCGCTGCGACTCGCCGTGCCCAATCCGGCGAGCCTGGACGCGGCCGCGCTCGCCCTCGTCGTCATCGCCGCCGTGCTGCTGCTCGCCTTCAAGCTCGGCGTCCTGCGCACGCTGGCGGCGTGCGCGGCGCTCGGCATCGGCTGGTCGCTGCTGGCCTGAGACCTCTTGTCCGGTGCCGGGCGCCGCCTCATGGTAGCGCGGGCGGGGAGGCGACCATGACCCAGTTGGCGACCAGTCTCGATCCGCGTTCGGCCGCGTTCCGCGCCAACGCGGAGCGCAACCGAGGCCTGGTCGCCGAGCTCGCCGCCGAGGTCGCGCGCGCAGCACTTGGCGGCGACGAGGAAAGCCGCGCGCGCCACGTCGGGCGCGGCAAGCTGTTGCCGCGCGAGCGGGTCGAGCGCCTGCTCGACGCGGGCGCGCCCTTCCTCGAGATCGGCCAGCTCGCCGCGCACGGGCTCTACGGCGGCGAGGTGCCGGCGGCGGGGATCATCGCCGGGGTCGGCCGGGTCGCCGGGCGCGAGGTCGTCGTTGTCGCCAACGACGCGACGGTCAAGGGCGGCACGTACTATCCGATCACGGTCAAGAAGCACCTGCGCGCCCAGGAGATCGCGCGGGCCAACCGGCTGCCGTGCGTCTACCTGGTCGATTCCGGCGGCGCCAACCTGCCCAACCAGGACGAGGTGTTTCCCGACCGCGAGCACTTCGGCCGCATCTTCTTCAACCAGGCGAGGATGTCTGCCGAGGGCATCGCCCAGATCGCCGTGGTGATGGGCAGTTGCACCGCCGGGGGCGCGTACGTGCCGGCGATGTCCGACGAGGCGATCATCGTCAAGGGCCAAGGGACGATCTTCCTCGGCGGCCCGCCCCTGGTGAAGGCGGCCACCGGCGAGGTCGTCAGCGCCGAGGAGCTGGGCGGCGCCGAGGTGCATGCGCGCACATCGGGCGTGGTCGACCACTACGCCCACGACGACGCCCACGCGCTCGCGCTTGCCCGGCGCGCCGTCGCCAACCTGGGACCGGCGCGGGGCGCCGACGTGGCCATGGCTGACTCCAAGCCGCCCGCGTACGAGGCGGGCGAGCTCTACGGGCTGATCCCGCCCGACGTGCGACAGCCGTTCGAGATCCGCGAGGTCATCGCGCGCGTCGTCGACGGCAGCCGGTTCGACGAGTTCAAGCCGCTCTACGGCGCGACGCTGGTCACCGGGTTCGCCCGAATCATGGGGATCCCCGTGGGCATCATCGCCAACAACGGCATCCTCTTTTCGGAGAGCGCGCTCAAGGGGGCGCACTTCATCCAATTGTGCTGCCAGCGCCGCGTGCCGCTGGTCTTCCTTCAGAACATCGTCGGCTTCATGGTCGGGCGCAAGTACGAGGCCGGCGGCATCGCCAAGGACGGCGCCAAGCTGGTCACCGCGGTCGCCTGCGCCGAGGTGCCCAAGGTCACGGTGGTCGTGGGCGGCAGCTTCGGCGCCGGCAACTACGCCATGTGCGGACGGGCCTACGGCCCTCGCTTCCTGTGGATGTGGCCCAACGCGCGCATCTCGGTGATGGGCGGCGAGCAGGCGGCGAGCGTGCTGGCGACGATCCGGCGCGACCGCGTCGAGGCCAAGGGCGGCGCCTGGGCGGAAGCCGACGAGGAGTCGTTCAAGGCGCCCGTTCGTGCCCAATACGAGAGCCAGGGCCACCCGCTCTACGCCACCGCCCGTCTGTGGGACGACGGCATCATCGATCCGGCCGAGACGCGCACGGTGCTCGCGCTCAGCCTCGCCGCCGCGCTCAACGCCCCGATCCCCGAAACCCGCTTCGGCGTGTTCCGCATGTGACGCCGGGAGCACTGACCGCGGTGCGGGACGACCGAATGCGACCAAAGGTTCGCGAATCTTTGACGGTCAATTGTATCGGGACACAGTTCAATGCATCATATGGCCCAACCTTTGTTAACCAACTCTACTAATGCGGAACCACTTGTAGAGCCAACGGATATAATCTGCGGCTCCGTCAAGTCCTGGAAACAATGTTGCACGACTATACCCTAGAGACATCAATCTATCCTTGAACACCCCTTGTGCATCATGCGGAATATCAATTCTAATGGTATTTTCAACTTCGTATGACTTGGTGGGGTCCCCATGAAGGGTGAACAGTCCGGTTTGAGCGGGAATTCGAGGCGTAAGATGAGGCGGTCGATATAGGACAACGGCACTAGATTCAATAGAGAATGGTTTCTGGGTCTGTTGTTTTAATATTTCCTTCGGTTGTGGTACCGCATACAGGGACGAATCACATTTCCTCTCGCCCATCGTCTCCACAGCAAAAAACAATGCCACAAGTGGGCTTTCCGTCCAATCCAGAAGGCGTGTCGGCAGGCCGTGGTGTTGAGCCAACGCAAGCCACTCTATCGCCGAACCTGGGACATAAGTTCCTAAGAACGGCACAGAACGCCTCTTAAACATCTTGAATGCCTTAATTTCGTCGTGACAGCTATATGTTTGATCTCCTATGCTTTCTCCATTGTCATTTTTTCGTGAGTCTTTTCTTCCTATACTTGGAATGAGTCTATAATGACTTTTACCCACTCCACGAAAGATGTACTCGCGATTGTAGAAATTAAGTTCTTCGAATTGAGTCATCAATTCTAGCCAATTTCTTATTCCAATCGATCTTACGATCATTTTATAATTTCCTCATTATCTGTAGTCACTCGCATTCCTCAACTAGGATATCTAGCGAAGATTGTATTTGCCGACTGACGTGCGAGACTGTCGTCCATTTTATTTTGGCCGAACCCAGATCATTCTGCTCGACCACGTCCTTGCTCGTACGGAGCGGCAAACGTCCGCAAACCGCCCCGGCGTTGGTTTACCACGCCGACGCACCGAACGAGGCGTCGAGTGCTCGATCTGGAACACTCGGGTTGCGGAACAGTCTATGTCGATTGGAAATCGGCCACAAGGTAACCGACAAAGTGACCTTGCGCCCAAGCTTCGGCGATTGACGAACCGACGACGGCCGACGCCGTCGAGGTCGGAGCCGGATGCCCGATGTGTTCTGCCGTACGTCCACGGCTTCCGGTGTGATCGTGATGATCGATAATCGCAAGTCCGCCGCAAAGCGAACGCGCGCAGTTATCAGGCCAATGTGGGGACAAATAAGGGGTTGCAGCAATTACCACTGGCACCGTGCATCTGCACGCGGTTCGTCCACACAACCGGCAAAATTCACTAATCTTCATGGCTATGACTCCTTGGGGCATGTTGCCTGACTTTCTATGATGTAAGGTGTGGTGGTATCGCGCGCAAGATGTTCCGCTGGGGTACAAGGCGACAGTACATTATAAATCAAAAACCGGAAGGGATAACGATCCATGAGTCCCGAAGGCGTGAATGTATATACTGTCACCGCATTATACCTGTAATTCATATACTGTCACCGTGTTAGAGCGATCACCGTTGTCGCTCTGGAGCACCCACTCGACGGCACTGCCCGATACCTGGTGACGGCCTGGGAACTGTCGAAATCGCGGGACTCCAAGACGGCCGCCGGTCCGCCACGGTTGCCTGCGATCCGCGCTGGCCCGCGGCGAGAACGGCATCCCGGGGTCCGCTCGCGCCGGGGGGCCGGGGCGCGCGCCCCCGGCGCCTTGCAGGTC
>JBBDQV010000051.1:0-9438 GCA_040905845.1 Alphaproteobacteria bacterium | reverse complement strand
CGCGTCGCCGCAGGCCCACACGGCGCCGTCCCTCGTGCAGGTCTGATCGAACTCCGGCGCATCGATCCCGGCGAGCCGGACGAGCATCTCGCCGATGACGATAAGGTCGCCGGAGACCGCCCGGGCCGGTCCCGCGAGCTCGGCCCCGGCCGGACTTGCCGCCACCAGAGCCAGAAGCGCGGCGGCCATGGCTATCGATCGTGACATGTTGGAACGATACCAGATCGCTACGAGCCGCGTCACCCGGCGAGGCTGGCCCATCCGGGCGGGCTTCGCTATCGTGCGGGTGCCCAGCAAGGAGGAACGTCATGGCGTCGGCGGCCGAGGATTGGGGTCAGGCGGACGATCTGTCGGTCATCGCGCGGCTCGTGCCGACGGCCGGGGCGCGGATCGTCGATGTCGGGTGCGGCAAGGGGGCCCTGGCCCGGGCGCTCGCCCGTCGCGGGGCCAGCGTGCTGGCGCTGGAGCCCGAGCCGCGACAAGCGGAGTACAACCAGGCGAACCCGGAGCCCGGCGTGACCTTCGTCCAAGGCATGGCGCAGGCGATTCCCATGGCGCGCGGCGCCGCCAACGCGGTCCTGTTCGGCAGCTCGCTCCATCACGTTCCGATCGAGGCGATGGACGCGGGCCTTGCCGAGGCGGCGCGGGTCCTGCGGTCGCCCGGGGGTGTCTTGATCGTCCTCGAGCCCGAGATCGACAGCGACTTCGCGCGCCTGATGCGCCCGTTTCACGACGAAACCACGGTGCGCACGGCGGCCCAGGCGGCGCTGGCGCGCTCGGCGGCCCCCAGGTTCCGGACGCGCCGGACGCTGAGGTACGCGGAGACGTACCGCTACGCCGACTTCGAGGCGTTCGTCGCCGAGACGACCGGGGCGACGTACAACGCGCATCGGCGCGCCGACGTGGCGACGCCCGAGGTACGCAGTTTGTTCGAGCAGGGGCGTGACGCGACGGGCTATGGCTTCGACCACCGCATGCGGGCCGATGTCTTCGCTGACCCGATCGAGCCGTGACGCGGCGTCCTGGGCGATGAGCCCCGCCGATCGCGCCGGGTTCACGGCGCCGAGCGCGGCCTTGCTGTCGGTCGAGCAATGTTACGCCGCCGACCGCGCCGCCGCGCGTTCCGGCGTCGCGACCATCGATCTCATGGAGCGCGCGGGGCGGGCGGTGACCGCCGCCGTGCGCGCCCGCTACGCGCCATGTCCAACGACGGTCCTGTGCGGGCCGGGTAACAACGGCGGCGACGGGTTCGTCGCGGCGCGTCTGCTCGCCGGGGCGGGATGGCCCGTCCGGCTCGGACTGCTCGGCGAAAGCGCGAGGCTCACGGGAGATGCCGCCACGATGGCCGGGCGCTGGCGCGGCGCGGTCGAACCGATGGGGCCCGAACTGGTCCACGGCGCGCGCCTGGTCGTCGATGCCGTGTTCGGCGCCGGGCTGGCCCGGCCCGTCGAAGGCGACGCGGCGCGAACGCTCGAAGCCGCGCGCGCGAGCGGCGCGCCGGTGGTCGCGGTCGACGTGCCGAGCGGGGTCGCCGGCGACACCGGCGCGGCACTCGGTCCCGTCTGCCCGGCGCGCTTGACGGTGACGTTCTTCCGGCGCAAGCCCGGTCACGTGCTGCTGCCGGGGCGCACGCTGTGCGGCGAGGTCATCGTCGGCGACATCGGGATTCCCGAATCTGTCCTCGACGGGCTCGGCGTCGCGACGTGGGCGAACGAGCCCGAGCTGTGGGAGCGCGCCCTGCCTTGGCCCGGCGCCGAGGATCACAAGTACAGCCGGGGCCACGTTCTGGTGATCGGCGGTGGGGCGACGAGCTCGGGCGCTGCGCGGCTCGCGGCGCTGGCCGCGCTGCGCGCGGGCGCCGGCGCCGTGACGACCGTCGTGGGACACGATGCGGCGGCGGTGCACGCCGCGCAGCAGACTTCGGTGATGATCGCGGTGGCCGACGACGTTATTGCGTTGCGGCGCCAGCTCGCGGACGCGCGACGCAACGCCCTGCTCATCGGGCCGGGCGCCGGGACCTCGGCCGCGACGCGCGAGTCCGTGCTGGCGCTGCTGGCGACGGGGCGTGCCATCGTGCTCGACGCGGACGCTCTCACCGTGTTCGCCGATGATCGCGAAACGTTGTTGAGGGCGCTCGGGCCCCATGTGCTGCTGACGCCGCATGACGGCGAGTACCGGCGCCTTTTCCCCCACCAAGGCGATCGCCTCGCGCGCGCGCGCCTGGCCGCCGAGGAGTCGGGCGCCGTGGTGCTGCTCAAGGGCGCCGACACCGTCGTAGCGGCGCCCGACGGGCGCGCCGCGATCAACACCAACGCGCCGCCGTGGCTCGCCACCGCCGGCGCCGGGGACGTGCTGGCGGGGCTGGCCGTCGGGCTGATGGCTCAGGGCCTCGATGCTTTCAGGGCCGGAGCCGCGGCGGCGTGGCTGCACGGCGTGGCGGCCGCGGCCCTGGGTCCCGGGCTGATCAGCGAGGACCTGGTGGACGCGATCCCGGACGCGCGCGCGCGCCTCGCGGCCCGCGGGACCTAGGCGATGGCGACGCTCCAACCTGCGCGCCTGTTCGATCGGACGCTACGCCATCTGCGCGAACGCTGGCGCGAGATCGCCGGCGCGGGCCGCATCCGATTGACCGGGGACGGCTTCCACCCCGAGCTGCCCGACCCCGATCTCGCCCGAGTGCGCGAGCGCATGCGCGAGTGCATCGAGGGGCGCGGCGGCGAGGTCTCGGCGCGGGCGCGCGCGGCCGACCTGGGCCGGCTCTATCTCGCGCTCGATGACGCGGGACGACGCCGGTTCCTCGGCGTGCTCGCGCGCGACTTCGGGCCCAACCACGCGGACGTCGCCGACGCGGCCCAGGGCCTGCTCGACGCCGGGGCCGATCCCCGTGCGTTGGCGGAGGCGGAAGCGCGGCTCAGGGACGCGCTGGCCGCGCCGCGCCTGCGTCTGCTCACCCAATTCAACGTGCTGCCCGAGGGCGTCAAGTTCCTGGTCGACCTGCGCGCCGTCGTCATGCGGCTCGCGCGCGACGACATTGAAATGGCCGGGCTCGACGAGGAGATGCGCCGGCTCCTGGCCTCGTGGTTCGACGTCGGGTTTCTCGACCTCAGGCGCATCACCTGGGACTCCTCGGCGGCGCTGCTCGAGAAGCTCATCAGCTACGAGGCCGTGCACGCGATTCGGTCGTGGCAGGACCTCAAGAACCGCCTCGATTCCGACCGGCGCTGCTTCGCCTTCTTCCATCCGCGCATGCCCGAGGAGCCGCTGATCTTCGTCGAGGTCGCGTTGGTCCGCGCCATGGCCGACAACATCCAGGTTCTGCTCGACGAGGCGGCCGAGCCGCTCGACCCGGCCGAGGCGAGCGCGGCGATCTTCTATTCGATCTCGAACGCGCAGCGTGGCCTCGCCGGCATCAGCTTCGGCAACTTCCTGATCAAGCGCGTGGTCGACGAGCTGGCTGCCGCGTTCCCGCGGCTCCAGGTCTTCGCGACGCTTTCGCCCTTGCCGGGGTTCCGGGCCTGGCTCGATCCGCTGCTCGCCATCGGCACCCACGACCTGTTCGCGCCGATCGAGGCACAGGCGCTGATGAAGCTCGCCGGCACGTCCTCGGGCTCGGCGGCGCTCGCCAAGCTGCTGGCTGCCGACTGGTCCACGGACGAAGCGGCGCGCCAGGCGATGGAGGCGCCGCTCATGCGGCTCGGCGCGCGTTATCTCGCGCGCGAGTCACGCCCGGACGGTCGCCCGCGCGACCCCGTCGCCCGCTTCCACCTCGCCAACGGCGCGCGCATCGAGCGGGTGAACTGGCAAGCCGACACGTCCGAGAAGGGACTCAACGAATCGGCGGGACTCATGGTCAACTACCTCTATCGCCAGAGCGAGATCGAAGCGAACCACGAGGCCTACGAAGGCGAGGGCAGGGTGACCGTGTCGGGGGCCGTGAGCGGACTTCTCAAACGCTGAGCGAGGGCACCATGGCGGACATCACGGTTACGGTGGAACGCTCCGCGGTCGTGCTCGATCGTGGGCCCGAGGGCAGGCTGGTGCTGCCGGCCGCGTGGCTTCGCTCGGCGTGCGCCTGCCCGGCGTGCCGGGACGCGGGCAACGGCCAGAACCTGCTCGATCCCGCCGACCTCGACCCGGCGCTAGCTCCAGGCGCGGCCGAGATCGCGGCGAACGGCTCGCTCGCCGTACGCTGGGCGCCCGACGGCCACCAAAGCCGCTACGACGTGGCCTGGCTCGCCGGCCAGGCGCCGAGCGCCGAGGCGCGCGCCCGGCGGCGGCCCCGGCCGCTCCTTTGGGGTCGCGAACTCGAGGCCGATTTGCCGCGCGGCGACCACGCGGCCGTGGTCGATGATCCCGCCGCGCTCTATCGGTTTCTCGCCCACGTCCGCGACCGCGGCTTCGCGATCCTTTCGGGCGTGCCGTGCCGGGACGCCGAGGTGGAGCGCGTGGCAGCGCTCTTCTGGTACGTGCGCGAGACCAACTACGGCCGCCATTTCGACGTCATCGCCAAGCCCGACCCCGAGAACCTGGCCTATACGCCGCGCGGGCTGGCGGCGCACACCGACAACCCTTACGCCGATCCGGTGCCCGGGCTGCAGCTTCTTCATTGCCTCGAGCAGAGCGAAGACGGCGGCGACAACATCCTCGTTGACGGCTTCGCCGCGGCCGAGCGCCTGCGCCGCGAGCGGCCGGCGGCGTTCGCGACGCTCGCGCGCGTCCCGGTGCTCTACCGCTTCGCGGATCAGACGGCCGACCTCAGGGCGCTGCGCCCAGTGATCGCGTGCGACGCCGAGGGACGCCTCCGGGCGATCCACGTCAACGACCGCGCCTTTCATGGCCCCGACGCCGACACCGACGACGCGGCGTGCTTCTACGACGCCTATCGCGCGTTCGGCGCCCTGTTGCGCTCGCCCGAGTCGGAGGTGCGCGTGCGTCTGGCGCCCGGCGACGTTCTGATCATGGACAACCGACGCACGCTCCACGGCCGCAAGGCGTACCGCGCGGCAGGACGCCGACACCTTCAGGGATGCTACGTCGATGCGGGCGGGCTGGCGAGCAAGCTCCGGGTGCTGGCGCGGACGATCGGCCACGACGTCGCCGACGCCGGGCTGGCGGGGGCCGACCGCGAGCACGACGCCGCCGACCGCGTTCTCGGCATCCTGACCAGGCACGGCGGCGACGCCTACCTGGGCGAGCCGGTCACCCAGCTCGAGCACGCGCTGCAATCGGCGCACGCGGCCGAGTTGGCGAACGCGCCCAAAGCGCTCGTGGTCGCGGCGCTGCTCCACGACATCGGTCATTTCCTGCACGACCTGCCCGAGGATTGCGCCCTGCACGGGCTCGACAGCCGCCACGAGGACGTCGGTGGCGCGTTCCTCGCGCGTTGCTTCGGGCCGGAGGTCGCCGAACCGGTGCGCCTTCACGTCGACGCCAAGCGCTACCTGGCCGCGACCGAGTCCTGGTACGACGGGCTGCTGTCGGACGCCTCGAAGCTCAGCCTGAGGCTCCAGGGCGGGCCGTTGGACGAGGCGTCGGCACGTGCCTTCGATGCGCGGCCCTACGCCAGGGACGCGGTCGCGCTCAGGCGCTGGGACGAAGCCGGCAAGGTGGCCGGCGCCCAGACGCCGGACTTGCGCCACTACCGCCCCCTGGTCATCGAGGCGCTCAGGCCCGACGTTTGACGCGGGGGCAGCTATGAATTGACCCATGAAGAAATCCTCGTGCTGAGCTTGTCGAAGCACGAGGGTGGTGCACCGCCCCATCCTTCGACAGGCTCAGGATGAGGCGGATCGAGAGTCGGTTCATACGCTCGCCGGTCTGACGACCAACCTCGGCTGGACAACCGGCCCCGGGCGCGGGACCCTGGGGGTACGCGGGCGTGGCGGAACTGGCAGACGCACCAGATTTAGGTTCTGGCGCCGCAAGGCTTGGGAGTTCGAGTCTCCCCGCCCGCACCACGATCGAAGCAAGAAGCGCCGCCCAAGAGGACGGGCGACCCCCGCATTGTCGGCGTCGCGGTGGGTACAGCGCATCGCGGGCTCGCCCCGTCGATCACGGCGCGGGGCCGTCGCGCACCAGGAACACGACGAGCGCCGAGGTCGTCCAGCCCGCGATCGAGAGCCCGCCGTCGTCGAGCCGCGCGGTCGACGTGAACCGGCTCGGCGCGCCGAGCTTGCCGGTAAGCCGATGGGCCGCGAGACCGAGCCCGTCGCGGCGCAGCCTGGCGCAGTCGGTGGTGTTCGTCGCGGGCACGGTTCGGCACAACATGCCGTCGCGCACGGTCCAGGACCCGCGCCACGCCCAGCGCGGCTCGCCGTCGCCAAGGCCCGCGCGGCCTTCGAGCGAACCGTCGCGAGCCAGGGTCTCGGCGAACCAAACGTCTCCCATGGGCCCCGGGCGCAAGGCGCCGGCGACCGTGCGGCCCGCGAACGCTGCGGCGAGCGCCGCGTCGTCGAGCCAGCCGTCCGCGGGCCATGCCGGGGCCGGCCCGCCCAGCGTGGCGATCAGGCACGACCAAACGGCCCAGCGCGGCACGCGCGCGGCTCACGACACCCCGAGGTAGCGCGGCGCCTCCTTGTGACGGCTGAGCTCCTGGGCCTTCGGCTTGAGGAAGCGCACCGCCTCCTTGCGGATGACCAGCAGCGTGCCGTCGCTGTCCTCGAACGGGACGAACGAGCGGTCATCGTTCAGGGCATCGACGATCCTCTGGTCCGGCGTGAGGAAGAACGACCCCTTGAGCGAAGAGCCGTCCTCGAACACCACCTCGACCTCGGACTTGAGCTTCGGCTTGACGTTGCTACGGGTGAGCATGCGTTGTCCTCCATGATGCGCCCGATCACGGTCTCGACCGGTCGTCCCGGCGCCACTGTCGGGGCAACACGCCCAGGCCGCAACCCCCATGCTAGGGGGCGGGCCGCCGGCTTGACCGGCGCGGCGAAAGCCGATAGGTGGGCACCTTCCGCGCCGGCGAACCGGAAAGGGATGCGCCACGGGCGCGCGGGGAAGGCCATGGAAGCGACCGAAACGAACGCCGAAGGCCTGCGCCACGAGCTCAAGATCGTCATCGGCGCCGCCGAGATCGCCGATCGGATCAAGGGCCGGCTGTCGGCGTTGCAGCGCACCGCCAAGCTGCCTGGGTTCCGCCCGGGCAAGGTGCCGATCGACCTGCTGCGCAAGCGGTTCGGTCCCCAGGTCATGGGCGAGGCGGTCGAGCAGGCGGTCGGCGAGAGCTCGACCAAGGTCATGCAGGACCGCGGCCTGCGGCCCGCGCTGCGCCCGCAAATCCGCATCACGAACTTCGCCGAGGGCGCCGATCTCGAGTTCGAGATGGCGATCGAGGTGATGCCCGAGATCGAGCCGGGCAACTTCGCCGACATCCAGCTCGAACGCCCGGTGGTCGAGGTCGCGGACGAGCAGGTCGACGAAGCGCTCGGCAGGCTGGTCGAGCGGTCGCGTCGGTTCGAGCCCGCGCCGGAGGGGCACGCAGCGGCCGAGGGCGATCAGCTCGTCATCGACTTCGAGGGCACCCTGGACGGCCAGGGCTTCGCCGGCGGCGTGGGCAAGGATCATCCCGTCCAGGTCGGCTCCGGGCAGGTGCTGCCCGATCTCGACCGCGCGCTCGCCGGCCGCACGACGGGCGAGTCCTTCTCGGTCGACGTGGTCTTCCCCGACGACTATCCGGCCGAGACCGTGCGCGGCAAGACCGCCCAGTTCGCGGTGACGGTCAAGGACGTGCGCGTGCGCCAGGCGCTGACGGCCGGAGACGACTTCGCCAAGTCGCTCGGGCTCGCCGACCTCGCGGCCCTGAAGGGCGACGTCAGGAAGCACCTCGCGGACGACTACGCTCGGCTTGGCCGGGCCCGGCTCAAGCGCTCGCTGCTCGACGCGCTCGCCGGGCGCCACGGTTTTCAGGTGCCCAAGGGCATGGTCGACGCCGAGTTCGGCGCGATCTGGCGGCAGGTGGAGACCGAGCTGCGCCGCCAGCGCGGAGAGACGCCGGCGGAGCACGATCATGCTCACGATCATGACCACGATCACGGGCACGACCATGACCACGGCCATGAGCCCGCCGCCGCCAGCGACGACGAGGAGACCGCCAAGCTGAAGGCCGAGTACCGCGACATCGCCGAGCGTCGCGTGCGCCTGGGCCTGCTCCTTGCGGAAGTGGCCCGGCGCAACAATATCGATGTGACGCCCGAGGAGCTGAACCGCGCCATCGTCGCGCGGGCACGCTCGTTCCCGGGCCAGGAGCGCAAGGTGTTCGACTACTACACGAAGAACGCCAGCGCGATTCAGGAGCTCAGGGCGCCGATCTTCGAGGACAAGGTGGTCGACCACATCCTCGCCCAGGTCAAGGTGACCGATCGAGCGGTCACGGTCGACGAGCTGAAGCGCGGGCCCGAAGACGACGAAGCCACCTCGGTCGCGGCGGTCGGCCCCGCCGTGGGCGAGGACGGCTGACCTACCCAACGCGAGGAAAACGACGGCGATGCCCGACCGGTTCGAGACGCGGATGAACAACCTGGTGCCCATGGTCGTCGAGCAGACGGCAAGGGGCGAGCGCGCCTACGACATCTATTCGCGGCTGCTCAAGGAGCGCATCATCTTCTTGAACGGGCCGGTCAACGACACCGTCGCGAGCCTGGTGTGCGCGCAGCTCCTGTTCCTCGAGTCGGAGAACCCGAGCAAGGACATCTCGGTCTACATCAACTCGCCCGGCGGCGTGGTGACCGCGGGCCTGGCGATCTACGACACCATGCAATACATCCGCCCCCAGGTCTCGACGCTGTGCCTGGGCCAGGCGGCGTCGATGGGCTCGCTGCTCCTGTGCGCCGGCGGCAAGGGCCGTCGCTTCGCGCTGCCGCACGCCAAGGTGATGATCCACCAGCCCTCGGGCGGCGTGCAGGGTCAAGCATCGGACATCGAGATCCAGGCGCGCGAGATACTCGATATGCGCAAGCGCCTCAACGAAATCTATGTCAAGCACACCGGCCAGTCGCTCGACGTCATCGAGCAGAAGGTCGACCGCGACACGTTCATGTCCGCCGAGGAGGCCAAGGGGTTCGGCCTGATCGACGAGGTAATCGTCAAGCGACCGGTGCCGGCCGAAGGCGACGGCCCGGCGGCGTGACGGGGCGCCGAGGCCCCTTAACGGATTGTTGAACGCATCGGCCGGACCATCCCAAGGTCGGCATCGGCCGGGCGCTTCAGGCTTGAACTGTTGTCTCGGCCCCGCGCTTGTGGCTAACTTGCTAGGACGGCGTCGGATTCCATGGCGGAGTCGACATGACCAAGACCAGCGGCGGTGACTCGAAGAGCACCCTCTATTGCTCCTTCTGCGGCAAGAGCCAGCACGAGGTGCGCAAGCTCATCGCGGGCCCCACGGTGTTCATCTGCGACGAGTGCGTCGAGCTGTGCATGGACATCATCCGCGAGGAG
>JBBDQV010000050.1:0-9498 GCA_040905845.1 Alphaproteobacteria bacterium | reverse complement strand
CATGCGCATGACGACAACGTGCGGCCAAGCCGCCGCGGCGTCAACGTGGGACGATGGCGCGTGATCAGCCCTGGCGGGCCTTGAAGCGCCGTTCGGTCTTGTTAATGACGTAGAGCCGGCCGCGACGTCGCACGATCTGGCAGTTCTTGTGCCGGACCTTCGCCGAGCGGAGGGAGTTGCGGATCTTCATGGTTCTCGCTGACCGATTCCCGGGGAGCCCCGGAAGCGCGGTCTTATAGGCGAGGCGTTCCGGCGCGTCAACCCGCAAGGGCGCGAGAGCCTACCACGCTACCTTCAGTAGCCACGTCTCTCGATCGTTGAACGGCACGACGAACCCGCCCTGTGACTTCGACCAGCTGACCTTGTTGTAGAGCCCGTTCTTCGCCAGCACGCCGGGCAGCGCGGGCATCGCGACCTCGGTCAACGTATCGCCGTCGAAGGCCGCCATCCTCGTGCCGGTCCAGACGAGCACGATCTCGAGGTCGGGGTGATAGGTCAGGACATCGGTGCGCGGCCACATCTGCACGCCGAGATCGAACTTCTTATCCGCCCCGAGCTGACCGGCCGATCCGAGGGGGTACGAATGAAGCTGCACTATCCCCTTGTCGTTCCGCGCGAGCACGCACATCAGCCGTCTGGCCTCGTGGATGGCCACCGACTTTCCCATGGTGTAGCGAGGACCGGCAACGCTGGTCCAGACGTTCGCGTCCGGATCGTAGGTGGCGGTCTTGTATTGGCTGTAGAACCCGATGAACTTACCCGAGACCTTGTCGAACGCGCCCCCGCTCGGCTCGCTGCTGCCCGGCATCGTCGCCAGCTCGGTCCACGTCAGGTCGGTCAAGTTGAACTTCCAGCAACGCCTCGTCTGACCGCCGCTCCAGCCATTGGCCGAGCCCATGAGGTAGGGCACGCCGTCCAGCACGAACTCACGCGCGTAGGTGTGCGTGGACGCCGGGCGGTCGAGCAGCGTCAAACCGTCGGGCGAGGACGGTAGGCCCTTGCCCTTGTTCAGGGCGAAGTTGACGTAGTCGGGGTCGTTCAGGCGCTCCCAGCCCTGGGCGAAGGTCCAGCGATAGACTTCGTTCCCGCCGTAGTCGGTGTGCCCGCCGTGCGCGAGCAGGTAGCCGATCTCATTCTCGACATCCCATGCCCAGCCGCACCAAGCACCGAGAACAGCACTCGGGCCACTGACGCCTCGGCAGCGGCGTGCGATCAGCATCGCTTTGGACGGGTACACCGAGCGAAGCTCGGCGCCTGGGATAGGCGACCATTCGGCTCTGCCCTTGCCCGTCCCGCTGGCGGCGCGCGCCGTCACGGCAATCGCCGCGATCAGCGGCAATGCCGGCAAACCTGTCATGAGGGACCGTCGCGTCAGCATTCTTCGGTCGAGACGTCGAGTTCTTGGCGGACCTGCCGATTGCGGCCTGGTCTAGGCAACGGGATCGCACGTCGAGATGCGCGATCCCCCGTGCGCCCAGGGTTCATCGATGTCGGCAGGCGTCGGCGCCATCACGTCGTAAGAGTTATAGCATTGACGCTCCTGGTCCGAATATTGCTCATTCGCCCAGGTTCAACCGGATCATGTGGTCGGTCGCGTTTCGGCCGTGGGACGGGGCGAGCGGGCTTCTTGCCAGCCGAGGAAGTGGCGCATGGCGGATCGACCGAACCGGCGCACGGAACGCTCGCCCTCGCGGCGGAGGGTATTCGTCGTGGGCCTCGATGGCGCCGAGGCCGATCTCGTCGAGGCCTGGATGGCCGAGGGCCATCTGCCGACGCTGCGGGCCCTCAAGGCGCGGGGCTGCTGGGGCCGGCTCGGAAGCGTCGCCGACTGTTTCTCCGCCAGCGTCTGGCCGAGCTTCTATTACGGCGTCAACCCGGCACGGACCGACTTATTCTCGTCGTTCCAATTCGACCCAAGGACGTTGGGTCTGACGGCGACGCACGCCACGGCGAACCCGAACCGGCCGTTCATGGCCTTCGCGCCCGGGCTGCGGACGATCGCGGTCGATGTGCCGGTCAGCGTGCCCGATCCCGAGCTCGACGCGCTGCAAGTCGTCGCCTGGGGAGCCCACGCGCCGAAGCATGAGCCGGCGTCGCACCCCGAGGGCCTGCTCCGCGAGGTTCGCAAGGTCATCGGCAGCTATCCGCTGAAGCTGCTGGAGGAAGAGGACTCCGCCCAGGGCGACCGATACTACGCCTACCTGCGCGAGCGGCTCCTGCAAGGGGTGGCGGCGCGTCGTAGACTCGCCTCCTACCTGCTCGGCCGCGACCCGGACTGGGACTTGTTTATCGGCGTCTGGAGCGAACCGCATTCCGTGGGCCATCGGTTCTGGCACTTCATGGACCGCGACCATCCCTGGCACAGGGCGGACGCTCCCGACGACCTGAAGACCGCGATTCGCGACGTTTACGCGGCGTGCGATGCGGCGCTCGGCGAGCTGCTCGGGGAACTGCCGCCCGACACGATCGTGCTCGTGACCTCGGTCCACGGCATGGCGCCGAATTACAACGGCCAGGAACTGGTCGCGCGGCTGCTCGAGCGCTGGTTCGACCAGGATCGGGGCGATGTCGCACGGAACGCGCGACCGATGCGCGCTCTCGGGCCCGACGTGGCCGCCATTATCCGCGCCGCCCTGCCCCAGCCGGTGCGCGACACCTTGAAGCATTGGCTTCCCGTTCGGCTTCGCCACCTGGCGCGAACCCAGGTCATGAAGTCGGTGTACGACAGCGATCGGTGGCCGGCGATGCGGGCCTTCTGCTTGCCCTCGGACGATGCCGGCTACGTCCGGGTCAATGTGAAGGGCCGCGAACAACCCGGCTTGGTCGAGCCCGGGGCGGAATACGAGGCGCTGCTCGACGAGCTGACCGAGGAGCTCGGCGGGCTCCGCAATCTCGACGTCGATGTTCCCGTCGTCGTCAAGATCTCCCGGCCACAGCGGATGTTCGACGGCCCCTATCGCCACCTGCTGCCGGATCTGACGCTCACCTGGAACACCGGCCATCCGATCCGCGGGCTGCGTTCCGCCCGGTTCGGCGATCTCGTCGACACCAAGCGGCTGCCGCGGCATCGCTCCGGCTTTCACAACGGCAACGCCTTCGTGCTCGGCGCCGGTCCGGGGGTGCGCCAAGGCGCCATGGTGGAGAGCGGCCACATACTCGACCTGGCGCCGACGGTGCTCGCCCTGCTCGGCCACGGCGCGCCAAATCACCTGGATGGCCGCGTTTTGGAAGGTCTTCTCGACCGCGCCGGAGTGACGCCGCCCAATGGCACCTGACCCGCAGTACTCGGTCGCTCCGTCATGCGCTTCTGCGACCGCCCCGCCAGAGCGGCCGGGACATGGACTCGGCGAAGGACGCGAACATGATGTTGAAGCTGACGCTGATCCGCGTCTTGTCGCTTTGGTTGGGATCGACCGAATGGTCGAGCCATGCCGGAAACATCAGGAGCGTGCCGTCCTTGACCTTGACGACGACCTGATCGGCGTTCTCGGCGACGAGGCCCATGGCCGGCGGGCGGATGACCCCGGTCTGCGGCCTCGGGTCGTGGAAGTTGATGGTGTCGGCGCGCGCGTGGGTCCGCACGTAGTAGACCCCGCTCAGGTAGTTGTTGGGGTGGTTGTGAATTCGGTGCGCGGCGCCCGGGGCGCTTACGTTGGCCCAGCACCCGGTGATCCGGAACCCCTCGTGGCCGACCTTGAGGTAGTCGAGGAGGGTGGCCGCGGCCTCGTCGATGCAGGCGATGAGCCCGGCGATCTCGGCCCGCTCGTGGAGTGCGTGATCGGACTGCCAGCTTTCCCCGCGCGCGAGCTCGGTCGGCCCCATGATCTCGGCGAGCCTTCGCGCGATCGAATCGTTGAGGGGGCGATGGATTTCGGGCTTGAGCTCCGCCTTCCAGACGTAGGTCGGGAACATGCGCACGACATGCGGTGACTGGAACCTCGATCGCGATGGGTCAGCCATCGGAGCGTCGACCTGCGCCTCTCTTTCCCGGTGGCGCTGCGAGCGATGGTGGGCGCGGCTGGGATCGAACCAGCGACCCCTACGATGTCAACGTAGTGCTCTCCCGCTGAGCTACGCGCCCATATACGCTGGCAGAGGACCCTTCGGGCGGGACATCGCCCTTAGCATCGTTGCGTCCGGGAGATCAAGCGAGCCCAATTCCGGGCATTGCCGCAGTTTGAAGTGCGATTCGGCGTAGGGATGCGATTCGGCGTAGGGATGCGATTCGGCGTAGGGATCTGTCTCAGTCTGAAATCTGATCGCGGTTATTGGGCTATCGCGTCCGGGCTCAAATCCCATTATGCTTGGCAGAAAGCATGTGGAGATTCGTGGATGGCCTGGGTGCAGCCAATTTTGTCCGGTGCTCTTGTAGTGGTCATGCTTGTTGCCCTTGTCGGCGGTCTCTGTAACCGACTCAAGGGAGACACGCCCAAGGGGATTGGGTGGCAGTTTATCCGCTACATAGTATTGTCTATGGCCCTTCCGCTCATCGGGCTACTTGCGCTCAATGATGCACTGTCTAGCGCCGCAGCGGCGTTAATCGGCGGGGCGATGGGCTATGCTTTCGGAAAGAAAGGCGAAACAGAGAAATAGGACGGCCAAGAGATCGAGAGGCGAAAAGTGCCTGGCCGACGAGATTGGTGTGCCCGTCAATGCCATGAGGATCGCGACCGGCGAAATCGAAGAAGTCATCGTGTGCAACGGCGATGGCCAGAGCGTAGGTAATCAGTATGGATAAGTAAAATATTGTACGTTTCTATGGGATCGACTTTTTTCATAATGATATGCAACAATATGGTGAAATATGCCCTCGACTCGGATATAATGAAAGGATGTCTCGATAAGTAAAAAATATGACCTAGTTGCATGCTTTATATGTACTATCGTCATTTTTATGACATCCGTACCACTGAGTAGAGCAGATCAGTGGAAACTTGCATCACAAAGACAAGATGGTGGAGCGAATTGGATAGTTCTTGAAGATATACAAAATAGAAAGAAAATAAATGGTTTTATGTTGTTCTGCGAAAAAGATAGCAATGATGTAACAGCGAGCGGCATAGGAGTCTGGTTTGAAAATGCAAAATTTAAGGATATTTTCTCGTCCAACAAATACATTGTTATGAATATTTCCGTTCCTGATCTCGTATATACTTTTGATCGTGTATATCCAACAAACGATACAGTATTTGGTTTATTCACTGAAGGAGACGATACGATCAATCAATTTATAAAAGCCATTATGACATCTGAAGAAATCAAGATATCTATAGTTCATGCTGGCAAAGAAGAACTATATTCTTTCGTCAAATCTCTCAACAAGCACGAAGAACAATTTGCAGAATATTTTAAGATCTGTAGATAGTCAGATGGTTTTCTAAGGGGATTGGTGGGCGCGACTGGGATCGAACCAGTGACCCCTACGATGTCAACGTAGTGCTCTCCCGCTGAGCTACGCGCCCACTCGCCGCCGAGGCGGGACCCGCTCTTAGCATCGTCCCGCCGCGCCGTGCAAGCCCGCGCGGCCCAGGGGTAGCGTCTCACTTTGCCCTCATGCTTCGACAAGCTCGGCATGAGGCTATGAGAAAGGGCCTCACCCTGAGCTTGTCGAAGGGTGAGGCCCCGAAACCGAGGCACTGACTGGCCGCGTATCCGCCTACTCCGCGTAGTACGCCTTGGTCTCCTCCCACAGCTCGAGCCAGGCTTGGCGTTCCTCCTCGGTCAACGGCTGCTGGAACTTGAGCCGGGCGAGGTTCTCGGGCGTGGTCAGCACCTGGCGCGTCAGCGAGCCTGCCGCGAGCGCATCGACCGCCGCGCCGCTCGCCGCCACCGGCGCGCCGCCGGCCTCGGCCCAGCCGCCGTAGAACGCGGCGCTCGTCATGGAGTCGATGAACTTGAGCGCGGCGTCCGGGTTCGGCGCGCCGGTCGGGATCGACAGCCCATCGCGCCAGCCGAGCGCGCCCTCCTCGGGGATGAAGAAGGTGATGGGTTGGCCGTGCAGCTCCTTTGCCTTCTCGGTCGAATCGGTCCAGATCAGCGAGACGTCGCACTGGCCGCCGGCGATCAGCTTGAGCCACTCGTCCTCGGACGCCCAGAACGTCTTGATCTGGCCCTTGAGCGCGCGCAGCTTGTCGCGCACGGCGGCCATGTCGGTGACGTTCTCGGGGTCCTGGCCGGTGGCGATGGCGGCCATGCGCACCGAATCTTCGGGGCTGTCGTGCCAGCAGACGCGGCCGGCGTGCGCCGGGTCCCAGAAGACCTGGACCGAGCTGGGCGCCGCGCTGATCGCCTCGGTGTTGTAGCTGACGCTGGTCGCGCCCCACACCCAGGCGACGCCGTAGGTGTTGCCATCGCGGTGGAAGTCGGGTGCGTCCCTCAGCTCGGGGAACAACGTCGCGTAGTTCTCGAGCTTGCTGGTGTCGATCGGCTCGATCAGCCCTTCGTCGATCGCCGCCCCGGTGTACGAGGAGTTGATCACGACCACGTCGTAGTAGCCCGGACTGGTGCGCAGCTTGGTGAACATCTCGGGGAACGAAGTGAAGTAGTCGTGGACCACCTTGACCCCGGTGGCGCCCTCGAACGCCTCGATGGCGAACGGCTGATTGGTGCCCCAGCCCTCCCAGTTGAGCACGTGGACCTCCTGAGCCGTGGCGCCGGTCGCGAAACTGGCCGTGGCCAGAACGCCCGCGATGCCGCTCGCCCGCAAGATGCGCAGGGCGAGCCCGTGGCAATCCGTCATGATCGTACCCTCCCGCTCGTGATCGCCGGCGTGCCGCCGCCGGTCGCGTATACAACCTAGCGCGCCAGCAGCCGCCTTGCTACCGCGCCGAAGGACCGGCATGCTCGCCGCCGATGCCCGCCGCCATGGCCCAGACCATCCCCAAGACTCCGTTCGCGCTGCTTTCGGGCAGCGCCGGCTGGGGACTCAGGTTCCCCGACGACCTCGAACTCTCCGGCGTGCGCGTGCTCGACCGCTGGCTCGGCTTCGAGACGCCGTGGGGGCCGTGCGGCCAGTGGCAAGTGCTCGAGCTCGCGGGCAGCCTGACGCCGGACGGGCGCGCCCGCGTGCTGCTCAACGTGTTCTCCCACGGCTGGCCCGACGACGCGATCGACCATGCCGCGCACCGCCGCGTCGCCTGGGTGCTGCGCGAGGCCGGCGCGCGCAAGGTGCTGGCCGATTCGACGTGCGGCTCGCTCAACAAGGCGCTCGCGCCGCGCGATCTGATCGTCGCGCGCGACGTGATCGACTTCGGCCAGACCCAGCACTCGGTCATGGCGGGTCGGTTGCGCCATCAGGGGCTCGCCCGGCAGCTCTTTTGCCCGAGTCTTTCGGCGACCCTCGAGGCGACCGCGCGACCCGATTGGCCAGCGCCGGGCCGCGTGCTCGGCCACGGCCACGGCATCGTCGTCGCGCACAACTGGGGCCCGCGCTTCACCAGCCGGGCCGAGGCGCGCGCCTACCAGATGATGGGCGGCGACGCGATCAACCAGAGCATCGGGCCCGAGGCCTCGGCGATGCGCGAGATCGGCGCCTGCTTCGCGAGCTCGAGCTACGTCGTCTGCTGGGAGGACGGGATCGTCGAGACCGAGGGCGAGAGCATCGATCCGATCCACCACGCGCTGGCCAAGGCGGCGACGCGCATCAGCCTGCTGACCATGGCCCGCGCGGATGAGGACGCGGCGTGCGGCTGCGCCGCACTCCGCATCGAGCGCGCGCCCGACTACGCGACGTTCGTGCCGGGCGCCTGGTAGCGGTCGCGGCTCGAGGGCGGTTCGCCATGACACCCGGCCGGCCGGCCGCGGAGCCGGAGACTCGCGTCGCGCCCGCGACGTGGCTCGGCTTCGCCGCCATGGGGCTCGGCATGTTCATGGCGATCCTGGACATCCAGATCGTCGCGAGCTCGCTGACCACGATCGAGGCGGCGCTCGGCGTCGCGGGCGGCGGCATCAGCTGGGTCCAGACGACCTACCTGATCGCCGAGGTGGTCGCGATCGCGCTCACCGGCTGGCTCGGGCGCGCGCTCGGGCTTCGGGGCTTGTTCCTGGTCGGGCTCGGCGGCTTCACCACGGCGAGCGTCGGCTGCGCGCTCGCCTGGAGCTATCCGGTGCTCTTGGGCTTTCGCGTCGTCCAGGGGTTCTGCGGCGGGGTGCTGATCCCAGGCGTGTTCGCCGCGGTGTTCCTGGTGTTCCCGCCGCGCCTGCACGAGCGCGCGACGATGGTCGCCGGCGTGCTCGCCATGCTCGCGCCGACCTTGGGCCCCGCGCTCGGCGGCTGGATCACCGAGACGACGTCGTGGCACTGGCTGTTCCTGATCAACCTGGGTCCGGGCCTGCTCGCCCTGGCCGTCATCGCGCACACACCGGCGCCGGATTTGCCCGATCGCACGGCGCTGCGCGACCTCGATGTTCTCGCCCTCGTCCTGGTCGTCGTCTTCCTCGCCCTGCTCGAGATCGCGCTCGAGGAAGGCCCCGAGCAGGGCTGGGGCTCGGGCCTTTCGCTCGGTCTCGTGGCCGCGACGCTCGGCGCCGGGGCGTTCGCGATCGGCCGGTGCGCGCGCCGGCCGGAACGGCTGGTCGACCTCGGATTGTTCGCCGAGCGCGACTTCGCGATCGCGTGCGGCTTGAGCTTCGCGCTCGGCGCCGGGCTGTTCGGCTCGGTCTACCTGATGCCGTTGTTCCTCGGCCACGTGCGCGGGCACGGGCCGCTCGCGATCGGCGCGATCATGGTTGTGACCGGCGCGGCGCAGCTGGTGGCCGCGCCCGTCGCGACCTGGCTCGAGCGGCGGGTTTCGGCGCGCCTTCTGCTCGGCGCCGGCTACGCCCTGTTCGCCGGCGGACTGGTGGCCGGTGGCTTCGCCACCATCGAAACCGACTTCGACGAGATGTTCTGGCCCCAGGTCGCGCGCGGCGCCGCGCTGATGCTGTGCCTGTTGCCGGCAACCCAGATCGCGCTCGGCGGACGCGCGCGCTCCTCCGTCGAAAACGCGAGCGGACTTTTCAACCTGATGCGCAACGTCGGCGGCGCCGTGGGGCTCGCCCTGGTCGACACGGTGCTCGCCGTGCGCGCGCCGGATCACGCGATCGACCTGGCCGAGCGGCTCGCGCTGGGGGATGCGGGCGCGGCCGAGGCCGTTGGCCTGCCCGCCGCGATGGTGGCGGCGGCCGCGGCCGGCGCGCTCGACGAGGCGACACGCGCCATGATCGCCCCGCTGATCGAGCGCGCGGCGGCGACCGAGGCCTTCAACGAGGCCTGGTGGCTCCTCGGCGCCCTGGTCGGCCTGGCCGCGGCCACGGTCCTGCTGATCCGGCGCCGAAGCGTGTAGCGGCGGGACCATCGAGGCCCGGCTCTCCACGCACGCGCCGATTCGTGCCTGGCTCGCGATCAGGGACTGTTTGAGAATGTCCAATCGACGAATTTCCTTGCTCTTCATGGCCGGGCTTGACCCACGGCTGTCCGGTTCGCGCCTGCCACGCGGTTCGCGACGCGTGCCTGCGGCA
>JBBDQV010000049.1:0-9527 GCA_040905845.1 Alphaproteobacteria bacterium | reverse complement strand
TTACCTTGTACCCGATCTCGGGCTTCGCGCCGGGGGCGCTAAACTCCGAGATCGGGTACTAGGGTCGCGACGGGTCGCAGCCGCCGGATGCCAGCCGAACCATGATCGAAGTCGAAGGCCTCAGGAAGTCGTTTCGCGCCGTCCACGCGGTCGAGGACGTGAGCTTCGTCGCGCGCGACGGCGAGATCACGGGTTTGATCGGCCCGAACGGCGCGGGCAAGACCACGACGCTGCGCATCCTCTACACGATCCTCAGGCCCGACGCCGGAGCGGCCCGCGTCGACGGGCTCGACACCGTCCGCGAGCGGCGCCACGTGCAGCGCCGCATCGGCGTGCTGCCGGACAACCGCGGGCTCTACACCCGGCTGACCGCGCGCGAGCACGTGCGCTACTTCGGCCGGCTGCACGGCCTTCGGGGGCCGGAGCTCGATCGGCGCATCGACGCCTTGATCGCCGAGCTCGACATGGAGGAATTCGCCGACCGCCGCACCAAGGGCTTCTCGAGGGGCCAGACGCTCAAGGTCGCGCTCGCGCGCTGCCTGGTGCACGAGCCGCCCAACGTCATGTTCGACGAGCCGACCAACGGCCTCGACGTGTCCTCGAGCCGCGCCATGCGCGCGCTGATCCGTCGCATCCGCGACGAGGGTCGCTGCGTGCTCCTGTCGAGCCACTACATGACCGAGGTGCACGCGCTGTGCGACCGCATCGTCGTCATGGGCAAGGGCCGGGTCGTCGCCGAGGGCTCGCCCGAGGAGCTGATGCGCGCCACCGGCAAGACCGACCTCGAGGACGTGTTCGTGTCCCTTCACGGCGGCCCGCGCGCGGCGGCGGTCGAGGAAGCGGAGGCTCTGCGTGCTTGAAGGCGCCCGCATCGTCCTGGCCAAGGAGACGCTCGACAACGCGCGCGACCGGCGCTCGGTGCTGCTCGGCCTCGTCTACCCGCTGCTCGGGCCCCTGCTGCTCGGCGCGCTGATCCTGTTCGTCGGTCAGATGGTCATCCGGCCGGCCGCGACCGAGGTCAAGCTCTCGGTGCTCGGCGCGGCGAACGCGCCCGACCTGATGGCGCATCTGGCCGAACGCAATGTTGTCGTCGAGGAGCCGAAGGACGACCCCGAGCTCCTGGTGCGCGCCGGCAAGGTGCCCCTGGTGCTGGTCATCCCGCCGGATTACGAGGAGCGCATCGCCGCCGATCGCACCGCGCGGCTCAGGATGATCATCGACCCCTCGCGGCTCGGCTCGATCGTCGCGATCAGCCGCGTGCTCGATCTGGTCAACGGCTTCGACCGGCGGGTTTCCGAGGCACGCTTGCGCGCCAAGGGCCTCGATCCCGAGATCGCTAGGGCGATCCGGGTCGAGACCGTCAACGTCGCGGGCGGGCGCAACATCGCCACCATTTTCCTCAACATGCTGCCGCCGTTCCTGATCTTCACGATCTTCATCGGCGGCGTGTACCTGGCCATCGACACGACCGCGGGCGAGCGCGAGCGCGGCTCGCTCGAGCCCCTGCTCATCAATCCCGTGCCGCGCTGGGAGCTGATGCTCGGCAAGTTCGGCGCCTCGCTGCTGTTCACCGCGATCGCCGTCATCGCGGCGCTGCTGGCCTACAAGGCGATGTTCCGCATGGTGGTGCTGGCCGACGTCGGCATCACCGCGAACCCCAGCGTCGGCACCTTCGCGCTCGTCTTCGTGGTCGCGGTTCCCGTCATGGCGTTCGCCGTGGCGCTCCAGGTCGTCGTCGCCACGGTGACCCGCAGCTTCAAGGAGACCCAGACCTATCTCGGGCTCCTGCCGCTCGTGCCCTCGCTGCCCGGCATGATCATGGTGTTCGTGCCGGTGACGGGCAAGACCTGGATGATGACGCTGCCGACCTTCGGCCAGAGCGTGCTGTTCGGCGCGCTGATGCGCGGCGACCCGTTCGACCCCCTGCACGCGGTCGTGGCGAGCCTCGCGACCCTGGCCGTTGCCGGGCTGATCCTGCTCGCCGCCGCCCGCTTCTACGATCGCGAGCAGGTCGCCTTCCCGGCTTGAGCGATTGCGCTAGACTGCGCCTCCCGTGATCAGGGAGAGCCGCATGGCCGTCACCTCGCGCCCGGAGATCGTCGGCACGTTCGGCGTCGTCGCCACGACCCATTGGTTGGCCAGCGCGGCCGCCATGGCGATGCTCGAGCGGGGCGGCAACGCGTTCGACGCCGCCGTCGCGGCGGGCACCGTGCTCAACGTCGTCGAGCCCGACCAGAACGGCCCCGGCGGCGACGTGCCGCTGATCCTGTGGAGCGAAGCGAAGCGGAAGGTCGAGGTGATCTGCGGCCAGGGCCCGGCGCCGGCGGGCGCGACGCCCGAGCGCTACCGCGAGCTCGGGCTCGACGTCATCCCCGGCAGCGGGCACCTGCCGGCGGTCGTCCCCGGTTCGTTCGGCGCCTGGATGCTGCTGCTCGCCGAGTACGGCACGCTGCCCTTGCGCGAAGTCCTGGCGCCCGTGATTGGAATCGCGCGCGACGGCTTCCTGGTCAAGCCGGCGGTCGCCGACCTGCTCGCGAGCCTCACCGGCTTCTTCAAGACCCACTGGCCGAGCTCGGCCGCGGTGTTCCTGCCCGGCGGCGACGCGCCTGAGACCGGCACGCTGCTCGCCGTTCCGGCCCAGGCGGCGACCTACGAGCGGCTGGTGCGCGAGGCCGAGGCCGCCGGCGGAGGTCGCGAGCACCAGATCGAGGCCGCGCGCCGCGCTTGGTACGAAGGTTTCGTCGCCGAGGCGGTCGATCGCCTGTTCCGCGACGCCGTCATGGACACCTCGGGCGAGCCGCACATCGGGTTCCTCACCGGTCAGGACCTCGCCGGCTGGCGCGCCACCATCGAGGACCCGATCCGCTACGACTACGGCGACTACACCGTGTGCAAGGCGGGGCCGTGGGCGCAGAGCCCCGTGCTGCTCCAGCAGCTCGCGCTCCTGAAAGGCACCGACGTCGCCGGCATGGACCCCGAGGGCGCCGACTTCGTCCACACCGTCCAGGAGTGCGCCAAGCTCGCGCTCGCCGACCGCGAGGCGTTCTACGGCGATCCCAAGTTCGTCGACGTGCCACTCGATCGCCTGCTTTCGGACGACTACAACGCCCCGCGACGCCGGCTCGTCGCCGACCGCGCCTCGCTCGAGGTTCGGCCCGGCACGATCCCCGGCCATGGCGGGCGAATCGCGCTCAGGGCCGAAGGCTCGACCAACTACGCGCACCCGGAGACGGCCGACGTGGTCGCGCCGGGTACCCGCATGCGCAACCCCTGGGTCGCCCACAAGGCGCCGGGCGACACCTGCCACTTCGACATCATCGACCGCTGGGGCAACATGATCTCGGGCACGCCCAGCGGCGGCTGGTGCTCGGGCTCGCCCGTGGTGCCGGGGCTCGGCTTCTGCGTCTCGACGCGCGGCCAGATGTTCTCGCTCGACACGGGGCACCCCAACGCCATCGCGCCCGGCAAGCGCCCGCGCACCACGCTGACCCCGACGCTCGCGCTGAAGCAAGGCGAGCCCTACCTGGTGTTCGGCACGCCCGGCGGCGATCACCAGGACCAGTGGGCGCTGCACGCGTTCCTGCGTCACGTGCATCACGGCATGAACCTGCAGGAAGCGGTGGACGCGCCGAGCTTTTACACCGACCACGCGCCGTGCTCGTTTTTCCCGCGCGAATGGGTGCCCGGCCATCTGGCGATCGAGGACACGTTTCCGCGCGCGACCCTCGCCGAGCTCGACCGGCGCGGTCATCGCCTCGACGTAGCGGGGCGCTGGGGCCACTACAACTCGATGACCATGGCCTCGCGCGCGGGGCGCGTGCTCAAGGCCGCCGCCAGCCCGCGCCGCATGCAGTGCTACGCCATTGGGCGGTGAGAACCGCCCTCACCCAGCTTCGGGTAGGCGCGCCCTTCGGCCGCGCCAACCCTCCTCAACCCTCTCCCGCCCTTGGCGGGAGAGGGCAGGGTGAGGGTGGACGACGCGCTACAGCCCGAGCGCCTGCTTGCGCTTGGCGCTCCAGGCCTGAACAATCCGGTCGGCGACGATGGCGATGAAGGCCATGCTGAGCCCGGCGATCGCGCCCTTGCCGGGGTCGGCCGCGGTCAGCGCCCGGTAGACGAGCTGGCCGAGCTCCTTGGTGCCGACCAGCGCCGAGACGACCAGCATCGCCAGCCCGAACATGATGACCTGGTTGATGCCCAGCATGATCTCGGGCAGCGCGAGGGGCAATTGCACCTGGAACAGGATCTGGCGCCGCGTGCAGCCCATCGATTGCGCCGCCTCGACCGAGTCGGGGCGCACGTTGCGGATGCCGTGCTCGGTGTAGCGAATGGCCGGCGCGATCGCGTAACTGATGATCGCGAGCAGGGCCGGCAGGTCGCCGACCTGGAAGAACATGATGACCGGAATCAGGTAGACGAACGCCGGCATCGTCTGCAGCAGATCGACGATCGGGCGCACCGCCGCCGAGACCCGGTCGTTGAGCGCGGCCCAGACGCCGACCGCGCAGCCGAGGAAGCCCGAAACGAGCACCGCGGCGCCGCACAGGTAGATCGACATCATGACCTCGGTCCACACGCCGTTCAGCAGCATGAACGCCATGCAGAGCAGCGCGAGCAGCGCGACGCCGCGCCCCGCGATGCGATAGGCGAGCAGCGTGACCACCAGGGCGAACGCCGGCCATGGCACGTTGACCATGCCGAAGTAGTAGATGCCGCCCAGCAGGACCGCGCCGATGATGCCGGCCCAGCCGGCGAGGCGCTGGGCGCCGAGCGCGAGCCCGCCGATCACCGCGACGTAGACGACTTGCGCCGGCAGCGTCACCTCGAAGCCCCATGAGGCCGGCTTGGCGACCAGCTCGAAGCCGCTGCGCAGCGGCAGCAGGAAGAAGAACAAGGTCTGCGTCTTGATCCATTCCAGCGTCGCCGGGAAGGTCGTGTTGATGAACGTGACAACCGCGTTCAGCGGATCGGATGGCAGGACCTCCCACGCCCGCGGGTACGCCTTCAAGGGATCGATGACGTAGGCCAGGGCGACCGCCCCGACCATGGCGAGCACGACCTTCGCGAGATCCCGATAACGCTCGAAGCCGCGCGCCTCGGGCGCGCGCACCGCGTTGGTGCGCTCGGCGAAGCCGCGGCTGACGCGATCGAGGATCATCGCGATCAGCACGATGCACACCCCGGCGAGCAGGCTGCGCCCGAACTCCGCCTTGCGCAGCGTGTTCAACAGCTCCCAGCCGATGTCGGCGAAGGAGCCGATCACGGCGGCGATGATCACCATGCTGAGCGCCGCCATGATCGTCTGGTTGACGCCGATCATGAGCGTCGGCGTCGCCGTGGGCACCTGGACCCACCACAGGAGCTGGCGGTTGGTGCAGCCCGACATGCGCCCGGACTCGACGATGTCGGACGGCACGCGACGCAGTCCCAGAATGGTGTTGCGGACCATGGGCGGCGCGGCGTAGATCGCGCTCGCGATCAGGCCGACCACGGGTCCCAGCCCGAACAGGAGCAGGATCGGGATGAGGTAGGCGAAGGTCGGCACGGTCTGCATCAGATCGAGCGTCGGCTGGATGATCTTCTCCGCGCGCCGGCTCTTGAAGCCGACGATGCCCAGCAGGAAGCCGAGCGCCAGCGCGAGGGGCACCGAGACGCCGACCAGGGCGAGCGTGTTCATGCTCGCTTCCCAGTAGCCCGTGACCAGCATGTAGAGCATCGACAGAAACGCGAACAGCGCGAGCTTGCGCCCGGCGGCCCGGTAGGCGATCGCGACGACGGCGATGAAGGTGGCCGGCCACGGCAGCCAATGGAGCAGGTCCTGGAGCCAGCCCATCGGGAAGGAGGTCAGCCAGGTGATCGTGCGGAACACCGGCTTGAACACCCCGACGAACCAGTCCATCGCGGCGTTGATCCAATCGTTCAAGGGCACGACGAGATCGGCCGGGAACTTGACGAGCCAGGGGAGCTGGCCGCGCAGGGCGAAGATCACGACCACGACCGCCGCTGCGCCGAGCCACGGCCGCAGCGCGGGGTCGGACAGGCCGGCGCCACCCCGGCGCGCGGTTCCAACGAAGCCTTCGGCGACCGTCATGCCGTCACCCTCGACTCCCCGATACGTCCGACCCCGCCTCCCCGGACTTTTCTTGCGGCGGCCAGCAACCAAGCCGCTTTTTCGTCGAAGGGCCGGACCCGTGAAATTCGCGGGGCCGGACGTGCCGGCCCCGCTCGATACGCGTTACGCGATCACATCATCGCCTGATCGACCCAAGGCCGCCAGACGTCCTCGTGCTCGTCGAGCCACTTGGACGTGACTTCGCGCACGTCCTGGCCCTGGTTGTCGACCAGGTCCATCAGCACCTGCTGGGTCGCCGTATCGATCTGGAACGTCTTGACCAGATTGTACGCGGCGGGCCACTTGTCTTTCATGCCGGACCAGACGAACTTGGCCATCAAGGGCTTCTGCATGCTGTACTCGTTGCGCAGATCCTCGGGCATGTCGACCCAGCCGACCTCGATCTGGGCCAGGATGAAGTGCGGCGCCCAGAACATCAAGACCACGGGCTCGTGCTTCTCGACCGCGCTCTTGAGCTCGGCGACGAGCGCGCCCTCGCTACCCGCCGGAACCGCGTCGAACGGCAATCCCTGAGCCCTGAAGAGCTGCGTTGCGCGATCGCCCCAATCCGCCGGATAGTCGACGAACCGGCCGTTGGGCAGCGTCTCGGGCGTCGCGAACAGCTCGGCGCAGCCGACGAAAGCGTCCCACGCCGGCAGGCCGGGGCACATCTCCTCGACGTACTTCGGATAGACGAAGCCTTCGCCGCCGTCGAGCCCGACATGGCCGAGGTTCTCGACCTTGCCTTCCTCGATCACCTTGGGCCAGTACTCGCCCATGTTGTTGTCCCAGACCTCGAGCGTCGCGGTCAGGTCGCCGTCGGCGGTGCCCTGGCCGGAGGGGTAGGAGCCGGCGGTCGGGTATTCGACCGTGTAGCCCATGCGCTCCAGGATCTGGCCCGCCATGTACGTGGTCACGTGCTGCCCGGTCCATTCGAGGACCGCGAGCTTGATGGGATCCGAGGACTCGGGGACCTCGGCCCAAGCCGCCGGCGCGACGCCGATGGCGGCGGCGAAGACGCCGGCCGCGAGGACCGAGACCCTTCTGGTGAGCTTCGACATGAAACCTCCCTCGATGACTTTGAGTGCGTTCGACCTCGAAAAGGGTCGCCCGCGACGAGGCAAGATGTTAGCACGCCGCGCGCGACGCGGATAAGGCCGTTTTTCGATTCGTTCAACTTGTCGTGAAGGACTTTCACCTTGGCTTTTGGCAAGCACGCGGTGGTCGTGGGCGCCGGCATCATCGGCGCCTCCATCGCCTGGCATCTGGCCGCCGCCGGCGCGCGCGTGACCGTCATCGACGCCGGCGAGGCGGGCGGCGTCGCGACGCCCAATTCCTTCGCCTGGATCAACGCGAGCTGGGGCAACCCCGAACCCTATTTCCGGCTGCGCATCAGGGCCATGGCGGAGTGGCGCCGGCTCGCGGCGGCGGTGCCGGGACTTTCCCTCGCCTGGACCGGCGGGTTGTGCTGGGACCTGCCGCCGGCCGAGCTCGACGCCTACGCGCGCGAGCACGCCGCGTGGGGCTACGGCATCCGCCGCGTCGACCGCGCCGAGGCCGCCCGCATCGAGCCGAGCCTGGCCGAGTGGCCCGAGCTCGCGCTGCACGTGGCGGAGGAAGGGGCGGTGGAGCCACGCACGGCCGCGCTGGCGTTGCTCCAGGACGCACGGCGCCGGGGCGCGCGCGTCCGCCAGCGCGTCGCCGTCACCGCGCTGGCCGAGCGGAACGGCGCGATCGTCGGGGTCGAGACGTCCGTCGGCCGCCTGGACGCGGACGCGGTCGTGGTGGCGGCCGGCGCCGGCACGCCGACGCTCGCCGCGAGCGTCGGCGTCGCGTTGCCGATGACGGCGCCGCCCGGCCTGCTGATTCATTCTCGACCTCACGCGCGGCTGCTCAACGGCCTCGTGCTGGCGCCCGACGCGCACCTGCGCCAGACCGTCGAGGGCCGGATCGTCGCGGGCGCCGACTTCGCCGGCGACGACCCGGGCGAAACCCCGGACGAGGCCGCGCGCGCCCTGTTCGAACGCGCCAAGGCGATGCTGCGCGGCGCCGACGGCCTCGCGCTCGCGTTCCATACCGTGGGCTATCGGCCGACGCCCGCCGACGGGTTCCCCGTGATCTGCCGGGTGCCGGGGCACCAGGGTCTCTACGTCGCGGTCATGCATTCGGGCATCACGCTCGCTCCCGCCGTCGGGCTTTTCGCCGCCGAGGAGTTGCTCATCGATCGACGCGACCCGTTGCTCGCTCCTTACGGTCCGGCGCGCTTCGCCGGCGCGCCGTAGCTCGCCGCGAAGCGGATTCAGCGGCGCAGCCGTTGGAATTCGATCCAATCACCTTGGAAACAGGTAACTCAATCTCGTCGCGTCTTGGGTAGCGATGCGTTTCGGAATGGCTTATCCCGTTGTCCCAGGTTGTCAAGTTTCGTCGGCCTCGGTGGGTTTGGCGCAACTCGCTTCATCCGGAAACCGGCGCTGGAACTCAAGGAAAGAGGCGTATCTCCGGGCCATACCGCCGGATTATGCGGCGGCAACCAGCCTCACGCCAGCGGAACCTGGGACAACGGGATAAGCCTTTTTCGGATGCCTTTCGTACTCTGCCTAAGGGGTAAGGCGCATTGATGAATACGGAACAGCATATGCTATAACAGCATACATGGAATGCGTGTTAGATGATCTTCGTATATCATGGAATACATATACCTCCACATCTGACGATATAATGTATATTCATAGTATATAGTGGGTCCGCCCGAAACGTTTTCTTGCACACGGCCGGCCGTCGTGGCATCGTGACGCGCGTGACGACCCGTGTATTTCACCGTTGGAGCGAACAGATGCAAATTTCCAAGCACGCCTCAATACGAGGCAAACAGAGATGTATTTCCATTGTCGCAGTCCAACTGATCTTGCGGAAAGCAGATGTCGTTCTGAGTCGACATGGTGGTGCTAGAAAAGTGTTGATTTCTAGACGACGACTACGTGTCCTTAGAAATGAAGGAATATCTCATTCGTTGCTTGAAAAAGCTGCGGACATTGCCATCGTGGTAGCATCGAATGGCGAATTGATTACCGCTATGCATGTCCGGCCATCGCGCCATCGACGTCCAACCATTTGAATGGCTATACATTCCGGAGGCTATCATGCTGAAGATCGTCGAACGACTACCAACGTTGAGTGGACCTGCACTGTTGCAGTTATACGGAAACACGATTGACTGTATCTATCTCAAGAACGCGAAGTATGATGATGCAACCTATTTACTTGGTAAAATTGAATTAGAATTCGAACGAAGAAAGACAAAAGGTCTTTTCCTTTACATTGGTGGTTCTTTGCCTAAAGTCGGTATGCTTAAGACGGTGGGGTAATTGCTCACCCCCTATGATGCCGGGGCTGGCAGTGGCGTGCCGGCGAGGGT
>JBBDQV010000048.1:0-9673 GCA_040905845.1 Alphaproteobacteria bacterium | reverse complement strand
CCGGTACGGCGCCAAACTCCGAACAGCGCCGCTCGCCCCAACCGGACAGCCGTGGACTTGATCGGGGCATCCAGGTGCAACCACCAAGACCTTCGACCCTGGATCGCCCGGTCTAGCCGGGCGATGACAAGTCAGGTCATAACGTCGCCGGCCTCATACGACGATCTCGAGAACCCGACCCGCCTTGCTCGTCTTCGACTCGACCACATCGACGGAAAGACAGCCCTCGATCGCCTCGTAAAGATTCTGCAGCAGCTCCTCGAACGTCTCGCCCTGTGTCGCACAACCGGGGATGGCAGGCACCTCGGCCCAGAATCCGCCCTCCTCAGCCTCGTGGACGATGACCTTGATCTTCATGACGGCATCCTAGACCCGCCGGGGCCGATTGGTGAAGCGAACCGGCACCTTGCCGCCCTTCGCCTCATGCGCCATGTATATCGCCAGGACCCAGCCGGAGCACGCCGTGGAGAACGACTCGATCTTCGCCGAAGGCTTCAAGGAGACGCCCTACTGGTGGGAGGCCGCGCCCCGGCCGACGCTGCCCGAGACACCGCTACCCGCCGAGACGGACGTGGCGATCGTCGGCTCGGGCTACACCGGGCTCTCGGCCGCGCTCGATCTCGCGCGCGCCGGGCGATCGGTCGTCGTGCTCGATGCCAACGACGCCGGCTTCGGCGCCTCGTCGCGCAACGGCGGCATGGTCGGCGGCCAGCTCAAGTGGAGTTATTCCGACCTGGTCGAGAGGGTCGGCAAGGACAAAGCCATCGACCTGGCGCGCGAGGCGCGGACCTCGCTCGAGTACACCAAGGACCTGATCGAGCGCGAGCAGATCGCCTGCCATTTGCAGAAGGTCGGCGCATTCACGGGCGCGCACCGGCCGAGCCACTACGACAGCATGGCGCGCGAGCTGGAGCTGACCAAGAAGGAGCTCGGCGTCGAGGCCGAGATGGTGCCGGCGTCGGCCACGCGGACCGAGGTCGACACCGCCGTCTACCACGGCGGCAAGATCATGCTGCGCCACGCCGGGGTGCATCCGGCGCTCTATCACCAAGGCCTGCTGGAGCGGGCCCGCAACGCCGGTGTCACCGTCGCGGCCAAGGCTCCGGTCGAGGACATCGCGCGTTGTCCGACGCTCTTCTGCCTGACGACGCCGCGTGGACGCGTCAAGGCGCGCGACGTGATCGTCGCGACCAACGGCTACACCCGGCCCGTGACCCAGGACCTGCGTCGCCGGCTGATCCCGATCGGCAGTTACATGATCGCGACCGAGCCGCTGCCGCCCGAGACCATGCGCCGGCTGTTCCCCAACAACCGGATGATCGCCGACACCAAGAGGATCCTCTACTACTTCCGGCCCTCGCCCGACCGCACGCGGGTCCTGTTCGGCGGCCGCGCGGCGGTGTGGGAGACCGACACGCGCGTCTCGGGCCGCACGCTCTACCGCTTCATGATCGGCGTGTTCCCCGAGCTCGACGGGGTCAAGGTGACGCACTCGTGGACCGGCAACGTCGCGTTTACCTTCGACCGGCTGCCCCACGTGGGCACGCGCGACGGCATCCACTATGCCATGGGCTACTGCGGCTCGGGCGTCGCCATGGCGACCTGGCTCGGCCACAAGGCGGCGCAGCGCGTGATGGGCACCACTGAGTCGCGCAGCGCCTTCGCCGAGATCGAGTTCCCGGCGCGATCGTGGTATCGCGGCGACCCCTGGTTCCTGCCGCTCGTCGCCCTGTGGTACCGCCTGCAGGACCGCATCGCCGCGTGAGGATGTCGGCGTGGCTCAGTACGAAGCGCTGCTCAGGCCGTTCCGGCTCAAGGGTCTGACGATCCGCAACCGGATCATGTCGACGGCGCACGCGCCGCGCTTCACCGAGCACGACATGCCGGGCGAGCGCTATCAGCTCTACCACGAGGAGAAGGCCAAGGGCGGCATCGGGCTGACCTGCTTCGGCGGCTCGTCCTCGGTGGCGGTCGATTCGCCGCTACCCTTTGGCCAGATCGACGCGAGCGACGACCGGATCATCCCGTACTTCGTCGGCTTCGCCGAACGCATCCATCGCCACGGCGCCAAGCTGATCTGCCAGATCACGCACATCGGGCGCCGTGCCAACACCGACCAGCACCACTGGCTGCCGCTCATCTCGCCCTCGTCGGTGCGCGAGACGCTCCATCGCGGCTTTCCCAAGGAGGCGGAGGACTGGGACATCCGGCGCACGATCCGGCGCTACGCGCAGGCGGCGGGGCGCTGCAAGGCCGGCGGGCTCGACGGGGTCGAAGTCATCGCAGCCGCCCAGCACCTGATCGATTCGTTCTGGTCGCCCATGGTCAACAAGCGCACTGATGGCTACGGCGGCAGCCTGGAGAACCGCATGCGCTTCGGCCTCGAGGTGTTCGAGGCGATCCGCAAGGAGGTCGGCGAGGGCTATGTCGTGGGCTTGCGCATGTCGGGCGACGAGCTGGTCGACGGCGGGCTCGGCGCCGAGGACTGCGTCGTTATCGCCGAGACCTACGCCCGGTCGGGCCTGATCGACTACCTCAACGTCTATCAGGGCCAGGCGTCCAACTTCGCCGGGCTCGCCGTCATCCTGCCCAACATGTCGTTCCCGCCGGCGCCGTTCCTCTACCTCGCGAGCGCGATCAAGGCGCGGGTTGCCATCCCGGTGTTCCACGCCTCGGCGATCCGCGACCTGGCCACCGCCGCGCGCGCCATCGAGGGCGGGCATGTCGATCTGGTCGCCATGACGCGCGGCCACATCGCCGACCCGCACATCGCGCGCAAGCTGATGGAGGGCCGGCCCGAGGACATCCGGCAGTGCGTCGGCGCCGGCTACTGCGTCGATGGCCTGCTCGAAGCCGGCACCGCGTGCATCCAGAACGCGGCGACGGGGCGCGAGAAGACGATGCCCCACGTCATTCCCCTGGCCACTGCGCGGCGCAAGGTCGTCGTCGCCGGCGGCGGCCCGGGCGGGCTCGAGGCCGCGCGCGTCGCCGCAGCGCGCGGGCACCGGGTCGTCCTCTACGAGACCGCCGAGCGCGTGGGCGGCCAGATCAACCTGGCGGCCAAGGCGTCGTGGCGCGAGAACCTGACCGGCATCGTGCGCTGGCTCGAAAGCCAGGTGCGCAAGCAGGGCGTCGATCTCAGGCTCGAAACTTCGGCCACGCCCGAGGCGATCGAGGCCGAAGGACCCAACGTCGTCATCGTCGCGACCGGCGGCCGGCCGTGGCGCGGTCTCGCCGAGGGGTCCGATCTGCTGACGACGACCTGGGACATCCTCGCCGGCCGGGTCGCGCCGGCGGGGAACGTGCTGCTCTACGACGAGCACGGCGGGCATCAGGCGCCGAGCACGGCCGAGTTCATGGCCGAGCGCGGCGCATCGGTCGAGCTCGCCACGCCCGACCGCGCCCCGGCGATGGAGATGGGCGGCTCCAACTTTCCGATCCACTTCCGCGAGCTCGCCAAGCGCGGCGTCGTGTTCACGCCCGACGTCCGGCTCATGGCCGTGCGCCGGGATCATGCGCGCCTGGTCGCGAGCCTTGTCAACGAATACACGCGCGAGAGCGAGGAGCGATTGATCGACCAGGTCGTCGTCGAGTACGGCACGCTCCCCGAGGACGCGCTCTACGTAGCGCTCAAGGAGCGCTCGTCGAACCGCGGCGAAGTGGACATCACCGCGTTGATCGCCGGCCGACCGCAGCACCTCAAGCGCAACCCCGAGGGCCGGTTCCAGCTCTTCCGCGTCGGCGACGCGGTCGCTGGGCGCAACATCCACGCCGCGCTCTACGACTCGCTGCGGCTGTGCAAGGATTTGTGATGGCCGTCCGCGCGTATGCTGCGACCGTCGTAGGGGCGGGTCCGAGACCCGCCGCTACAGGGCCATAGAGCGCTCCGATGCCCGGCTACGAGGCGCTGCTTCGACCCTTCACGCTCAAGGGGCTCGTGATCCGCAATCGGATCATGTCGACGGCGCACGCGCCGGGCTACGCCGAGGCCGGCGTGCCGGGCGAGCGCTACCAGCTCTACCACGAGGAGAAGGCCAAGGGCGGCATCGGGCTCACCATGTTCGGCGGCTCCTCGTCGGTCTCGCCGGATTCGCCCGCGACCGCGTTCGGCCAGGTCGCGGTGACCAACGACGCGGTGATCCCGGTGCTCGAGCAGTTCGCCGCCCGCGTCCACCGGCACGGCGCGGCGATCATGTGCCAGATCAGCCACATGGGCCGGCGCAACCGATGGGACGCGGCCGACTGGCTCCCGCTCGTCGCGCCCTCGGTCACGCGCGAGCCGCAGCACCGCGCGCTGCCCAAGGAGATCGAGGACTTCGATATCACGCGCATCATCGGCGATTACGCGCGCGCCGCGCGCCGCTGCCGCGACGGCGGGCTCGACGGCGTCGAGGTCATGCTTGCCGGCGCGCACCTGATCAACCAGTTCCTGTCGCCCAAGTGGAACGCGCGTACCGACGAATACGGCGGCGGCCTGGACAACCGGATGCGCTTCGGCATGGCGGTGCTCGGCGCCATCCGCAAGGAGGTGGGCGAGGACTACATCGTCGGCGCCCGGCTGTCGGGCGACGAGCTGATCGAGGGCGGGCTCGGCCAGGACGACATGCTCGAGGTCGCGCGGCGCATCGCCGGCTCGGGGCTCGTCGATTTCATGAACGTCATGCACGCCCAGCCGGCCGACCATATCGGGCTCGCGCTCAACATCCCGAACATGGCGTTTCCGCCGGCGCCGTTCCTCTACCTGGCGAGCGCGATCAAGGCTGCCGTCGACCTGCCGGTGTTCCACGCCGGCAAGATCGCCGATCTCGCGACCGCCGCGCGCGCGATCGAGGAGGGCCACGTCGATCTGGTCGCCATGACCCGCGCCCACATCGCCGATCCGCACATCGCGAGGAAGCTGATGGAGGGCCGGCCCGAGCAAATCCGCCAGTGCGTCGGCGCGAACTTCTGCATCGACCGCCTCTACACGGGCGGCGGGGCGTTGTGCATCCAGAACGTCGCCACGGGGCGCGAGAGGACGATCCCGCACGAGCTGCCGAGATCGTCGGGTCCGCGCAAGACCGTGGTCGTCGCCGGCGCCGGGCCCGGCGGGCTCGAGGCCGCGCGCGTCGCGGCGCTGCGCGGCCACCGAGTGATCCTGTTCGAGCGCGAGGCGCGCGCCGGCGGCCAGATCAATCTCGCCGCCAAGGCGCCGTGGCGCGACAGCCTGACCGGCATCGCGCGCTGGCTCGACGCCGAGGTACGCCGGCTCGGAGTCGACGTGCGGCTCGGCACGGCCGCGACGGTCGAGACGATCGAGGCCGAGAACCCCGACGCCGTGCTGGTCGCGACCGGCGGGCGGCCCAACAAGGGCGCGTTCAAGGGCGACGGCAACGCGGTATCGACATGGGACATCTTGTCGGGCGCGACCCAGCCAGGCGAGAACGTGCTCGTGTTCGACGACAACGGCCAGCACCAGGGGGCGGGCGTCGCCGAGCACCTGGCAAACCGGGGCTCGCTGGTCGAGCTGGCGACGCCCGACCGCATGGTCGCCGAAGCGTTGGGCGCGACCAACTTCGCCATCCATCTGCGCGAGCTGCACAAGCTCAAGGTGGTGATGAGCCCGAACCTGCGGCTCGTCGAGGTCGGGCGCGAGGGCAACCAGTTGGTCGCCGTGCTCAGGCACGAGTACTCGGGGCACGAGGAGGAACGCCTGGTCGATCAGGTCGTCGCCGAGCACGGCACGCTGCCCGTGGACGAGCTCTACTTCGCGTTGCGCCCGCGCTCGTCGAACCTCGGCGAGGTCGACTACGAGGCGCTCGTCGAGGGCCGCGAGCAAGCGGTGGTCAACAACGCGGGCGGCAAATTCAAGCTCTGGCGCGTCGGCGATGCCATCGCCTCGCGCAATATCCACGCCGCGATTTACGACTCGATGCGTTTGTGCCTGCCCCTGTAGAGGCGGGTCTCAGACCCGCCCCTGCCGCGCCATCGCTCCTGCTACTGCGCCGGGCCGTTCGAGTTGAAGATGTCGGCGCCGACCCGCCAGATACCGTCGACCTTCTTCCAGGCGACGACGTACTTGCCCTTGTCGTTGACCGGCCCGGCATCGCCCGTGAACGAAAGTTCGTAAACGCCGATCTCCCACGCGACGTCCGCCGACTGGGCGACGACGAGGCGCGTCGGCCAGAAGGTGAGCGAGAACCCGGGCAGCGCGAAAAGCCCGCTCCACGCCGCCGCGATCTCCTCGCGGCCCTCCTGGGGCGGCGATCCGGGTGGCATGAGCACGCCGTCCTCGGCGTAGAACGCCGCGGTCGCGACGGCGTCCTTCGCGGCGACGACGCCGACCCAGCGCACGTCGAGGTCGCGGATCATCTGTTCGTCGTCGGCGAGACTGGCCGCCCTTGCGGGGCCCGCGAGGGCAAGGACCAGAGCGGCCGTCACCACCCACCTGTTGGGGGTCACCATGGCGTGTCTCCCTTAGCTCGAGGGTCCGGCGCGGCGCGCGCGGAGGCGTTAGAATGCTGCGCTGGTTTCCCTGTCGCCGCAAGCGCGGCCGGAGTCGGTCGTCGATGATCGGGATCGTGCGTCGCGGAAAGGCCGGAAGGCTTCCTGCCGGCCTCGTGGGTCTCGCCATCGCGCTTGCGCCGGCCACGGCCAAAGCCGATGTCTGCGAGCTGATGGACCAGGCGACGGCCGAGAAAGCGGCGGAGTTGCTGCGCGAGGCCAAAACTCTGGTCTACCTCGACTGGTTCGCTCCGGTCACGATCGAGACCGTGGAGGTCCGGCCGTACGAGGACATGTTCGAGGTCGTCGTCAACGACGCGATCGTGACCGACGCCGCCTACGCCTACGTACCGGGCGCGCCTGGTACCTACCGCAACATCGGGCTCGAGCTCGGCTGCGCAGGCGCCGATGTCACGCCCGTGGTTCCCGACACGCCGTTCGCGGCCGCCGGGGGCGCGCCGCCGGCCGCGGCGGGCCGCGAGGTCGCGCGCGTGCTGGGCGTCCTCGAGCTGCCCGACCTGTTCGAGCCATGGCTCGCCGGCGACGTCGCGGCGGTGCCCGCCGCGATCCGCGCCGGCCCTGCGGTGGAGGCGCGCATCCTCGCCTCGACCCGGCGGATGGACGACTTCGAGTTGACCGAGTTCAGCTACGAGGAGACCGGCGCCACCGTCCATGCCGTCGACGGGGACTGGTATCGCGTCCGGCTCGACGGCCTCGAAGGCTGGATCGCCGCCGCCGAGGCGGGGACTTTCCACCCGGTGGCGGAGCTGCTCGATCAAAGCCTGACGTACCTGGAAACGACGTGGTCGGGCGACGTGTTCGCCGCGCCCGATCGCGGCGCGGGGCGCGTCCGGCTGGATGCGGCGTGGCGGCGCATGATCGGCGACGTGCTCGATGTCTCGGTCAACGAGCTGCGCGAGGTCGACGGCGAGCTGTGGGTACGGCTCGACGTCCTGTGGCCGGGGCCCTGCTTCGGCGAGGAAATGACCGTGATCGCCGCGGGCTGGGTGCCGGCCTATGGCCCGACTGGCTCCAACGACGTGTGGTTCTTCTCGCGCGGCTGCTGATCTGGCGACCTACCACTGGACGACCTCGACGCCCTGGAATGTGAGCTCGCTGCCGTCGACGAGCACGATCGTCCCAACGGCGTCGCCCGACAGCACCAGGTGGTCGGGCTGGCTGTCCACGACCGAGCCCTGATCGAGCACGATAGTCCGGTCCTCCATGGGCGAAGCGCTGCGCGAGCGCTGAGCATGTCAGGCCGATCCGGCGACGATCCCGGTCAGGCGCCGGATCAGGCGGCTCTCGCGCCGCTCCTCGAGGCAGATCACGAACTCGCCGGCCGCGACGTCGGCGCCGCCAATGCGGGCCGAGCCGATCCTGGTGTCATGGCCGAGCTCCGGCTCCTGGACCACGCCCAGGCCGAGGCCGGCGGCGACGGCCTCGCGCACGGCCTCGCGGCTGCCGATCTCGAGCACGGCGAGGGGCGCGACGCCCGAGGCGGCGAGCGCGGCGTCGAACGCCCGGCGCGTCACGGAGCCGGCCTCGCGCAGCACCATGGGCCGGCCGTCCAGCTCGTGGATGGAGACTTCCGCGCGGCCGCGCCATTCGTGGCCCGGCGGGATCATCAGGACCAGGGCGTGGCGCGCGGCGGCGAGCACGGCAAACCGGTCGTCGAGCGCGTGCTCGCCGAGCACGCCGATCTCGGCTTCGTAGTCGACGAGCGCGCGGACCACCGATTGGGAGTTGCCGATCGCGACGGCGATCTCGAACGCGGGCAGGGCGTCGCGGATCGCCTTGATCATGGCGATGACGTGGAACGGGCCGTCGGCGGCGATGCGCACCCGGCCGCGCCGGAGCCCGCCCTCGGCGCTCAGGAAGTCCTCCGCCTCGCGCTCGAGCTGGAAGATGCGGCGGGTCAGGTCGTAGAGCTCCTGGCCGGCGCGGGTCGGCCGTACGCTCTTGCCGCGCCTGTGGAACAGCTCGACCTGGTACGCCTGCTCGAGCGCCTTGACCTGGACGGTCAGCGCGGGCTGGGTCAGGCCGAGTCGCCGCGCCGCGGCGGTAAACCCGCCGTCCCGTGCGACCGCGTGGAAGGCCCTGAGTTGAGCGTGGTTCACTAGACTTCATCTATTAGTAATAATTATGCATATCATTATGAGAATGAATTGGCAATATATTCAGAAACCGAGTCAATATGGAGCAATCGAAAAGCCCATCCATGGAGGTCCTCTTGGCGTCGAACAAGCCGGCTCCCGAGCGCGCCGAGCGCACGGGCAACACCGAGTTCCTGCTCACGCCAGGCCCGCTCACAACGTCGCTTTCGGTCAAGCAGGCGATGCTGCGCGATTGGGGCAGCCGGGACCGCCAATTCATCGCCTTGAACGCTCGCATCCGGTCGCGCCTGACCGGCCTGGCCGCTGGGGGCGACGCCTTCACGTGCGTTCCGATCCAGGGTTCGGGGACGTTCGCGGTCGAGGCGACGCTCGGCACGCTGGTGCCGCGCGACGGTCGCTTGCTCGTGCTCGTCAACGGCGCCTACGGCGAACGCATGATGAAGATCGCCAAGGTCATGGGCCGGTCGGCGATCGCGCTGACCTCGGCCGAGGACCGCACGCCGGACCTCGTCTCGCTCGACGCGGTGCTCGCCGGCGATCCGACGATCAGCCACGTCGCGGCGGTCCATTGCGAGACGACCAGCGGCATCCTGAACCCGATCGAGGAGATCGCGCGCATCGTCGCGCGCCACGGACGCAGCCTGATCATCGACGCGATGAGTTCGTTCGGCGCGCTGCCGCTCGATGCCAAGGCGCTGCCGTGCGACGCGGTCGTCGCTTCGTCGAACAAGTGCCTCGAGGGCGTGCCCGGCGTCGGCTACGCGATCATCCGGCGCAGGGTGCTCGAGCGCCGTGAAGGCAACGCTCACTCGCTCGCGCTCGACCTCCACGACCAGTGGCGCGCCATGGAAGGCAACGGCCAGTGGCGGTTTACGCCGCCGACCCACGTGCTCGCCGCGTTCGATCGCGCCCTGGCCGAGCACGAGGCGGAGGGCGGCATCGCGGGCCGTGGCCGGCGCTACGAGGACAACCGGCGCGCGCTCGTCGACGGGATGCGCGCGCTGGGCTTCGTCACCCTGCTGCCCGACGCGATCCAGGCGCCGATCATCGTCACGTTCCGCATGCCCGCCGAC
>JBBDQV010000047.1:0-9677 GCA_040905845.1 Alphaproteobacteria bacterium | reverse complement strand
ACTACCACGCCGACAACCTGCTGTGGCTGCCCACGCGCACGGGCGCGCGCCGCTGCGGCTTGCTCGATTTCCAGGACGCGACCCTCGGCTCGATCGCCTACGACCTGGTCTCGCTTCTGGAGGACGCCCGGCGCGACGTCGCGCCCGTCATCGTCGCCCGCGCGCTCGAGCGCTACCACGGCCTGGTCGGCGGCGACCGGGCAGGCTTCGAGGCCGCCTACGCCGTGCTCGGGGCCCAGCGCAACACCAGGATCGTCGGCGTCTTCACGCGGTTGTGGCGGCGCGACGGCAAGGCCTGTTACCTCGACCTGCTGCCCCGGGTCTGGCGCCATCTGGAAGGCGACCTGCGTCACCCGGCGATGGAACCGGTACGCCGCTGGTTCGACGCGAACGTTCCGCCGGCATGGCGCCACCGGCCATGAGCGCGACGCCCCGGCATGCCATGGTGCTCGCCGCCGGGCGCGGCGATCGCCTGCGTCCGCTGACCGACCGGGTGCCCAAGCCGCTCGTCACGGTCGGCGGCCGGACCGTGATCGACCGGCTGCTCGATGCGCTCGACCGCGCCGGCGTCGAGCGCGCCGTGGTCAATACCTGGCACCTGGCCGACAACATCGCCAGCGCGCTCGAGCAGCGCACGCGGCCCGCCATCGTGATCAGCCGGGAAGTCGACCTGCTCGATACCGGCGGCGGCACGTTCGCCGCGCTGCCCCACCTGGGGCCAGCGCCGTTCTACGTCGCCTCGGCCAAGATGGTCTGGCGCGATGGCCCGCGACCCGCGCTCGCCCGCCTGGCCGAGGCATGGGACGACGAACGCATGGACGCGCTGCTGCTCGTCCAGCCCATGGAGCGGGCGCTCGGGTTTCACGGCGCCGGCGACTTCTTCCTCGACGCCGACGGCCTGCCTTCGCCGAAGCGAAGCCGCTTCGGCTTCGCGCAGGCAGGCCGGATTGCCTGGCGCGGCGCCGCGGCGCGCGCGCCTTACGCCTACACAAGCCTGCAGATCGTTCATCCGCGCCTGTTCCGTGGCGCACCCGCCGGCGCGTTCTCGTTCCGGCTGCCGTGGGACGCGGCCATCGTCGCGGGCCGCGCCCATGGCCTGGTGCACGACGGCGCCTGGTGCGACGTCAGCACCCCCGAAGGCCTCGCCGAGGCCGAAGCCGTGGATTGGGATGGCTGAACCGCCCGCCGTCTACACCATCCCCGCCGGCGTGCCGTTCGTCGACGCGCTGGCGGCCGGGCTCATGGACCAGGCCGGGACCGATGCGCTCGGCCTCGCCGACACGACCGTTCTGCTGCCCAATCGGCGCGCCTGCCGGGCGTTGCGCGATGCGTTCCTGCGCGCGGGCCAAGGGCGCACGCTGATCCTGCCTCGGCTGTCGCCGATCGGCGACGTCGACGAGGACGAGCTCGACGTCGCGGACGCCTGGGCCGGGTTCGACGATGTCGATCTGCCCCCGGCCATGGCGCCGCTCAGACGACAGCTCCTGCTCGCCAAGCTCCTGGTTCGCGCCGGGCCGGCGCTCGGAACATCGAACGTCGACCGCGCGACGCGCCTCGCGGCCGAGCTCGCGCGTCTGCTCGACGAGGTCGAGACCAATCGGGTCGATCTCGCCGGGCTGCGCCGGATCGTCCCCGCCGCCTACGCCGAGCACTGGCAGAAGAGTCTCAGGTTCCTCGCGATCTTGACCAACCATTGGCCGCGCCTGCTCGCCGCCGAGGGCCGGCTCGACCCCGCCGAGCGGCGCAACCGGTTGCTCGAGGCGCTTGCCCAGCGCTGGCGCGCCGCGCCGCCCAAAGGCCGTGTCGTCGCCGCCGGCTCGACCGGCAGCATCCCGGCCACGGCGGATCTGCTGGCGACGATCGCGGCGCTGCCGAACGGCGCGATCGTCCTGCCCGGGCTCGATCTCGATGCCGACGACGCGACTTGGGCTGCGATCGGCGACAGCCACCCGCAGGCCGCCTCGAAGCGCCTGCTCGAACGCCTGGGTCTCGCGCGCGCCGACGTTCGCCCTTGGCCCGTAGCCACCGGGGCGCCGGTTGGGCGGTTTCGGGTGCTCGGCGAGGCGCTGCGCCCGGCCGAGACGATCGCGGCATGGCCGGGGTTGCCGAAGCCGGACTTCGAGGCGCTCGCCGGGCTCTCCCGCGTGGTCTGTCCGACCCCGCAGGTCGAGGCCGGAGTGGTGGCTTTGGCCATGCGCATGGCGCTCGAGCGACCTGGTGCGACCGCCGCGCTGGTGACGCGCGACCGCGACCTCGCGCGCCGAGTGGCGGCGGAGCTCGGCCGCTGGGGCCTCGCGGTCGATGACTCGGCGGGGACTCCGCTCGCGACGACGCCGGCCGGCGCCTGCTTCCGCCTCGCGCTCGCGCTCGCCGAGCAAGGCGGACCGGTGGCGCTGCTCGCCCTGCTCAAGCATCCCCTGGTGGCGGGCGGGCGCGACCCCGCTTCTTTCCGGTCCGACGCCCGCGTCGTCGAACGCCTGGCCTTGCGCGGCCCGAGGCCCGCGCCGGGTTTCAAGGGACTCGACCTCGCGCTCGGCGCGGCCGGCGCCTCGCGCGCGTTGCGTGCCCGCGTGCGCAGGATCGGGCGCGCCGCCGCGCCGTTCCTCCGGGCGATCGAGGGACGCCGGGTCCGCCCGCGCCGCGTGCTCGAGGCGCACGTCCGGTTCTGCGAATGGCTCGCCGCGAGCGCCGCGGCCACGGGCGCCGGGCGACTGTGGTCGCACGACGACGGCGAGGCGCTGGCCGGGTTCGTGGCCGAGCTCGCCGACGCCGCCGACGCCCTGGGCACGATCCGCGGCTCGGACTATGCCGGCCTGGTCGATTCGCTCTTGGCGGGGCGCGTCGTGCGGCCGCGTCACGGGCGGCATCCGCGCCTGTTCATCTGGGGCCCGCTCGAGGCGCGCCTGCAGCGCGCCGACGTGATGATCCTCGGCGGCCTCAACGAGGGCACGTGGCCGGCGCTGCCCGAACCCGATCCCTGGCTCAGCCGGCCGATGCGCGCCGAGTTCGGCGTGCCGCCGAGCGAGCGGCGCATCGGTCTGGCGGCGCTTGATTTCGTCCAGGGCGCCGCGGCGCCCACCGTGCTGCTGACCCGATCGGCCAAGGTCGACGGTTCGCCCACCGTGCCGTCGCGCTGGCTGGTCAGGCTCGAGACCTTCCTGGCCGCCCACGGCCTCGACGATCACCTCGATTCCCAGGCCGAGCTCTGGCTCGGCTGGCAGGCGAACCTCGACCGCCCGACGCGCGTCGCACCGATGGCGCCGCCGCTGCCGACGCCGCCCGTGGCGCGCCGGCCGCGCCGGCTCTCGGTCACCGGGGTCGAGACCTGGCTGCGCGACCCCTACGCCATTTTCGCGCGCCGCGTGCTCGGGCTCGAGCCGCTCGATCCCCTCGACGCCGATCCCGGCGCGGCCGAGCGCGGACAGTTCATCCACGCCGCGCTCGACGCCTTCGTCACGGCGTGGCCCGCCGAGCTGCCCGACGACGCCTATGAACGGCTGCTCGCATTCGGCGAGGCGGCCTTCGGCGCCGCGCTCGGGCGCCCCGCCGTGCGCGCCTTCTGGTGGCCGCGCTTCGAGCGCGTCGCCCGCTGGTTCGTCGATCACGAACGCGAACGGCGCGCCGACGGACGGCGGCCGCGTTCCGAGATCACCGGTAGCCTGCGGATCGCGGCCGGGGCCGGCCCGTTCGAGCTGACCGCCAAGGCCGACCGCCTCGACGTGGCCGAGGACGGCGGCCTCGCGATCGTCGACTACAAGACCGGCGCGCGGCCGAGCCGGAAGGACGTCGAGCGCGGCATCGCCCCGCAGCTCGCCCTCGAAGCGGCGATCGCCGCCGCGGGTGGGTTTCCCGGCGTGCCCGCCGGCGCGGTGCGCGAGCTCGAATTCTGGCATCTGACCGGAGACGATCCGCCGGCTCGCGTCATCGCGCCGAAGGCGCCGGCGGAGACGCTCGCGCGCGAAGCCGAGCGCGGGCTGCGCCGGCTGATCGAGCGCTTCGACGAACAAGCGACCCCCTATCTGGTTTGCCCCCGGCCGGACGTGGCGCCCGCCTACAACGACTTCGAGCACCTCGAGCGCGGCGAGGAATGGGACGGTGGCGGCGGCGAGGTACCGGCTTATCGACCGCCGCCGCCTCCGGGGCCGGGGACCCGGCCCCCTCCGGCGCTGCCCGACCAGCGCCGGATGTCGGACCCGGCGACCTCGGCCTGGGTCGGCGCCTCGGCTGGCACCGGCAAGACAAAGGTCTTGACCGACCGGGTCCTGCGCCTGCTGCTCGCCGGGTCGCCGCCGGGCCGGTTGCTCTGCCTCACTTTCACCAAGGCGGCGGCCGCCGAGATGGCGACCCGCATCGAGCGCCGGCTGGGCGCATGGGCGATCGCCGCCCCGGAAGTCCTCGTCGATGACCTGACGAAACTGACCGGCGCCGACCCTGACGAAGCGACGGTCGCGCGGGCGCGGCGCCTGTTCGCCGATACCCTGGAAGCGCCGGGCGGTCTGCCGATCATGACGATCCACGCGTTCTGCCAGGCGTTGCTCGCGCGCTTCCCGGTCGAGGCCGCCGTGCTGCCCGGCTTCGAGGTCGCCGACGAGCGCACCGCGCGCGAGCTGCAGGGCGAGGCGCTCGCCGCGATCATCGAGCGCTCGCGCGCCGACCCGGCGCTCGGCCGCCACATCGGGACCCTCGCGCGCCTGGCCCAGGACTCGACGGTCCGCTCGGTCGTGGAGCAGCTCATCGACGCGCGCGGCCGGTTCCGGGGCCTGATCCGGCGCCACGGCGGCGTCGAGGCCGCCCAGCGGGCGGCGTGGCGGGCGTCCGACCTGGCGCCCGGCGAAACGGTCGAGTCGCTCGTCGCCGGCTTCGTCGAGCCGGCCGCGATCGACGAGCCTAACCTCAGGATGGCCGCGGCGCTGCTCGGCGGCGGCGCGCCCGCCGACGCGCGGCTCGGCGCGGCGATCCTCGATTTGCTCGCGGCGCGGCCGGCGCGCCGCGCCGAGCGTTTCGACGGCTACCGCCGGCTGTTCCTGACCGCCGAGGAGGCGCCGCGGCGTCGCCTGGTCTCGGCGGACCACGCGCGCGCGTACCCGCGCGCGGTCGGCCCGCTCGAATCCGAACAAGCGCGTGTCGCGAGCTTCGCCGAGCGGCGCAATCGCATCGTCACGGCCGAGGTCGGCGTCGCCCTGCTCGGGGTCGGCGCCGCGGTGCTCGACGCCTACGCCGCGCGCAAGGCCGCCCATGGCGTGCTCGACTACGAGGACCTGGTGCTCGCCGCCGCCGACCTGGTGACCAGGCCGGGCATCGCGCCCTGGGTGCTCTACAAGCTCGACGGCGGCATCGATCACGTTCTGGTCGACGAGGCCCAGGACACCAGCCCGGACCAATGGCGCATCATCGCGGCCTTGGCCGACGAGTTCTTCGCCGGCGAGGGCGCGCGCGATCTGGCCCGCACGTTGTTCGTCGTCGGCGACGAGAAGCAATCGATCTTCAGCTTCCAGGGCGCCGATCTGGACGGCCTCGCCCGCGTCCATGACGGCTTGCGCGCGCGGGCCCTGGCGGCTGCGGCCCCGTGGCTCGAGCTCGACATGACCCTGTCGTTCCGGTCCGCCGCGCCGATTCTCCAGGCGGTCGACGCCGTGTTCGCGGGCGACGCGGGCAAGGGCGTGGCGCCCGTGGGCCGCGGAATCGCCCATCGCCCCAGCCGGGCCGAGGCCGCCGGCCTCGTCGAGGTCTGGCCGCCCGCCGTGCCGAGCGGCGACGCGGAAGGCTTTTCGGCGTGGGACGTGCCGACCGCGTACCGCGAGACCGACGATCCCGCGAGCCGGCTCGCGCGCCACATCGCCGCGACCATCGCCGGATGGATCGATTGTGACGTCCTGGAATCCCAGGATCGCCAGGTCCGGCCCGGCGACGTCATGGTCCTGCTGCGCCGGCGCGACCGCTTGCTCCACGACCTTGTCCGCGAGCTGCGTCGCCGGCACGTGCCGGTCGCCGGCGTCGATCGCATGGTGCTGAACGAGCCCCTGGCCGTGAGGGACCTGATCGCGCTCGCCCGGTTCGCGCTGCTGCCGGACGACGACCTCACCCTCGCCGCCGTGCTCAAGGGCCCGTTGCTCGACTTCGACGACCAGGCGCTCATCGCGCTCACCGCCGACCGGCGGCGGGGCGAGTCCCTGTGGTCCGCGCTGAACCGGCGCGCGCGCCGCGATGCCCGGTTCGAGCGCGCGCGCGACTGGCTCGCGCGGCTGCACGGCACGGCGGACTTCGCCCCGCCTCATGGGTTCCTGGCCGGCGTGCTCGGCGCCCCGGCGGCATGCGACGCCGCGCTCAGCGGCCGCGCGGCCATGCTGCGCCGGCTCGGGCTCGAGGCCGAGGACCCGATCGACGAGCTCTTGAGCCTCGCGCTGACCTACGAGCGACGCCATGCGCCTTCGCTCGAAGGATTTGCCCACTGGCTCGGCCGGACCGAGACCGAGATCAAACGCGACCTCGAGCACGGCCGTGACGAAGTCAGGGTCATCACCGTGCACGGCGCCAAGGGGCTCGAGGCGCCGATCGTCATTCTGCCCGACACCACGCGGCCGCCGGTCGAGCACGGCGCGACGCTTCTGTGGGACGAGGCCGGCGACGGCGGCCTCTTGTGGTCGGGCCGCGCGGCCTTCGCCGAGCAACGGGTCAGGGCGGCCAAGGAGGCACGCGACGCGCGCCAGCAGGCGGAGTACCGGCGCCTGCTCTACGTCGCGCTGACCCGGGCCGCGGATCGGCTCTACGTCGGCGGCTGGGTCGGGCGCGACGCGCCCCACGAGGGGTCCTGGTACCGGCTGGTGCGCGATGCGCTGGCGCCGATCGCCGCGCGCGTCCCGTTCGAGGCCTGGCCCGGTGACGCGCTGCGCCTCGAATCCCGCGCCGTCGTCGCGCGCGCGCCGCCCCCGGCGCCGAGGTTCGCCGTCGCGCCCCAGACGCCGCCCTGGATGCGCGAACCGGCGCCGGTCGAGGCGCCCGTGGCGCCGCCGCTGGCGCCCTCGCGCGCACCCGCGGAGCCGCCGGCGCAAGCCCCGTTCGGCGCCGGGGCGGGCGCGCGGACGCGCGGACGGGCGATCCACCGCCTGCTCGAGCTGTTGCCCGGCGTGCCCGCCGGATCGCGTGCCGCGATCGCCGAACGGGTCCTCGCCCGCCGGCATCCCGACCTGGCGCCCGAGGCGCGCGCGGACCTGGCGCTGGCGGCGATCCGCGTCATCGAATCACCCGGACTGGCGAACCTGTTCGGCCCCGACAGCCGCGCCGAGGTGCCGCTGGTCGGCGTCGTCGGCGAGCGCGTCGTCGCCGGCCAGGTCGACCGCCTGGTCGTCGGCGCGGCCGAGATCGTGGTCGGGGACTACAAGTCCGATCGCGCGCCGCCCGCGGACGCCGCTGGCGTGCCCCCCGCGTACCGGCGCCAGCTCGCGCTCTACGGGGCGCTGCTGCGCGAGGTGTTCCCCGGTCGCCGAGTGCGCGCGATCCTGGTCTGGACCGAAGGCCCCACGGTCATGGAGCTGCCGGACTCGGAGGCACCTTGACGCTCCACGGGGCGGTCCCTAGAGTTCGTTGACAGCCGATCATCGAAGGAAAAGCTCCATGGCGCTCAAGCACGTATCCGATGCCTCGTTCGAGCAGGACGTGCTCAAGTCCGAGCGTCCCGTGCTGGTCGACTTCTGGGCCGAATGGTGCGGCCCATGCAAGCAGATCGCGCCGGCGCTCGAGGCCTTGGCCGGCGAGCGGGCCGACAAGCTCGACGTGGTCAAGGTCAACATCGACGACAACCAGAAGACGCCGACGCGCTACGGCGTGCGCGGCATCCCGACCCTGATGATGTTCAAGGGCGGCCAGGTCGCCGCCACCAAGGTCGGCGCCCTGGCCAAGTCGAAGCTCTACGAGTGGGTCGACTCGGTCGTTTGACCACGCCCCTTGAGCTCACCGCCGCGGCGTTCCGCGCGGCGCACCCGGCGATCGAGACCGTCGATCCGCTGATCGTCGACATGTGCGGCGTCCTGCGCGGCAAGCGTCTGGCGATCGACGCGCTCGACACCCTTTTGGGCGGCGGCATGGTCTTGCCGGGCTCGACCTACGTCATGGACGTGCTCGGCAACAACGTCGACGGCACGGGCATGGGCCCCGAGGACGGCGACCCGGACTATCCGCTGCGCCCGGTCCCCGACAGCCTATGCCCGATACCGTGGGCCGCGCGGCCCAGCGCGCAGGTCCTGATGACCATGACGTGGCCGGACGGGACCCCCTATCCCTACGACCCGCGCGTCGTGCTGGCCCGCGTCGCCGCGCGCTTCGCCGAGCTGGGCCTGACGCCGACAATGGCGCTGGAGCTCGAGTTCTACCTGATCGACCCCGAGCGCGCCCCTGGCGGCGGCGTCCAGCTCGCCGCGCCGGGTGGCCGGCGGCCGACCGAGACCCAAGTTTACAGCCTCGAGGAGCTCGACGCGATCGGGCCGTTCCTCGACGAGGTCCAGGCGGCGTGCCGCGTCCAGGACATCCCGGTGGACGTCGCGACGGCCGAGTACGCCCCGGGCCAGTACGAGATCAACCTGCACCACGTCGACGAACCGGTCATGGCCTGCGATCACGCGGTGCTGCTGAAGCGGGTGATCCGCGGCGTCGCCCTGCGTCATGGCTTCATCGCCACGTTCATGGCCAAGCCGTTCATCGAGCTGCCGGGCAACGGCAGCCACATCCATCTGAGCCTCGGGGATCGCGACGGGCGCAACGTGTTCGACGACGGGACCCGGCAAGGGAGCGAGGCGCTGCGCCACGCGATCGGCGGGCTCGAGGCGACAATGTCCGAATCGATGGCGCTGTTCGCGCCCAACGCCAACTCGTTCCGCCGCATCCGTCCGGGCGCCTGGGTCCCGCTGGCGCCGACCTGGGGCTTCAACAACCGCACGGTCGCGGTCCGCGTGCCCGCGACACGCGGCGCTAGCACGCGGCTCGAGCACCGGGTCGCGGGCGCCGACGCCAACCCCTACCTGGTCGCCGCCGCGGTCCTCGCCGGGGTGCACCACGGTCTCGTCAACCGGCTCGATCCCGGTGCGGCGATCGCGGGCAACGCCTACGACCAGGTGCCGGCCTCGATGCCGGCGACGTGGTCCGATGCGCTGGCCGCGCACGACCGGGCGGTCATCCTGCCCGCCTACATCGAGCCCGAATATCTGCGCGTCTACGGCCTGTGCAAGAAGGGCGAGCGCGCCCGGTTCGAGGCGCGCATCACGCCCACCGAGTACGACTGGTACATGAAGCTGGTCTAGTACCAGTTCGCGCTCATGTTGATCCACACCGAATGTCATGTCCGGGCCGGCCGAAGGCTGGAACCGGACATCCGGGGCAACGGCACGGTTCGGCCGGCTGGATTCCCGGTTCGCCGCGTTCCGCGGCGTCCGGGAATGACACCGAGGGAGCATTTGGTTTCTCCGGGCAATACGGTGACAGTATATATTGTTCTATAATATATACTGTCACCGTAGCCCCACTGGAGTCCCCGAACGGGGTCCGGGAATGTCTGTGTCATACGAAATCCGATTGATCGCTTCCCCCCCCAACGTTGTCATCGCTCGGCTTGACCGGGCGATCCAGGGCCGCCGGGCTCGGTGCCTATTGCCCTGTTGGGGTGGACGGCCCCCTAACGGCATCGCTTG
>JBBDQV010000046.1:8957-50665 GCA_040905845.1 Alphaproteobacteria bacterium | reverse complement strand
GCCTCGTGCTTCGAGACGCCGGCTTCGCCGGCTCCTCAGCATGAGGCAAGGGGTTGTTATTGTAGGGAAAAACCTCGTCCTGAGGAGTGCCCGAAGGGCGCGTCTCGAAGGACGGGCTACGAGTCAATCTCGGGGACCCTTGGTATTAGGCCCCCAGAATCTCGCGGACGCGCTGCCCGATGACGGGCGGCGCGTCGTCTTCCAGGCAGGTGACTCCGAACAACACCACGTTGTCGTCGAGCCGGAACGGGTCGACCACGATGCTGGGCCGACCGTCCTGAAGACCCTTGGCCAGGTCGTGCGCCGTTACTCCGGCATCGCCCGCGAGCGTGAGCTCGATCGTGGGAGCGGTGACTCCTGGGGCGTCGTCGAGCATCCTGATGCTCGCGCCGTTGATGCCGCGCAGCGCCTGGGCCAGCCGATCGGCAAGCGCGCGGTGGCGCCCGGCGCGATTCCCGTCGCTTTCGGCGACAAACAGGCCGAGCGCGGTGATCAGCCCGACGATCTCCTCCTTGCCCGCCTTGCACGGCCGGCCGATGCCGTGCTGGGGCGCGCCGACCAGCCGCGTCTTGTCGATCAGGGACGGCGGCGGCGACCACAGGTCGAACACCACGTCCATGTCGAGCATCTGCAGAACGGCCGACATGACCAGGTCGCGGCGCCCGCACAGCATGCCCGAGGCCTGGGGCCCGCCGATCGCCTTGCCGCCGCTGAACGCGACTAGATCGGCGCCCTCGGCGATGAAGCGCCGCAGGTTGCCGGCGGGCGGCAGCTGGGCCGCCGCATCGACGAGCACCGGTACGCCGGCCGCGTGGGCGACGCGGACGACGTCGGCCAACGGCGGCCGAGCGTGCCCAGCGGCGACGTAGAGGACGGCGGCCGTTTTCTCGGTCACGGCGGCGGTGAATTCCCACGGTTCGGCGTCGCGCACCCCGGCGCCGCTGAGGCGGTCCGGCAAGCCGACCTCGATCAACCGGACCCCCGCCGTGCGCACCGCGTGGTCGTAGAAGTTGCGCTGGCTGCGCGCGATGAGAACCTCGTTCTTCATGCCGGTGGTATCGGGCAGGCGGCTCATGCGCGCGGGATCGAGCCCGGCGACGCAGGCGGCGGTGCCGAGCAGGAGCGCCGCGGCCGCGCCCGAGGTGACGAGCCCGGCCTCGGCCCCCGTCGCCGCCGCGATCGCCTGGCTCGCCGCCGCCTGGAGCTCGGCGGTGTCGACGCAATGGCGCGAGGCCTCGACCATGGCTTCGGCGACCTCAGGGCGCATCAGGCCGCCCGAAAGCCGCGTCGACGGCCCCTTGGCGTTGATGATGGTGCGCACCCCGAGCCGGTCGTAGACGGTCGTCATGAATTATTCCTCAGTCCACGGAAGGATCGACAATGTGGGCGGCCAGACGGGCGCGATCGCCGTCCGGTATCGGCAGCTTGGCACGCGCCTTGAGGTCAAAGTGGACGCCGACCGACTCATGACGGGCCGCCAGCGCGTCCGTGGCGGCGTCCTTCATGCGCTGGAGCAGTATGAACGACGTGGTGCCGACGCGGCCGACGCCACTTTGCACCATGACCAGCGAGCCGGCGCGCAGCTCGGCGAAATATTCGAGAGTATCCTTGGCGCTGACGAAGCCACGATTGGTGGCGGCCAGCGTCTCCGACCCCAAACCGCAGGCGTTCAGCAGATGCCAGCCGGCCTGATCGAACATGCCCACGTAGTGCATGACGTTCATGTGGCCCTGGTGGTCGCACTGCCAGGGATAGACCATGCCCCGGTACGTCTCGATCCAGCCGGCCATGGTTCCCTCCCCGGTCCGGGCCGGACGTTAGGGTCGGTCCGCCGAGGGGTCAAACGGCGTCAGAGGCGGTCCACGGGCAACTTGAGGTAGACCACGCCGTTCGATTCCGCGGGCGGGAGCTGGCCGGCGCGCATGTTGACCTGGATCGACGGCAGGATCAGCGCCGGCATGTCGAGCGTGGCGTCGCGCGCTGCGCGCATGGAGACGAACGCGGCTTCGGTGACGCCGTCATGGACGTGCAGATTGGCCGTGCGCTGCGCCGCGACCGTGCTCTCCCACGCGAACACGTCGCGCCCGGGCGCCTTGTAGTCGTGGCACAGGAAAAGCCGCGTCTCGGGCGCCAGATCGAGGATGCGCCGGATCGACCGGTAGAGCCGGCTCGCGCTGCCGCCGGGGAAATCGCAGCGCGCCGTGCCGTAGTCGGGCATGAACAGGGTGTCGCCGACGAACACGGCGTCGCCGACCCGGTAACTGACGCACGCCGGGGTGTGGCCGGGCGTGTGCATCACCTCGATCGCGAGCGACCCGAGTTCGATTGACTCGCCGTCGGCGAGCAGCCGGTCGAACTGCGATCCGTCGATCGCCATGTCGGGCACGTTGAAGATATCGCGGAAGGTCGCCTGGACCACGGAGATGTGCTCGCCGATCGCGATCGGCGCCCCGGTGGTCCGTTTCAAGAAGGGCGCCGCGCTCAGGTGATCGGCGTGAGCGTGGGTCTCGAGGATCCAGGTTACCGAGAGGCCTCGTTCATTGGCTGCGGTCAGGATCACCTCGGCCGAGCGCGTCGCCGTCCGACCCGACTTCACGTCGAAATCGAGCACCGGATCGATGATCGCCGCGCGCCCCGAGCCGGGATCAGCGACCAAGTACGAGACCGTGAACGTCGGCTCGTGGAAGAAGCCCGTGACCGCAAGCGGCATGTCTTGTCTCCCGAGGTCTCATCTTGAAGTCTATATAAGAACTGCCTAATTTATAGGCAGCCGCCTTTTGGCGGTCTGCCCGAACCGGTGAAGCGCACATGAACGCGAGCGTCCAAATGCCTCGTATCGATCCCGAAGCGGCGAAACGCATGCTCGACGACGGGCGCGCGGTCATGATCGACATCCGCGAGCCGGCCGAGTTCGCGCGCGAGCATGTCGCGGGCGCGCGGTCGGCTCCGCTGTCGGGCCTCGCGACCCGGGACCTGGCGATCGAGGCCGACAAGGCGGCGATCTTCACGTGCCGGAGCGGCGCGCGCACGGCGACGAACGCCGGCATGCTGGCCGCCAAGTGGCCCGAGCAAGCCTACTTGCTCGAGGGCGGGAACGAAGCCTGGAAGCGCGCTGGCCTGCCGATCCTGCTCGACCGCCGCATGCCGATCGACCTCATGCGCCAGGTCCAGATCGGCGCGGGCTCCCTGGCCTTGTTGGGCACGCTGCTCGCCGCGTTGGTCTCGCCGTGGTTCCTGGTCGTGCCGGGCGTCGTCGGGGCGGGTCTCATGGTCGCCGGCGTCACCGGCTTCTGCGGCATGGCGCGGCTCCTGCGGCTCGCGCCGTGGAATCGGGCCTTGCGCGCCGCCCGCTGAACCGCGACACGTCATCGTCACACGCCGGCGATCGCTCCGAGCAGAGCTCCGATCTCGGCCCGGATCACGATGTCGGGGGGGCCCCTCGCGGTTGACGATGGCGAGGGTGGCGCCGATGCGCTTCGCCGCGACGGGGAACCCGGCCGCCGGATGCACCACGAGCGAGGTGCCGATGGCGACGAACAGGTCGCAGCCCAGCGTCGCCTCCTGCGCGCGCCGCATGGCAACGACGGGCATGGCCTGGCCGAACGAGATCGTCGCCGTCTTGACCAGGCCGCCGCACGCGCCGCAGACGGGCAGGACGCCCTCGTCCTCGAAGCGCGCCCGGATCGGCTCGATCTCGAAGCGCCGGGCGCAGTCGAGGCAGACGGCGTAGGTCGTGTTGCCGTGCAGCTCGATGACCTCGTCGTCGGTAAGCCCGGAGCGTTGGTGCAGACCATCGACGTTCTGGGTGATGACTCGGCGGATCGCGCCGCGCCGGACCAGCGCCGCGACGGCGCGGTGCCCTCGGTTCGGTTGGGCGCCCGCGACGGTGCCGTGGGTGGCGAACTTGCGGCGCCAGAACTCGCGCCGGGCCGCGTCCGAGGACAGGAACTCCTCGAAGTCGATGGGGCGGAACTTGTCCCAGACGCCGCCCGGGCTGCGATAATCGGGGATCCCCGACTCGGTCGAGATGCCGGCGCCCGTGAAGATGACCGCGTTGCGCGCGCGCGCAAGCGCCGCCCGCAGGGCCTCGGCGTCCAGGTCCGGGCTCACTGACGCATCTTGCGTGGCCATCGACATCCTCGTACCTAGATCGCGCGTCCAACTCAAGGTCCGGGGATCGCCATGGCTCGGTTCCTCGCGTGGTTCCTTGCCGGTTTCGTCTTGCTCGGCGGCCCGATGTCTAGGGCCCATGAGTACCAGATCGGCAGCCTCACCATCGATCATCCGTGGGCGCGCGCCACGGCCGGCTCGGCGCGCAACGGCGCGGCCTACCTCGTCGTGGTGAACCGCGCATCGCTCGCCGACTGGCTGATCGGCGCCGAGTCCGAGGCGGCCGAACGGATCGAATTCCACGTCAACGAAACCGTCAACGGCGTGATATCGATGCACGCCGTCGAGGCCGTCGAGCTGCCGCGCGATGTGCCGGTCGTGTTCGAGCCCGGCGGTCTCCACCTCATGCTCAAGGGCCTGACGCGGCCGCTGAAGCAAGGCGAGACTTTCGACCTGACGTTGCGCTTCCGGAAGGCCGGGCCCGTCGTGGTCGAGGTCGTGGTCGGAGCGATCGGCGCGGCCGCCCCGGCCCACGGCATCGGTGCCGAATAGTCTTCGAGGCTTGAACGGACGCCGGCGCGCGCGCAGTCTGGCGCGCCCCGAAGGGAAGGAGCCCGACGATGGACGAGGCCGCGCGCAAGCTCTACGCCGAGGCGCTGGTGTGGGACGCCCACAGCTGCCTGCCCTTGAAGCCGGGAATCGACATGGGCGTGCTCGCGCGCCATCGCGCCGCCGGCATCGATTTCGTCTCGATCAACGTCGGCATGGACTTCAACCCGTGGCCCGACTGCGTGCGTGTGTTGGCCGCGTTCCGCGCCCACCTCCAGCGCCACGCCGAGGACTACGTCCTGGTCGACACAGCCGCCGACGTCGCGCGCGCCAAGCGCGAGGGCAGGCTCGCCGTGGCGTTCGACCTCGAAGGCTCCGACATGCTCGACGGCGACCTCGACATGCTGAGGCTCTACCGCGACCTCGGCGTGCGCCAGATTCACTTCGCCTACAACCGCGACAACGCGGTCGGCGGCGGCTGCCACGGCGCGGACGTCGGGCTCACCGAGTTCGGCCGCCGGCTGGTCGCCGAGGTCAACGCGCTGGGCCTGATCATGGACTGCGCGCACACCGGGCACCGCTCGAGCCTCAAGATCATGGAGATTTCGGCCAAGCCGGTCGTCTTTTCGCACACCTGCGTCCACGCGCTCCGGGCGCACCCGCGCAACGTGCGCGACGACCAGATCGATGCCTGCGCGGCGACCGGGGGCGTCGTCGGCATTACCGGGATCGGCATGTTCCTGGGCGCGAACCGGACCGAGACCGAACTCGTGCTCGACCACATCGACTACGTCGCCCAACGCGTCGGGCCCGCGCACGTCGGCATCGGTCTCGACTTCGAGTTCCTGCCGATCGACGACGCGCCCCTGGGTCTGGTACGGAGCGATTGGTGGCCGCCACAGTTCTACGGCGGCCAGGGCCTCGGCCCCACCCGCTTCGTCCAGCCCGAGCAGATGCCCGAGATCGCCGAGGGCCTGCTCGCGCGCGGCTACGGCGAGGGCGACGTCAAGGGCATCCTCGGCGCCAACTTCCTGCGCGTCGCCACCGAGACGTGGCGGGCCTGACGGTTCACCGCTGCTGCGTGCGCCAGTCCGGGTTGACCCAGTAGGGCGCGTTCGAGGGCGGCGGGGGCGTCGTACCGAGGATCATGTCGGCCGCCTTCTCGCCGATCATGATGGTCGGCGCGTTGAGGTTGCCCGACGGGATCGAGGGCATGATCGAGGCGTCGACCACCCGCAAGCCATCGAGCCCGTGGACCCGGCACTCGGCGTCGACCACCGCCATCGGGTCGGTGCCCATCTTGCACGTGCCGCACGGGTGATAGGCGCTCTCGACGTGCTTCCTGAGAAAGCCGTCGATGGCGGCGTCGGACGTGGCCGCGGCGCCGGGCTGGAGCTCCTCGCCCCGGAACGCATCGAACGCCTTCTGGGCGAAGAGCTCGCGGGTCAGGTGCACGCCGGCGCGGAACTCCTGCCAGTCCGCGTCGTGCGACATGTAGTTCGGCTCGATCACGGGGTGCTCGCGCGGATCGGTCGAGCGCAGCCTGAGGAAGCCTCGCGACGGCGAGCGCATCGGCCCGATGTGCGCCTGGAAGCCATGGCCCGAGGCCGGCGCGGTGCCGTAGTACGTGATCGCCATCGGGAAGAAATGGTACTGCAGGTCGGGGTGCTCGACGCCCGCGCGGCTGCGGATGAAGCCGCCGGCCTCGAAGTGGTTGGTGGCGCCGAGCCCGGTGTTGAACAGCAGCCACTCGATGCCGACGCGCAGCCGCCCGAGCGGCTTGAGCGCGGGATAGAGCGTGACCGGCTGGGTGCAGGCGTATTGGACGTAACATTCCAGGTGGTCCTGGAGGTTCTTGCCGACCCCCGGCAGATGGTGGGCCACGTTGACGCCGAGCGGGCGCAGCTCGTCGGCGTCGCCGACGCCTGAGAGCATGAGGAGCTGCGGACCGTTGATGGCGCCGCTGGCGACGATGACCTCGCGCTCGGCACGCGCCGTGACCGTCTCGCCCCGGCGGGCGTACTCGACGCCGACCGCGCGGTGGCCCTCGACGAGCACGCGCAACGTCATCGCCTCGGTCACCACGGTCAGGTTCGGGCGTTGCATGGCCGGGCGCAGGTAGGCGACCGCGGCGCTCTGGCGCCGGCCCACATGCACGGTCATGTCCATGCGGGCAAGCCCCTCCTGCTGATAACCGTTCATGTCCCCGGTAATCGGGTAGCCCGCCTGACGCCCGGCCTCGAGCCACGCTTCATAGAGCGGGTTGGCCATGGTGCCGGTGCGCACCCGGAGCGGACCTTCGCCGCCCCGGTAGGCGTCCGCACCCGACGCGTGCGCCTGGGCGCGGCGGAAATAGGGCAGCACCTCGGCGTAGGACCAGCCGCGCGCGCCATCCTCGGCCCAGCGCTGGTAATCGAGCGCGTGGCCGCGCACGTAGGCCATGCCGTTGATCGACGACGAGCCGCCCAGCACGCGCCCGCGCGGCCAGTAGACCCGGCGTCCGTCGAGGTGCATCTGGGGCTCGGTCTCGTACCACCAGTTGTACTTGGTGTCCTTGAGCGGCTCGGCGAGCGCGGCGGGCATGTGGATCTTCCAGCCGCGGTCCTCGGGTCCGGCCTCGAGCACGAGGACGCGGATCGTGGTATCCGCGCTCAAGCGGCTCGCCAGCACGCACCCCGCCGAGCCCGCGCCGACGATCACGTAATCGTAAGTGGTTGCAGCCGCCATGCCGGGCCCCTTCGTTCGCCTTGGCCGTACTCTAGCCGGGCCGGCGGGGCCGAGGCCAGGGAGCCGGCCACCCGATTCTTGCGGTGGCGGGCCGGTTGGGCCAGGATGCACGGCTGATCGGCCGGTTCAGGCCGAATTCAACCCAAGAAAGAGGGAGGCGCGCGCATGGAAACCAAACGCGACATCGAACGCTTCATCGACGAGATCAAGTACGGCCGCGTGACGCGGCGCGACTTCAAGCGCGCCATGGCCTCGGTCGGCCTTGCGACGGTCATCCTGCCCACGGGACGCATCGGCGCCCGCGCCGACAGCGACGATCACCCGACGCTGTTCACCTGGGCCGGCTACGAGGCGCCGGAATACAATCAGGAGTACCTCACCAAGTACGGCGAGGCGCCGAACTACTCCAACTGGGGCGACGAAGAGGAAGCCGAGGCCAAGATGCGCGCCGGCTTCCATCCCGACATGTCGATGCCGTGCTCCTACAAGGTCGTCAAATGGAACGACCTGGGGTTTCTTAAGGAGATCGACATCGGCCGGCTGAGCCACTGGGGCGAGATCATCCCGGCGCTCTACAACGTTCCCGACACCGTGATCGACGGGAAGCGCCTGTGGGTTCCCGCCTGGTGGGGCTTGACCTCGGTGACCTTCCGCCACGACCTGGCGCCCGAATACGTCGGGGTCGAGAACCACACCTGGGGCATCCTGTGGGACGAGAAGTACTCCGGGCGGCTCTCCATGATCGACAGCCTGATCGACGGCGTCATGGTCGCCGCGATCTATTCCGGCGCGAAGAACCCCTTCGACATGACCGAGGCCGAGGTCGCCAAAACCAAGGAGTTGATGGTCCAGCAGCGCCCGCTGCTGCGCTTCTACTCCAACGACAACACGGGCTGGCAGCAGGCGCTGGCGAGCGGCGAGTTGATCGCGGCGGATTCATGGAACGACACGATCCTCAACCTCTCGAACCAGGGTATCCCGGCGACCTTCATGCAGCCCAAGGAGGGCGCGATGACCTGGACGTGCGGGCTGTGCCTGATGACGTGGGTCACCCCGGAGATGGAAGCGCGCGCCTATGATCTGCTCAACGCGTACCTCAGCAAGGATGCCGGGCACAACTGGATCCAGAACTTCGGCATGGGGCACTCGAACCTAGGCGGGTTCGAAGGTTTCTCCGAGGCTGATCTGGCGATGCGTGGCTTGACCACGCCGGACAAGCTCGACGCCTACATCGCGGGCGGCATCTTCCAGGCGACGATCCGCAACGAGCCGACGCTCCAGGCGATGTACGAGGAGGTCAAGGCCGGTCTCTGACCGAGCCGTCGCTTCGAACGCTCCAGGGGGCGGGGTGCCGGGCATCCCGCCCCCTTCGTCTTCCGGGAGGTCGTCGTGAACCTGCGGCGTACCGCCATGCTCGCCGCGCTCGCGGCGCGCCTCTCCTGGTCGCTGCTGCGCCATCCCCCGCCCCGACGGGTGTCGCTGGCCGAGCGGCTCGCGAACCTGCCGCTGCGCGGCGCCCCCGTGGTGTCGCCGGTCACGGTACGGTGGAACGATAACCAGATACCGTGGCTCGAGGCGGAGCGGGACGCGGACCTCGCGGTCGGCCTCGGCGTCGTCCACGCTCATCTCCGGCTGGCCCAGATGGAGGTGCTGCGCCACATCGCCCACGGCCGTACGGCCGAGCTGGTCGGCGGAATCGCGCTGCCGCTCGACCGCAGCCTGCGCGTGCTCGACTTGGCCCGCGCCGTGCCCAGCATTCTCGACGCGATGCCAACGGCGACGCGGGCCTGGCTCGACGGCTTCGTCGCCGGGATCAACCACGTCGTCGACAAGGCGCGCCTGATGCCGCCGGAGTTCCCTCTGCTCGGCCTCGATCGCGCGCCGTGGCACGCGACCGATGTCCTCGCGATCGGACGGCTGGCGAGCTGGGACGTGAGCTGGCTCGCCATGGTCGCCGGCCTACGCCTCGCCGGGCACCCCGATTTCGCCGCGCTGTGGCGCGCGATGGGCGACGCGGGGCGCGCCGCGGACCCGCTCGACGCCGTGCTCGGCGCCACCGGGCACGGCAGCAACGCCTTCGCCGTAGCGGGCACCCGTGCGGCCGGCAACGCGTTTCTCGCGAGCGATCCCCACCTCGGCCTGCACGTCCCCGGCCTGTGGATCGTCGCCGGCATGACGTCGCCGGGTCATAACGCCGTCGGCCTGATGCTGCCCGCCCTACCATTCGTCGCGATCGGCCGAAACCGGTGGATCGCCTGGGGCGGGACCAATCTCCACGCGCTGTCGAGCGAGCTGATCGACGTGACGGACGAGCCTGCTTCGTCGTTCGCGCCGCGCGCGGCGATCATCCGTGTCCGCTGGGGCCGGCCCGAGACGATCACCGTGCGCGAAACCGCGTTCGGCCCCGTGCTGAACGATGCGCCGTTGATCGCGATCCCGACGGGGCGCACGCTCGCGCTGCGCTGGGTCGGGCACCGGCCAAGCGACGAGCTCGGCGCGATGCTCGCGCTCAACCGCGCGCGGGACTGGGTTACGTTCCGCGCCGCGCTCGAAGGTTTCGCCGTGCCCGGCCAGACATTCGTCTATGCCGACGCAGCGGGCCGCGTCGGCCGCGCCATCGCCGCCCACCTGCCGAGGCGAAAGCCCGAGGCATCGATGAACCTGGCCACGCCCGCGCGCGAAGCGGACTATTGGGACGCATTCGCGACCGCCCGCGACCTGCCGCAAAGTATCGATCCGCCGGACGGTATCGTCGTGTCCGCCAACGAGCCGCCGCCGCGGAGCGAAATCCTGATCGGCCTCTTCTTCTCGCCGACGACGAGGGCCGAGCGGCTGAGGGAGTTGCTGGACGTCGCGACAGCGTTGACGGCGGCCGATCTGGCTCGCATCCAGCGCGACGACCTCATGGCGAGCTCGCGCGAGCTGAAGTCCGCGCTGCTCGCGGCGATCGGCGATCCCGCGGGGCTCGGCAAGACGGAGCGGTCGCTCGTCGCACGGCTCGCGGCCTGGGACGGCAGCTACCCGGTCGAATCGACCGGCGCGCCCGCGTTCGAGATCCTGCTCGCGCGCTTCGCCCGCGGCTTTCTCGACGAAGTGCGCCTGGCGGCGTATCGCTCGGGCTGGCGCTTTCGCCAGCGGCTGCTCGCGGACATGCGAGAGGCGCCGCCGGGCATCGTCGCCGGGACCATCCTGCGCGCGCTGCCCGACGCCGCTCGCCGCGCCGCCCGCACCCCGACCTGGGGCGCGATGCACCGGCTGCGCCTCGCCCACCCCTTGAGCCGGCTGCCCCTTGTCGGCCGGCGCTGGGCCATGGCGGACCTGCCGTCACCTGGCAGCGACGAGACGGTGGCCAAGGCGGCCCACGGCCTGGTCGAAGCCCGGCATTCGGTCAACTACGGCGCCAACGCCCGCTGGATTTCTGACCTCGCGGATGCCGACGCCAACGAGGTCGTGCTGCTCGGCGGCCAGGACGGCTGGCTCGGCAGCGACACCCTGCTCGACCAGGTCGCTTTGTGGCGGAGCGGCCGTCTGGTGCGCATTCCGCTGCGGCCCGAAACCGCCGCTACGAGCTTCCCGCACGTCACGGTCCTGACGCCTCCGGACCAGGGGCTCCGGCGATGCTCGACGTGACGCCCTTGTTCCGCGTCTACGCACGACGCCGGCTCGCGCGACTGGTCCGCGAGGACCCGGTGGCCGCCCAGGCGAGGACTTTGGCGGCGCTGATCCGCCGCGCGCGCGCGACCGCGTTCGGGCGCGAGCACGGCTTCGAGCGGATCGCGACGCCCAGGGACTTCGCCACCACGGTCCCGTTGCGCCGCTATGACGATTTCTGGACGTCGTACTGGAAGGCGCGCTTCCCCACCCTTCGCGACGTGACCTGGCCTGGCCGGATACCCTTCTTCGCGGTCACCTCGGGCACGACGACCGGAGTCACCAAGTACATCCCCTGCTCGTGGGACATGGTCCGCGCCAACCGCCGCGCGGCGGCCGATGTCCTGATCCACCACCTCGCCAACCAGCCCCGAAGCCGCGTGCTCGGCGGTAAGAGCCTTCTGCTCGGCGGCAGCACGGCGTTGACCCGGCTCGCGCCGGGCGTGGCGAGCGGCGACCTCAGCGGCATCGCCGCGGCGACGGCCCCGTGGTGGGCGCGGCCCTGGCAGTTTCCGGCTCGCGCGCTCGCGCTCGAGGCCGATTGGGAGCGCAAGATCGAACGCCTGGCGCGGGACGGGCTCGCGCGGGACGTCCGCTCGGTCTCGGGCGTGCCGTCGTGGTTGCTCGTGCTCATCGACCGCATGGATACGCTAGCTCCGAAGGCACGGCGACGGCTCGCGGTGTTCTGGCCGAACCTCGAGCTGGTCGTCCATGGTGGCGTCAACTTCGCGCCCTACCGCGCCCAGTTCCATGGCTTGCTGGAGGGCAGCCGCGCCGAGACGCGCGAGGTCTACGCGGCGAGCGAGGGGTTCATCGCCGTGGCCGACCGGAGCGACGGCGAGGGCATGCGGCTGATCCTGGACAACGGGCTGTTCTTCGAGTTCGTCCCGGTCGCGGACCTCGGCGCCGCCCGGCCGACGCGCCATTGGATCGCCGACGCCGAGGTCGGCATCGACTACGCCCTGGTCGTCACGTCCTCGGCCGGCCTGTGGGCGTATGTGCTGGGCGACACGGTGCGGCTTGTCGGACGCGACCCGGCGCGACTCGTCGTCAGCGGCCGGACGTCCTACAGCCTGTCGGCGTTCGGCGAGCACCTGATCGCCGAGGAGGTCGAGGACTCGGTCGCCGTCGCGGCGGTTGCGGCCGGGCTCACGGTCGTCGACTACGTCGTGGGCGCGGTCGTGCCCGAACGCGCCGGCGAGCTCGGCCACCATCGATTTGTCGTCGAGTTCGCGCCGAGCCTGCCCACGCGCGACGCCCTGGTCGCCTTCGCACTAGCGCTCGACGACGCGCTCGCCGCCACCAACGACGACTACAAGGCGCACCGAGCGGGCGGCGTCGGCATGGAGCCGCCGCGCGTCCTCGCCGTCGCGCCCGGCGCGTTCGCGTCCTGGCTCGCGAGCCGTGGCCAGCTCGGCGGCCAGCACAAGGTGCCGCGTTTGATCGCCGACCGTAGCCTACTCGATGGGTTGCTCGCGTTCGTCGATTCGCAAGGGTTTGCCGGCGACAATGCCACGAGGCTGTAGCCGCCGCGACGTGGAGCGTCGGGTTGGTTATGATCCATCGAACCGGTAGGGCCCATGGCCGATGGTTCAAGTCAGCACGCGGGAGATCAATCACGGTTGCGTCGGCTCGGCTGGCGAGTTCATGCCGCGCCCGAGCCGGCGATGGGCTCTGTTCCTCGACGTCGACGGGACCCTCCTGGATATCGCCGCCACGCCCGAAGCCGTCGTCGTTCCTTCGGAGTTGGCCCCGCTCCTGGCCCGACTCGATCGGTCCCTGCGAGGTGCAGTGGCCCTGATCAGCGGGCGCACGACCGACTGCGTTGGCCGCCTGTTCGCGCCGCTCGCCCTGCCGATCATCGGACAGCACGGAGCCGAGTATCGCGGCGTGGCCCGGCTCAATGAGACCGGGGCGGCGGCGCTGGATTCGGTTCGCGTGGCCGCGCGGCACGTAGCCATGGAGTATCCCGGGATACTTGTCGAGGACAAGGGCGTCACCATCGCCGTACACTACCGGCGCGTGCCCGAGAGAGGCGACGACGTCCTCGCCGCGATGACCCGCGCGGTCGAGTGTTCCGGCGAAGCCCTGGAAATCTTGCACGGGCGCTGCGTCGTCGACGCGCGGCCGCGCGGAGCGGACAAGGGCGCGGCGCTGCGGGCACTGATGGCCGAACCGCCGTTTCAGGGTCGCGTCCCCGTCGTCGTCGGCGACGACGCAACGGACGAGGACGCCTTCCAGGCGGCCCTCGATCACGGCGGGAGTGCGATCCAGGTCGGGCCCCGCCGCACGCCACTTTCGGCACATTGGGTCCCCGGGCCCGACGGCGTGCGCCGCTGGCTGCGTTCTGTGGTCGATAGACTCGATCGCGAGGACAGGCGATGCAGGATTTGAACCTCGGCGTCATCGGAAATTCGGCATTCGCCGCCGTCATCGACCGGTGGGCGCGGATCGTGTGGGCCTGCTATCCCCGTCTCGACGGCGACCCGGTGTTCTGCTCGCTCGTCAACGGCGCCGACGCGGGGTTCTTTGCGGTCGACGTGCAGGGCGCCGCCCGGAGCGAGCAGGCTTACGACCGCAACACGGCCGTGCTCGCGACCATGATCGAGGACGCGCACGGCAACCGCATGCACGTCACCGACTTCTCTCCTCGGTTCAAGCAGTTCGACCGAATCTTCCGGCCGCCCATGGTTGTGCGCGTCCTCGAGCCGGTGCTCGGCGCATGCCGCGTGCGGCTCAGGCTGCGGCCGGTGTTCGAGGATGGCGCTGTGCGCGCGACCGTCACGCTTGGCAGCAATCATTTGCGCTACGTCGGGCCACGCCAGGCGCTACGGCTCACGACCGAGGTCCCGGTCAGCTACATCGCCGAGGAGAGGCCCTTCGTCCTCGATCGCCGGTTGTCCTTGATCCTCGGCCCCGACGAGACCCTGTTCCGCCCGATCGCCGAGACGGTGGCGCAATTCCTCGAGCAGACGCGCGACTATTGGCGCGAGTGGGTGCGCTACCTATCGGTACCCTTCGAATGGCAGGAGGCGGTGATCCGCGCGGCGATCACGCTCAAGCTGTGCAGCTTCGAGGAGACCGGAGCGATCGTCGCCGCCTTGACGACGTCGATCCCGGAGGCGCCGGGTTCGGGTCGCAATTGGGACTATCGCTATTGCTGGCTGCGCGACGCCTATTTCGTCGTCCAAGCGCTCAACCGCCTCGGCGCGACGCGGACGATGGAGGACTTCATCCGATTCGTGACGAACGTTGCGGACGTCGAGCCGGGCGAGCGCCTTCGTCCGGTCTATCCTATCGTGCCGGGGGCACGCCTGCCCGAGCGCGAGGCGGCCGCGCTGGCCGGGTATCGGGGCATGGGCCCGGTACGCCTCGGGAACGCGGCCGAGGACCAGGTTCAGAACGACAGCTATGGCAACGTCGTTCTGGCCGCGGCCCAGATGTTCTTCGATCGGCGGCTGCCGCGGCAAGGGGATGCGGCCCTGTTCACCCGCCTCGAAACGTTGGGCGAGCGGGCTGTGGCCTGCGCGCTCGAGCCCGACGCGGGGCTCTGGGAGTATCGGACGCGGTGCCGCGCGCACACGCACTCCGCGGTCATGTGCTGGGCCGCCTGCGACCGGCTCGCCAAGATCGCGGAAGTTCTCGGCCTGCCGGAACGCGCGACGCGCTGGCGCGCCGAGGCGTCACGCCTGCACGAAACCATCTCGGCGCGCGCGTGGGACCCGACGGAGCGGTCCTTCGTCGATGGGCTGGACGGCGGACACGTCGACGCGAGTGTGCTTCTGCTGCCCGAGATCGGCTTCATCGCACCGACCGACCCGCGCTTCATCGCCTCGGTCGATGCCGTTACGCGCCATCTCCGGCGCGGCGATCATCTGTTGCGCTACGCTGCCGCGGACGATTTCGGCGTGCCCGAAACCTCGTTCATCGTCTGCACTCTGTGGTACGTTGACGCGCTGGCGGCGATCGGCCGGCGCGGCGAGGCGCGGGCGATCTTCGAAGGCGTTCTCGCCGGCCGCAACCATCTCGGGCTCATGTCCGAGGACATCGCCCCGGAGAGCGGTGAGTTGTGGGGGAACTTTCCCCAGAGCTACATACTGGTCGGATTGATCAACAGCGCGATGCGAGTGAGCAGGAGCTGGGAGGAAGCGTTTTGGCGCGGTTGGTGATCGTTTCCAACCGCGTTGCGATGCCGCGCGGTCAGACCGCTCAGGCCGGGGGAGTCGCGATCGCGCTGCGCGAGGCGCTGCAGCGGCATGGCGGCCTGTGGTTCGGCTGGAGCGGCGAGGTTGCGGATGACGCTCGGTTCGAGCCACGGGTGGTCAAGTCGGGAGCGATCAGCTACGCGACCGTCGACCTGACACCGAAGGACCATGCCGATTATTACATCGGCTACGCCAACGGCACGTTGTGGCCACTGTTCCACTACCGTCTCGGGCGTGCCGAGTTCCGCCCCGAAACCTATGAGGGCTACCGACGCGTCAACCGGGCGATGGCCCAGGCGCTCAAGCCCCTGCTCCGAAGCGACGACGACGTCTGGGTCCACGACTATCACTTTCTCTTCCTCGCCGAGGAGCTTCGGCGGATCGGCGTCGGCAACCGGATTGGGCAGTTCCTGCATACCCCCTTCCCGCCGCCGGAGATCCTGACCATGGCGCCGCACCACGCCGATCTGGTGCGTGGGCTGTTCGCCAGCGATCTGCTCGGGCTGCAAACGCCCGCCGACGTACGCTCGTTCCGTCGCTACATCACCGACGAGCTGGGCGGCGTGATGGGCCCCGGCGGCAACTGCGTCGCGTTCGAGCGGCGCGTCAAGGTGGCGGCGCACCCGGTCGGGATCGACACCGCATCGTTCGTCGCGATGGCGAAGAAGTCGCGCGGCGGCCCTGAGGTCGTGCGGCTAAGGGGCAGCTTGGGCGAGCGCTCGCTCATCCTCGGCGTTGACCGGCTCGACTACAGCAAGGGGCTGTTCGAGAAGATTGCCGCGTTCGGTGCGTTGCTCGAGTCGCACCCGGAGCATCGGGCCAAGATCACGTTCATGCAGATCGCGCCGGTGTCGCGCGGCGAGGTCGCGCAGTACAGAGCGCTGCGGCGCGAGATCGACGCCGCGGCGGGCCGAGTCAACGGGAAGTTCGGCGAGGTCGGTTGGGTGCCCGTCCACTACCTCAACCGCAGCCTGCCGCGCACTACGTTGGCGGGGCTCTATCGCATGGCGCGGGTGGGCTTCGTCACTCCTCTTCGCGACGGCATGAACCTGGTCGCGAAGGAATACGTCGCGGCGCAGGACCCGGCCGACCCGGGCGTATTGGTCCTATCGCGCTTCGCGGGCGCGTCACGCGAGCTGACCGGCGCCATCATCGTCAACCCTCACGACATCGACGCGGTCGGAAACGCTCTGCACGATGCGTTGTCCATGCCGATCGTCGATCGGCGCGAGCGCTGGCGCGCGATGCTGGCGAGGCTCGAGGCCAACACGGTCGATGTTTGGCGCGAGCGCTACCTTGACGACCTCTCGGCCCTGCCTCGAGCCGACGAGCGAGACCTCGCGGCCGCCTGCTGACTGGTGGCGACTTCGAAGGCGGATTTCGCGTCGCCCGCGAGCGCGCCCCACAGGTCGTAGGCGTCGGCGCGCTCGATGCGCGCCCTGACGACGGCGCCCGGCCTCAGGCGCGCGCCGACCGCGAGGTGAACCGTGCCGTCGATCTCGGGCGCGTCGCCCATTGTGCGGCCCTTGGCTCCCTCCGGCCCGGCCGTATCGACGATGACGTCGACGACGCGGCCGACCTTGCGCGCGAGCCGCTCCGCGCTGATGCGCTGCTGCGCCTGCATCAGACGATCGTAGCGCTCCCGCTTGACCGGCTCGGGCACCGCCTCGGCGAGGTCGTTGGCGACGGCCCCGGCGACGGGCTCGTACTTGAAGCAGCCGACCCGATCGATCCGGGCCGTCTCGAGCCACGCGAGCAAGGTCTCGAAGTCCTCGTCGGTCTCGCCGGGGAACCCGACGATGAACGTCGAGCGCACGGTGAGGTCGGGCACCGCGGCCCGCCAGCCTGCGAGCCGCGCGAGCGTCTTGTCGGTGTTGGCCGGCCGCCGCATGGCCTTGAGCACGCGCGGGCTCGCGTGCTGGAAGGGGATGTCGAGATAGGGCAGCACGGCGCCCTCGACCATCAGCGGAATCAGGTCGTCGACGTGGGGATAGGGGTAGACGTAGTGCAGCCGGACCCAAGCGCCAAGACGCCCTAGCGCACGCGCAAGGTCGACCACATGGGCGCGGATCTCGCGCCCGCGCCAGGTGCTCGACGCATGGCGCAAGTCGAGCCCGTAGGCGCCGGTGTCCTGCGACACGACGAGCAGCTCCTTGGCGCCGGCGGCGACCAGAAGCTCGGCCTCGCGCACGACCTCGGCCGCCGGCCGGCTGACCAGGTCGCCGCGCAGCTTCGGGATGATGCAGAAGGTGCAGCGGTTGTGGCAGCCCTCTGCGATCTTGAGGTAGGCGTAGTGGCGCGGCGTGAGCCTAATGCCTTCGGGCGGCACCAGGTCCATGAACGGATCGTGCGCCGGCGGGCGCACGGCGTGGATCGCCGCCACGACCGCTTCGTACTGGTGCGGCCCGGTCACGGCGAGCACGCCCGGATGATGCCGCCGGATCAGGTCGGCCTCGGCGCCCAGGCAGCCGGTGACGACGACGCGGCCGTTCTCGGCCAGCGCCTCGCCGATGGCATCGAGCGATTCCCGGCGCGCGCTGTCGAGGAACCCGCAGGTGTTGACGAGAACGACGTCAGCGCCCCTGTAGTCGGCCGAAAAGGCGTAGCCCTCGGCGCGCAGGTGCGTGACGATGCGCTCGGTATCGACCAGCGCCTTGGGGCAGCCGAGGCTGACGATCCCGACCTTGGGCGGGCGACGGGGCATGAGTTGGAGCTCCGCGGATCGCCTTCCGGTAGCACGGGACGGGCCGAAAGCCGAGTCCTTCGGCTCAGGCCTCGACGAACGGCAGGGTTGTGACTGATGCCCATGCACCGCCGCCGGGATGATCAATGCGGACCCGTTCGCCCTCGGCGACGGCCGCGTCGACCAGCGCGATGCCGACGGCGCGGTCGAGCGCGAAGGAGTGGGCGGCCCAGCGCACGACGCCCGGCTTGCCGCGCGCGTCGGTGAGCGGCCAGTGCCATTCGAGTCGTGGCAGGTCGCCGTCGATGAACAGCCCGACCGTCCGGCGCCTCGCGCCCTTGCGCCTGATGCGCGCGAGCGCGTCGCGGCCGATGAAGTCGCCGGCGTCCAGATCGACCATGCGCTCGCCGCCGGCCTCGTAGGGGTTCATGCCGGAGTTGGTCGCGTACGCCGTGTCGGTGACATTGCGCTCAACGGCCCGGTGGACCACGGGCCCGGTGACGACCAGCCCGTGGGGCCGACCGGCCTCGATCAGCGCGTCCCACAGCTCGATCGCGCGGGCCGAGCCGAGCGGGAAGATCTCGAACCCCAGCGCGCCGCTCCAGCCCGTGCGCGAGACCACGGCGTCGATGCCCGCCACCTTGGTCACGGTGCAGCGGTAGAACTTGAGCGCGTCGATCGGTGCCTCGACGAGGCCACGCAGCATGTCGGCCGAGTGCGGCCCCTGGACCTGGAGGGGCGCCACGTCGGGCTCCGAAACCGCCACGTCCCAGCCGCCCTCGAGCGCGATGCCCCTGGCCCACAGCGTCAGATCGGCCATGCCGTGGGACAGCCACACGACGTCCGGCCAGGGGCGCAGGATGACCGGATCGCAGATGATCCGGCCGTCCGGGTCGCAGACGTAGGCGTAGCGGCACGCGCCCAATTCGAGCTTCGAGAGGTCGCGGCTCGCGAGGTAGTCGGCGAGGCGGAGCGCGTCCGGCCCGCGGAGCTCGGTCTGACGCTCGCAGCCGACGTCCCACAAGGTCACCCGCTCGGTCAGCGCGACGTACTCCTCGGCCATCGTGCGGCCGTAGACGATCGGAAACGTCATGTGGTTGTAGGCCATGAACTCGACCGCCCCGGCGCGGACCGAGCTTTCCCAGTAGGGCGACTGGCGGACCGCGTGGTTGAACAGCCGCTGCCGCTGCCACGGCTTGAGCGGCTTGGTGTCGAAGTACTCCGACAGGCGGGCGATCTTGCCGTCCGGCGCCTCGACGACCGCGACGAACCGGAAGTCGGTGCGCGCCGGCGTGCCGTCCACCTGGGCCGGGTGCCCGACGAGTGCGCCGAAGAACAGGCCCTCGGCCATGGCGTCATCGTCGCCCTCGACGATCGCGCCGAGCTCGACCCGGATGCCCCGCAGGCCCCGAATCGCGGTCGCGATCTCGCGCACGACGTGGGCGCGGCCGACGAGCCGCTCGTCGAGCAAGGGTATGTCGCAGACCGCGTCCTCGGCGAAAAGACTCTCGATCGTCGCCACGTCGCGCGCGGCGAAAGCCCTGCAGTAGGCGCGCAGGAGATCGGCGGGACTCATCGACCGAGCGCCAGCACGGACCCGTCCGACCACAGCCGGTGGGGCCGCGCGTCGAGGTAGACCGAAAGCCGGCCGACGCGATCGCCCGCCATGGCGGCGACGAGCGCGAACGGCGCGGTCATCGGCCTAGGCTCGCGCGCGACCGTGGCGGTCATGGTGCCCTCGGCGAGCGCGGTTGCCCCGTTCGCCCGTACCCGCTGGAGCTCGATCGAGCACGCCGTCATGATCGCGAAGGCGCGCGCGAGGCCGGCCGCAATCTCGGCGGACCCGACCATGCGCGTGCGCAGGAGCGGCATCTCGTAAAGCCCGCGCTCCGCGAACAGAGCCACGATGGAGTCCGCGTCGCGCGCGGCGAACGCGGCGCAGTAGGCGCGGATCGCCGCGCCGGCATCGATCATCGCGGGGTCCCGTACCGGCCGAGGATGTGTCGTTCAGTCGGCGGCGAGGATCGACGACTCGCTCGACGAAGTCAAAGCCGGCAGAGACCTCTTCCAGGGCGATCGCATTTGGTAAGGCGTCACGAAATCCGTTCGCCCTGAGCGCCGCGAAGCGGCGGTCGAAGGGTTCCACGAACGGAGTTCGTGACGCCGTTAGCCCTTAGACACCGCCCTTACGGCCTACTCAGGACGAACGGGTTTACAAATAAGATTACCATTAGACCTCTTCCCGTCGCGTGCGCGATCCGGCAATGTGCGCCCGAGGCGAAGGAGGCGGGGTGGCGAGCGCGAAGCACCGGTTCGTCGATCGGGTCGTGCTGGTGACCGGCGCGGCCTCGGGCATCGGCCACGCGACGGCCTTGCGGCTCGTCGCCGAAGGCGCTCGGGTCGTCGCGACCGACGTCGCCGGGCGCGGCCTCGCCGGACTGGCCAAGGAAGCGGGCCTCGCCGTCGTCACCATGGTCCACGACGTCACCCGCGAGGACGAGTGGCACGGCGCGGTCGCGCTGGCCGAGCAGCGGTTCGGCGGGCTCAACGCCCTGGTCAACGCCGCCGGCGTCCTCGCCCACGACACGATCGAGGACGCGACGCTCGCCGGCTGGCGCCGCATGATGGACGTGAACCTCTACGGCACGTTCCTGGGCTGCCGGGTCGCGATGCCGGCGATGGCGCGCGGCGGCGGCGCCATCGTCAACATCTCGTCGATCGCCGGCTTGGTCGGCACGCCGGAACTGATGTCGTATGGCGCGAGCAAGGGAGCGGTGCGCTCGCTCACCAAGGCGATCGCGCTCGAAGGTGCCCGGCGCACGCCCCAGGTGCGCTGCAATTCCGTCCATCCCGGCGTCATCGAGACGCCGATGGTCAGGAACTACTTCGCCGAACGGGACGATCCGGAGAAGGTCGAGCGCGCCTGGCGCAAGGGCCAGCCCACGGGTGAGTTCGGCAAACCAGAGGACGTGGCCGCGATGATCGCGTTCCTCGTCTCGGACGATTCGGCGCTGGTCACCGGCGCCGAGTACGTCGTCGACGGCGCGGCGACGGCCTGAGTCGGGAAGGGCGGACATGGAGGGCAAGGTCATCGTCGTCACCGGCGGCGCCTCAGGGATCGGCGCCGCCTGCGCGCGGCGCATGGCCGCCGAGGGCGCCAGCGTGGTCGTCGCCGACGTTGACGAGGCGGTAGGTCGCGCCGTTGTCGCCGAGATCGGCAAGTCCGCCGATTTCCAGCGCCTGGACGTGCGCGACGAGGCGGCGTGGTCGGCGGCGCTCGATACCACCCAACGGCGACGCGGCGCGATCGACGGGCTCGTCAACGCCGCCGGGGTCGCCCACGCCGACGACACCCTCGAACGCTGCACGCGCGAGGTCTGGGACTTCGTGATGGGCGTCAACCTCGACGGCGTGTTTCTCGGCACCAAGCACGGCATCGCGCGGATGACGGCCGGCGGGTCGATCGTCAACATCGCGTCGATCAACGCCAATGTGGGCGATGCCGATGCCGTCGCGTACTGCGCGAGCAAGGGTGGCGTCTGGCTGCTCACGAAGTCCGCCGCGCTCCATTGCGCGCGCCGGAACCTGCCCGTTCGCGTCAACGCGGTCCATCCCGGCTACGTCCGGACGCCGATGCTACAGCCCTTTTTCGAAGCGGACACCACGCTCGAGGCGACCTTCACCCGCAGCCACCCGTTGGGCCGCCTGGGCACGCCCGAGGACATCGCTTCGGTGGTGGCGTTCCTGCTGTCGGACGACGCCGGCTTCGTCAACGGCGTCTCGCTGGTGGCGGACGGCGGTTTGCTCGCGGCGCCCTGATCGGCTAGAGCAACATCCGATCAGATGGAACCATCGGGTTCCATCTGATCGGATAAAGTTGCTCTAGTTTTCAAGAGGCTAGAGCAGCTTTATCCGGTCGGCGGATCGCCGGAGGCGATGCCACTCGACCGGATGCTGCTCTAGGCGTCCTCGGGGCCGAGCACCGCGGGGAAGCCGGGCGCGCGCAGGTCGGTGCCGAGCGCGTCCTCGAGCAGCTTGACCACCTGGGTCGACCACGCGCCGCCGCCGTACTGCGACTTCGCGCGCACGAAGGTCTGCTCGGTCAAACTGGCGAGCTCGAGCGGAACGCCAAAGTCGCGGCCGAGCTTCATGGCGAACCCGAGGTCCTTGAGCGCCAGGTCCATGGTGAAGCCGATGTTGTAGCTGCCGTTGAGCACGAGCTGGCTCTCGGTCTCGTGGACGAAGCTGGTGCCCGAGCTCGCCTTGATCGCCGCGAACGCCTGGGCGAGGTCGATGTTTCCTCGCTTGGCGAGCATCAGCGCCTCGCCCGCCGCCACCAGGTGGATGAAGGCAAGCATGTTGGTGATGACCTTGATCACCGACGCGCTGCCCAGCGGTCCCATGTGGAAGATCGCGCCGCCCATGGCCTCGAACGCCGGCCTGTGGCGCGCGAACACCGCGTCGTCGCCGCCGACCAGGACCGTGATCGCGCCGGCCGCGGCGCGATGAACGCCGCCGGTCACGGGTGCCTCGAGCGTGGCGATCCCCTTGGCCTCGGCGAGCGCGGCGAGCCGCTTGATCTCGGCCCCGTCGTTGGTGCTCATCTCGATCCAGGCGCCACCGGCGGCGAGACCATCAAGGATGCCGTCGCGGCCGGCGCCCACCGCGGCTGCGGCGGCCGGCGACGGCAGGCAGGTGATCACGGCGTCGGATGCTTGCGCCGCGGCCTTCGGCGTCGCGGCCCACGCGGCGCCCGCCGCGATCAAGGGCGCGGCCCGCGCCTTGTCGAGATCGCAGACTGTCACGGCGAAACCGCCGCGCGCTAGGCTCGCGGCGAGGTGGGCCCCGAGGTTGCCGAGGCCGATGAACCCGTAGCGCATCGCTCGTCTCTCAGTCGATCGGTACTTCGGCGGATTCGAGGTGCAGCTCGTCGCCGTCGTAGGGGTGGGCGCGCGCCACCGCTTCGTTCAGCTCGACACCGAGCCCCGGCTCGGTCGGCGGGATGACGTAGCCCCCCTCCCAGCGCATGGGTTTCTTCAAGATGTCCGAGTGGAAGCCGCCCCAGGACTGGATGCTCTCGAGGATCAGGAAGTTCGGGCTGCACGCGGCGAGCTGGGCGTTGGCCGCGCCTTCGATCGGCCCGCAATAGAGATGCGGCGCGATCTGGGCGTAGTGGGCCTCGGCCATGCCGGCGATCTTCTTCGCCTCCAGGATCCCGCCGACGCGCCCGAGCGCCATCTGGAGGATCGACGCCGCCCTCAGCTCGAGCACGCGCGCGAACTCGTACTTGGTCGTCAGCCGTTCGCCGGTCGCGATCGGAATCGAAGTCTGGCGCGCCACCAGCGCCATCTCCTCGGGCATCTCGGGCGGCGTCGGCTCCTCGAACCAGAGCGGGTCGTAGGGTTCGAGCCGCTTGGCGAGCCGGATCGCGCCCGAGGCCGTGAACTGGCCGTGGGTGCCGAACAGGAGATCCGCCTTGGTGCCCACCGCCTCGCGAATCCTCCGGCAGAAGCGGGCCGAGAGCTCGAGCCGCTCCAGGCTCGGCTGGCGCGGATCGAACGTGCCGTAGGCGCCGGCCGGGTCGAACTTGACCGCCGTGAAGCCCTGCGCCACGTATTCCGCCGCGCGCGCCGCCGACAGGTCGGGGTCGGCGTAGATGCCGGCGTCCTCGCCCCGGTCGTGGTCGGGGTAGATGTACGTGTACGAGCGCAGCCGCTCGTGGACCTTGCCACCGAGCAGCTCGTAGATCGGCTTGCCTAAGGCCTTGCCGACGATGTCCCAACACGCGATCTCGATGCCGCTCAGGACGCCGACGAGCGAGATGTCCGGGCGCTGCGAATAGCCTCGGCCGTAGACGTTGCGCCACATCGTCTCGATGCGGAACGGATCGCGGCCCACGACGTGGCGGGCGCAGACGTCCTCGATCATGCGCGCGACGGTGCGCGGGCCGAACGTCGCGACGTAGACTTCGCCGTAGCCGACGATGCCGGTGTCGGTGACGAGCTTGACGAAGATGAAGTAGCGCCCGCCGAAGTGGGGCGGCGGGTTGCCGACGACGAACGTCTCGACGTCCTTGATCTTCACGGCACCCGCCTAGAAGACGATGACGTTACGCAGCGCCTCGCCACGCTTGACCGACTCGATCGCCTCGTTGATGCGCGCGATCGGATAGCGGGCCGTGATCAGCTCGTCGAGCTTGAGCCGGCCCTGCCGGTAGAGCTCGACCAGGTGCGGCACGTCGACGGCGATGCGCGAGGACCCCATCTTGCTGCCCAGCACGCGCTGGCTGCCGTCGACGAAGTTGGTCGGATCGAACGAGGCCAAGACGCCGTTGGCCGGCAGGCCGACGATGACCAGCGTGCCGCCGCGCCGCATCAGGCCGAAGCCTTGCTCGATCGCGCTTCTAGCGCCGACCGCGACGAAGACGTAGTCGGCGCCGCGGCCGTCGGTCGCCGCGCGCACGGCCTCGACCGCGTCCTCCCGCGCTGGGTTGACGCCGTGGGTCGCGCCGAACGAGCGTGCCGCCTCGAGCTTCGAGTCGGAGAGGTCGACACCGATGATGCGGAGCGCGCCCGAGATCTTGGCACCCTGAACGCTGTTGAGGCCGACGCCGCCCACGCCGATCACGGCGACGGTCGATCCGGGCGGCACCCTGGCCGTGTTGACGACCGCGCCGAGCCCGGTGATGACGCCGCAGGCGAGCAGGGATGCCGCATCGAGTGGCACGTCCTTGGCGATCGCCACCACCTGGGAGGCGTGGACGACGACCGCCTCGGCGAACGCGCCGGTCTTCATCGCCTGCTTGATCGGCCGGCCGTCCGCGAAGGCGATCGGTCCCTTCTTGTCGATCGGAAACTTGGTCTCGCACAGCACATGCTCGCCCTGGACGCAGGGCAGACAATGGCCGCACGATCGGATCAACGTGACGACGACGTGATCGCCGACTGTCACGTTGCCGACGCCCGCGCCGATGCGGGTGACGACGCCCGACGCCTCGTGGCCGTAGACCGCCGGCAGCGCGCCGCCCCAGGCGCCCTCCATGAAGTGGATGTCGCTGTGGCAGATGGCGCAGGCGGCGAGCTTGACCTCGACCTGGCCCGCCTCGGGCGCGGCGAGAACCACGTCCTCGACGACCAGCGGCGTGTTGAACGCGTGACAGACGGCGGCTTTCATGTCCGAGACTCCTCGCCCGGCGCCATCGGGCAGGGAAAAGCGCGGCGCAGCGTCCCCTTAGGACGCCGCGCCGTTGCCGTCAAAGGCAAAGTGATGAAACTCTTGCGTTCAGCCCCGAGCGGCCGGTTCGGCCCGCTTGATGTCGGCGGGGGCCGGGGCATCGAGGCTCGCCAGCACCAGCACGACCAACGGGTCGAGCGGCGCGGCATAGCGATGCCCGGGTTGCCACGACGGACGCGCCGGCATGGCGGACGGTCCTGGGACGGACCGCGTCACCATGGCGGTCAGCGTGCCCGATGCGACATCGATGTCGCGGACGGCCGCGCTCAGACGCGCCTCGAACCGGTCATAGACTTCGGCGAGCGAACGCGACCGCCCGGACGCGTCGTGGAACACGTCCTGGTTCGCCTTCGCTTCGACCGGGAACAGGTTGGCGGCATCGGCGTCGGGCGTGGCCGTCAGGCGGGCCAGGAACTTGGTCGCCTGGCCGGCTCCGAGGAAATGGGCGAGGTAGAGCTCGGTCGCGCCGACCGCGCCGACGCCCCCAGCCGTCTCGAGCGCCCTCCGGTTGTCCTTGGCGAGGCGCGCCGCGAGCTCGGCGGAAAGGCGTGGATCGTCCCTGAGCGCGAGGATGCGCCGGCGCGCCGCCGCGTCGTCGACGACCGGCCGGCCGTCGGCGGTCGTGCCGATGTGGGCCGCCTCGGCGCCAAGCCCGACCTCGGCGCCGTGGTCGCGGACCATGGCGAGCCAGGTCGCGTCGGTGAACTGATAGAGCCCGCGCGCCGACGAGGTTGGCGCCTGGGCCTCGGGGTCGAACCCGCTTTCCAGGGCGGCCTGGGCCAGCATGAAACCGAAGTCCACGCCCGACCGGGCCGCGGCGACCTGGATCGCGCGAACGGTCGGGTCGGGGCTGGCTCCGGAGCGCGGCTGGGCCGGCACGACGAGCGGTGCGGTCATCGCCGCCTTCTTGCGCCCGCACCGGTTGACAAGCGGTAAACGCCGCGCCCTGGGGACGGGTCCCCGAGGCCCCGTTGCGGCGCCACCGCGAACCAGACACAATGCATACAAGCAGGACAGGCCCGAGGAGTCCCCATGGCACGCGACCCGCGCTACGACGTGCTGTTCGAGCCGGTGAGAATCGGGCCGGTCACCGCGCGGAACCGCTTCTACCAGGTGCCCCATTGCAGCGGCATGGGCTACACGCGGCCCCAGACCCTGCACCGCATGCGCGAGACCAACGCCGAGGGCGGCTGGGCCGTTGTCTGCACCGAGTACTGCTCGATCCACCCCTCGGCCAACGATGACCCCTACCCCCAGTGCACGCTGTGGGACGAGGACGACGTGCGCACCCTCGGCGACATGGTCGAGCGCGTCCATCGCCACGACGCGCTGGCCGGCGTCGAGCTGTGGTACGGCGGGTTCTCCACGGGCAACGCGCTGACCCGCGAGCCCTCGCTCGCGCCGGGCAGCATGCCGGTCTGGCAGTCTCCGGTGCAGACCATGACCATGGACAAGACCGACATCCGCAACCTCAGGCGCTGGCACCGCGACGCGGCGCTCAGGGCCAAGCGGGCCGGCTTCGACATCGTCTACGTCTATGCCGCCCACGGTTACCTGCCGGCGCAGTTCCTGTCGCCCGTGCAGAACACGCGCACCGACGAGTACGGCGGCAGCTTCGAGAACCGCGCCCGTCTGATCCGCGAGCTCCTGGAGGAAACCAAGGAAGCGGTCGGCGCCACCTGCGGGGTCGCGTTCCGCTTCGCGGTCGACAACCTGGATCAGGCGTTCGGCATCACGTGCGACGGCGACGGGCGCGCGCTGGTCGAGTACGTCGCCGAGCTGCCCGACATCTGGGACGTTAACATCGCCAACTTCATGGCCGACGCGCGCACCTCGCGGTTCGCGCCCGAGGCGGCGCAGGAGAAATACGTCGCCTTCGTCAAGACCGTGACGACCAAGCCGGTGGTCGGCGTCGGACGCTTCACCAGCCCGGACACCATGGTCGGCCAGATCCGGCGCGGCATCCTCGACATGATCGGCGCCGCGCGCCCCTCCATCGCCGATCCGTTCCTGCCGAGGAAGATCGAGGAAGGCCGGATCGACGACATCCGCGAATGCATCGGCTGCAACATTTGCATCTGGTCGAACGGGCATGCGGTGCCGCTGGCGTGCACCCAGAACCCGACGCGCGGCGAGGAATGGCGGCGCGACTGGCACCCGGAGCGCATCGCCCGGCGCCACGCGGACGAGCGGGCGCTGATCGTCGGCGCCGGCCCGGCCGGTCTGGAAGCCGCGCGTGCGCTCGGCGCGCGCGGCTATCGCGTTTCGCTCGCCGAGGCGGGCATCGAGCTCGGCGGCCGGGTGACGCGCGAGAGCCGGCTGCCCGGGCTCGCCGAATGGGCGCGGGTGCGCGACTATCGGGTGCAGCAAATCAACAAGATGCCCAACGTCGAGGTGTTCAAGGACAGCCGGCTCGACGCGCGCCAGATCCTCGACTTCGGCTTCGAGCATGTGTGCATCGCGACCGGCGCGACGTGGCGGCGCGACGGCACCGGCCGGTCGAGCTACACGCCCCTGGACGGCTGGAAGCGCGCCGGCGTGGTCACGGTCGACGAGGTCATGGACGGCGCGACGGTCGAAGGCCCGGTCGTGGTCTACGACGACGACCACTTCTACATGGGCGGCGTCATCGCCGAGAAGCTGCGCGCGGCCGGCCACGACGTCCTTCTCGTGACGACCTCGGGCGAGGTCTCGCCCGAAGCCCTGCGCACGCTCGACCAGGGCCGCATCCAGGCGCGGTTGCTCGAGCTCGGGGTCGAGATCCTCGTCTCGCATAAGGTCGTCGCGTTCGGCGCCGAAGGCTCGCGCCTCGCCAACGTCTATGGTGGCCGCGAGGTCACGCGCGCCTGCGCGACCCTGGTCCCGGTCACCTCGCGCGAGCCCAACGAAGCGCTCTATCGCGACCTCGCCGGCGACGAGAATCGACTGCGATCGGCGGGCATCGGGACCCTGCGCCGGATCGGCGATTGCGCGGCGCCGGGGCTGATCGCGGCGGCGACCTTCGCCGGCCACCGCTACGCCCGCGAGCTCGGCGCCAACGACGTCGAGGCCATGCGCGATCGCGTGGTCATCGCGGCCCGCGCCTAGAGCAATATCCGACCGGATTGAACCACGTAGTTCAATCCGATCGGATGAAATTGCTCTAGATTCAACGTCTAGAGCAGCTTTATCCGATCGGCGGATCGCCGGAGGCGATTCCACTCGATCGGATGCTGCTCTAGCCTGATGGAGGAACTCATGAGCGGTCTAAACGGGACGACGATCGAGGCCCTGGCCGCGCGCCAGAAGCCCGGTCATTCGCTCGAGCAACCGTTCTACCTCGAGCGCGCCGTGTTCGAGCGCGACCTCGAGCGTATCGCCACGAAGCAGTGGCTGTTCGTCGATCACGCCTCGCGCCTCGGCGAACCGGGCGACACCCTGCTCTACGAGATCGCCGGCGAGTCGATCGTGCTCGTGCGCGGGCGCGACCGAAGCGTGCGCGCCTTCTTCAACGTCTGCCGGCACCGCGGCAGCCGCGTGTGCCTGGAGCCCACCGGCAAGGTACGCACCCTGACCTGCCCCTACCACGGTTGGGTCTACGACCTGGAAGGCAAACTGATCCGCGCCAAGAACATGCCCGAGGGGTTCGACCCGAAGGCCTGGCCGCTGCACCCGTGCCAGGTGCGCGCGTGGGAAGGCATGATCTTCATCAACCTCGGCCGGGCCGGCGATCCCGACGTCATGCCGTTCGAGCCCCTGGCCGAGAGCCTCGGCCGCTACCTCCGTCTCTACCGTCTCGACGAAGCGAAGATCGTCGCGCGCAAGGTCTACCCGACCGACGGCAACTGGAAGCTCGCGGTCGAGAACTTCCGTGAGTGCTACCACTGCGCGCCGGCGCACCCCGAATACACCACGGTCAACGCGTACGTGAAGGCGGGCGACGACGAGCCCGGCTCGTACCAGAAGGTGACCGACGCCTGGGCGAAGGTTTGGGCCGCCAAGGGCCGCCCGGTCGAGCGGCTCGATTCCGAGACGACCGACCGGCGCCAGCCGCACGGGGTCTTCCGCCAGCCGATCCGCGAGGGCTGGCTCACCCTGTCCCAGGACGGCAAGCCCGTGGCGCCGCTCATGGGCGAGCTCGACGAGTACGACGGCGGCGAGACGCTCGTCATGTTCGGGCCCCTGTTCTACGTCTATCTCGCCAACGACCACGCGACGCTGTTCCGCTTCACCCCGGTCACGCCGACGCACACCGAGGTGGTGCTGATCTGGCTCGTGCGCGCGGACGCGATCGAGGGCCGCGACTACGACGTCGACCGCATCACCTGGATGTGGGACGTGACGACGATCGAGGACACCAAGATCATCGGCGACAACCAACTCGGCGTGAACTCGCGCCGCTACGGGCCGGGCCCCTACTCGATGCGCGAAGCCGGAACCCAGGGCTTCGTCCGCTGGTACCTGTCGCGAATCGGATAGGGCGTCAGCCGCGCACGATCATCGTGCCGGTGCCGTGCTCGGTGAAGATCTCGAGCAGCAGGACGTGCGGCACCCGACCGTCGATGATGTGGGACTCGGGGATGCCCCCCTCGACCGCCTCGAGGCAGGTTTCGAGCTTGGGGATCATGCCCCCCGTCACGGCGTTGCCGCCGATCATGGCGCGACCGTCGGAGGCGGTCATCCTCGACACGAGCTCGCCGTCGCCGTCGAGCACGCCGGCCACGTCGGTCAGCATGATGAGCTTGCGCGCGCCGACCGCGCGAGCGACCGCGCCGGCGGCCGTGTCGGCGTTGATGTTGTAGGTCTCCCCGGCCGCGCCCACGCCGATCGGCGCGATGACGGGGATGATGTCCGAGCCCGCGAAGACGCGCAGCACGTCGGGATGAACCCGCGCCGGCTCGCCGACGAAGCCGAGGTCGAGGATCTTCTCGATGTTGGAGTCCGGGTCGCGCATGGTGCGCCGGAGCTTGCGCGCCTCGATCAGCCGGCCGTCCTTGCCGCTGAGCCCGACGGCCTTGCCGCCGGCCTCGTGGATCGCCGTCACGATCTGCTTGTTGATCGACCCCGACAGCACCATCTCGACGATCTCGACCGCGTCGGCGTCGGTCACCCTGAGGCCGTCGACGAAGGTCGAGCGTATGCCGAGGCGGTCGAGCATCTGGCCGATCTGCGGGCCGCCGCCATGGACGACGATCGGATTGATGCCGACCTGCTTGATGAGCACCACGTCGCGGGCGAAGCTCTCGGCGAGCTTGGCCTCGCCCATGGCGTGGCCGCCGTACTTGATGACGAACGTCTGCCCGGCGAAGCGCTGCATGTAGGGCAACGCCTCGGTCAGCGTCGCCGCGGTCCTGAGCCAGTGCTTGGTCTGGCCGATGTCCTTGACCTTCATGGCGGCCGCACTCTACGCGAGGTCGGGCTCCCCCGCCAATCGGGCGAGCGAAACGCGCAGCGCGGCGATGCCGGCGCCGGTCCGCGCGCTGGTCGCGATCACCACCGGGTAGGCCGCGGGCCGCCGCGCGAGCTCGGCCTCGAGCGCCGCGAGACGCTGGGCGAGCGCCCCCGGCTTGACCGCGTCGGCCTTGGTCAGGATGGCCTGGTAGACCACCGCCGCGGCGTCCAGCGCCGCCATGACCGCCCGGTCGCCCGCCATCGCGCCGCGCCTGGCGTCGATCAGCACGAGAACACGCCTGAGCGTCGGCCGGCCGCGCAAGTAGCGCTCGGCGAGGCCGGTCCACGCCTTGATCTCGGCTCGCGGCGCGCTCGCGTGGCCGTAGCCCGGCAGATCGACGAGCACGAGCCGGCCGTCGAGATCGAACAGGTTGAGCATACGCGTGCGGCCCGGGGTCTGGGACGTGCGCGCGAGGTCGCGCCGCCCGACCAGCGCGTTGAGCAGGCTCGACTTGCCGACGTTCGATCGCCCGGTGAACGCGATCTCGGGCAGGGTCGGCGTCGGCAGGTCCGACTCCTTGGCGGCCGAGATCGTGAATCGGCAGGGTCGGGCGAACAGCCGCTCGGCGGCCGCGAGCGCCTCGGCGTCGGGGGGCGTCAGGCTTTCACGCCCATGCGCCTCATGATGATCCATTGCTGCGCGATCGAAAGCAGGTTGCTCCACGTCCAGTAGATCACGAGGCCGGCCGGGAATGCCGCCAGCATGAACGTGAAGACGATCGGCAGCATCATCATGATCTTGGCCTGGGTCGGGTCCGGCGGCTGCGGGTTGATCTTCTGCTGCAGCCACATGGTCACGCCCATGGCGAGCGGCCAGATGCCGATCATCAGGAACCGCGGCGGATCCCAGGGGATGACTCCGAACAGGTTGAAGAGCGTCGTCGGGTCGGGCGCCGAGAGGTCCCTGATCCAGCCGTAGAAGGGCGCGTGACGCATCTCGATCGTGACGAAGATGGTCTTGTAGAGCGCGAAGAACACGGGGATCTGGACCAGGATCGGCAGGCAGCCCGCCGCCGGGTTCGCCTTCTCGCGCTTGTAGAGCGCCATCATCTCCTGCTGCAGCTTCGCCTTGTCGTCCGGGTAGCGCTCGCGCAGCTTCATCATCTCGGGCTGCAGCTTCTTGAGCTTGCTCATCGCCTGGTACGACTTGTTGGCGAGCGGGAAGAACAGCGTCCGCACCACCACCGTCAGCAGCATGATCGCGATGCCGAAGTTGCCGACCAGGCGGAAGAAGAACTCGAGCAGCATGAACAGCGGCTTGGTCAGGAACGGGAACCAGCCCCAGTCCACCGCCAGGTCGAAGCGCACGATGCCGAAGGCGTCGCGGTAGCCGTCGATGACCTTGACGACCTTGGCGCCGGCGAACAGGCGATCGGTCACTTCGCTCGCCCCGCCCGTGGGCACCGTCACCGCCTCGCGTCGGAAGTCGACCTGGAAGCGATCCTGACCGTCCTTGGCGACATGGCTGTAACGTCCGGTGAACGGCACGGACTGGTCGGGCACCAGCGCGGCGAGCCAGTACTTGTCGGTGATGCCGATCCAGCCGCCCGTCGTCGTCGCCTCACGCGTCCCCTCGTCGCGGATCTCGCTGTAGTCGACCTCCGCGAGCGTGCCGTTGAACACGCCGAGCAGGCCTTCGTGCAGGATCCAGAACCCGAGCGTCGGGGGCTCGCCGTGGCGCGCGATGAGCCCGTAGGGATAGAGCGTCACCGGTGCCCCGGTCGTGTTCTCGACGCGCTGGGTCACGGTCAGCAGGAAGTGCTCGTCGATCGCGATGCGGCGGACGAAGCGCAGCCCCTGGCCGTTGTCCCAAACCAGCGTCACCGGCTGGGCGGGGTCGAGCGTCGCGCGGTCCGCCTGCCAGAGCGTGTCGGCGCCGGGCAGCGCGATCTTGGAGCCGGGCTCGGCGATCCAGCCGAATTCGACGAAATAGGGAGCCGGGGAGCCGGGCGGGCTCAACAGGTCGATCGGCGGGCTGGCCGGCTCCACCTCGGTGCGGTAGCCCGGCAGCGTCACGTCGTCGATGCGCGCGCCGATCAAGGCGATGGACCCCCTGACCTCGGGCGCGCGGATCACGACGCGCGACGAGCGCGCCAGCACCTCCGCGCGGCTCGCTTCCCGCACCTCCTGCACGGCTTCGGCGCCCGGCGCGGCGGGCGCCTCGCCGCCTTGAGCCGGCGCGGCCGTGCCGACCTCGCCCGTTTGCGCCTGAAGCTCGGCCTGCTGCTGGGCGACCTCCGCCTGCTCCCGCATCCGCGGCAGCTCGAACAGGAATTGGTAGGCGAGCAGAATCGCGATCGAGACGGCGACCGCGAGGATGAGGTTCTTCTGCTCCATGGGGCGCCGGCCGCCTCAGGCGCCGCGACCGGGCGGCGGCACCGGGTCGTAGCCCCACCCGCCGAGCGGGTGGCAACGGCCGAGCCGCCTGAGGATCAGCCAGGCGCCACGCGCGGCACCGTGATCCGACAGGGCGTCGAGCGCGTAACTCGAGCATGACGGCTCGAATCGGCAGCGCCCCGCCAGGTAAGGTGCGACCGCGAGGCGATAGAGCCGGACCAGGCCGGTCAGGACGTGGGCGAAGGGGCTCACGGCGTGCCACCGGACGCCGCCGGACCCGGTCCGCGCTCGAGTCGCGCGAGCGCGTCCTCGAGATCGGCGACGAGCGAGGGCCACGGCCGCGTCACGGCCTCGGCGCGGGCGATGAGCACGTAGTCCCAGCCCACCCGGGCGCGTGCCGCGAGCACCCGCGCGGCCAGCGCCTTGAGGCGGCGACGGGCGCGATTGCGCACGACGGCGCCGCCGATGCGCCGGCTCGCGGTGAAGCCGACGCGCGCTTCACACGACGCTGCATCGGGCTGCGCCCGCGCTTGGAGCACGAAGGCCGGGGTCACCACCTTGGAACGGCTCGCTGAAAGACGGAGAAAATCCCGCCTCTGGCGCAGGCGCGCGAGAACACGCTCGGTGTCCTCAGGCGGACAGACGCTTGCGACCCTTGGCACGCCGACGCGCGAGCACGACGCGGCCCCCGACAGTCTTGATGCGGGCGCGAAAGCCGTGACGGCGCTTGCGGATCAGGCGGCTCGGCTGGTATGTGCGTTTCACGGGCTTCGCTCGGACTATCGATTCGGCGGCGACCACGGGCGCGCCGAAGGCCCGGTGTATAGGCCCTCCCCCGCGGCGAGTCAACCGCTGGCCGGGCCGGGTCTCGTGCCCTTTCGCGCGCCATGAAGAACCACCGCCTCGCCCTGCCAACACCCTCGCGCAGCCTGTCCGCCAGGCTGCTCGTCCTGACGATTCTCTTCGTCATGGTCGGCGAGGTCCTGATCTACGTGCCGTCGATCTCGCGTTTCCGCTACGTCTATCTTCAGGAGCGAATTTCCGCGGCCTACCAGGCCTCGCTCGCGGTCGAGGCGGCACCCGGCGGCCGCCTGGCGCCGGAGCTGGCGGCTAAGCTGCTCGAGCATGCCAGGGTCGCCTCGGTCGCGCTGCGCAGGCGGAACGCGTCGTACCAAATACTCGGCGAGCCGGACCCCATCGAGGAACGGTTCGAACTCGCCGACGACGGTCCCCTGATCCTGATCCGCGACGCGGCCGACACCCTGGTCAACGGCCGGCGGACGATCCTGGTCTCGGCACCCTCGCCCACCGATGCCGACGTGGAGGTCGAAGTCACCCTCGCTGAGAATGACCTTTACGCCGCGATGCTCGACTACTCGTGGCGCATCCTGGTGCTGTCGATCATCATCTCGCTCATCGCGGCGACCCTGGTTTTCCTGGCGTTGCAATGGCTGTTCGTGCGGCCCCTGCGCCGGCTGATCGATGACCTAGCCGGTTTCCGCGCGGCGCCCGAGGACCAGTCGCGCACCGTGGTTCCCGGCACGCGCGCCGACGAGGTCGGCGTCGGCCAGCGCGCCGTCGCCGACATGCAGACGGCGTTGCGCGGCGCGCTCCGCCAGCGCTCGCGCCTCGCCGCGATCGGCGCCGCGGTCAGCAAGATCAGCCACGACCTCAAGAACATCCTGTCGACCGCATCGCTCGTCTCCGACCGCCTCGCCATGAGCGGTGACCCCGAGGTCAAGCGGCAGGCGACGGTGCTGATCGGCACGATCGATCGCGCGGTCGTCCTGTGCGAGGACGCGCTCCGCTTCGCCCGCGCCGACGAGCCCGAGCTTAGGCTGACGCGGTTCGACCTACGCGCCCTGGTCGCCGACGTGGGCGAGGCGCTCGGGCCGCGGGCGACGGATTCCTTCGTCCTCGACAACGCCGTCCCGGAGGACAGCTTCGTGCGCGCCGACCGCGACCAGATCTTCCGCGTCCTCATGAACCTCGGGCGCAACGCGGTCGAGGCCATGAAAACCGGCGGCCGGCTGACCGTCGCCGCCGCGCCTCACGACGGCGGGCTGCGCGTCGCCGTGCTTGACGACGGTCCGGGTTTGCCGGCCAAGGCCCGCGAGCACCTGTTCGAGGCGTTCGCCGGCGGCGCGCGCGCCGGCGGCACGGGACTCGGCCTCGCCATCGCGCGCGAGCTCGTCCGCGCTCATGGCGGCGAGCTGGTCCTGGACCAGACCGGCCCGTCGGGCACCCGGTTCTCCTTCACCCTGCCGCAGCCGTACGCGCGCCAGGACTAGAGCAGCATCCGGTCTGATGGAATCGCCTTCGGCGATCCATCGCCTGGATAAAGCTGCTCTAGATTCTTGAAATTCCGAGCAATTTCATCCGATCGGATATTGCTCTAGGCGCAGCTCAATCGAGCTGCAGCACCAGGCACTTGAGATAGGCGGACTCGGGCAGCGCGGGGTGCACCGGATGATCCGGCGCCGCCCCGGCCGAACGCAGGATGCGGCCCGATCGTTCGGCGTCGCCGAGCCCGCGACGCACCTGCTCGGCGAACAGGGCCGTGTCCACGTGGTATGAGCACGACGCGATGGCGAGGAACCCGCCCGGCGCGACGAGCGCCGCGGCGAGCCGCGCGAGCTTGCGATAGCCGCGCGCGCCCGAGCCCAGGTCCTTGCGCGACTTGACGAACGACGGCGGGTCGGCGACCACGAGTCCCCAGCGCTCGCCCGCGACACCCCGACGTTCCAGCTCGCGGAACGCCTCGGCGTGGACGAACGAGGCGCGGCCGGCGAAGCCGTTCGCCTCGGCCGCGATGCGCGCGAGCTCGAGCGCGGCGTCGGAACTGTCGATCAGCACGGCGCGCTCGGCGCCGCCGGCGAGCGCGCGCAACCCGAACCCGCCCGCGTGGCTGTAGACGTCGAGCACGTCCAGCCCGCGCGCGAGCCCGGCGACAAACCCCCGGTTGTCGCGCTGGTCGTAGTACCAGCCCGTCTTCTGCCCGCCCGTCGGATCGGCGCGGAACCGGACGCCACCCTCGATGACCTCGATCGGGCCAGACGGCACCGCGCCCTTCTGCCTGACGTAGCTTTCGAGCCCCTCGAGCTTGCGCACGGACGCATCGCAGCGGAGCACGACCCCGACCGGACCCAGCACCTGGGCCAGCGCGGCCAGCACCTCGGGCAGACAACATTCCATGCCGGCGGTGTTGGCCTGGACCACGACGACGTCGCCGTGGCGGTCGACGACCAGACCGGGCAACCGGTCGGCTTCGGCGTGGACGAGCCGGTAGAATGGCGAATCGTAGAGCCGCTCGCGGAGCGCGAGCGCGGCACTAATGCGCGCCGTGATCTCCGGCGCATCGAACGCGGCTTCGGGGTCGTCGTCGAGCACCCGCGCCGTGATCAGCGAATGCGGGTTGAACGTGGCGCATGCCAGCGCCTCGCCGCCGGCGTCGACCATGCGCGCGACCGTGCCCGGCGCGATGGCGCGCGCCGCCTCGTCCATGGCGATCTCGTTGGAGAACACCCACGGATGCCCGCCGCGCAACCGCTTGCTGTGGCCCGCCAGCAGCCGGATCGTCGGGCGGTCGGCACGAGCAGTTCGCTCAGAAGCAATCACGTCCGATTCCCTTTGGGATGAGGGCAAGTGCGATTCGTTGGAAGTGACTGTAACCAGCATTCTCGTCGCTTCGAACCCGTGCGAAACCCGCGCCTTCGACTCAGGCGCCGCGTACCATCACGACTTGCGCATGCGCATGAAGTCGACGAAGGCCCGCAAGACTTCGAGCCGACGGAGCGCGCCCGGAAAGTAGAGGAAAAACCCGGGTCGCTCGATGGCGAACTTGTCGAGGACGCTTTCCAAGGTCCCTGACCGCAGATCGTCGACGACGTTCGGGCGAAAGAGCCAGCCGATGCCGAGACCATCCCGAGCGGAATCGATAACCGCGCTCGTGCTGTTGACGATCAGGCTACCCTTCACGGCAACGGTCATGGCACCTTCGGCGCCCCGGAAACTCCACTCCGCGATGCGCCCCGAACCGATGTACCTGTACCGGATGCAATCATGCCCCAACAATTCGGCGGGTTCGGCCGGCCGGCCTCGCCGCGCAAAGTACGACGGGGACGCAATGTGGACCTCCGTGAGTGCCGGCGTCAGCCTCACGGCGATCATGTCCTCCTGGATGTGGTCTCCCATTCTGACTCCGGCATGAAACCCCTCCGCGACGATGTCGACGAACGCCTCGTTGAACGACAGCTCGAGCTCGATTTCTGGGTATGTCTCGCGGAACTCGGCGAGCCTGTCGGCAATGGCGATCTGGTAGGCAATGTAGGGCAGCGTGACGCGAACGGTGCCCTTCTTCTGCCTGCCCATAACGCTCGTTTCATCAAGCCCAGACCTCAATTCGAGGAATGCGGGCTGAATGCGCGCCAACAGGACGCGGCCCGCGTCGGTCAGCCGGACCGAACGCGTCGTCCGCGTGAAAACGGCGACTCCGAGCCGATCCTCAAGGTTGCGCAGGTGCTGGCTGACCGCAGGGGGCTGAACGCCGAGGGCGGCGGCGGCGCGCCGAAGCGACCCGCACTCTGCGATGGCCAGGAACGTCTCCAGTCCGGTGATCGGCAGTCGGCTCATTGTTATGAGAAACTTACTAATCTGTTCGAATAAATAAGACTAGCACGATCAATCGAGCGGATCTATCTCCCGCATGGCGCCTCCGGAGCACCCCATCAGCGCCGCGCAGGAGACAGCTTGTGACGCGAACCCATCGAGGCGAATGCCAATGCGGTGCCGTGCGGTATGAGGTCGGCGCCGATCCGATCATGATCTACGCCTGCCACTGCACGATCTGCCAGAGACAATCCGGCAGCGCCTTCGGCATGGCCGTAGTGTTTCCGGGGAGCGCCCTGAAGTTGACTGGCGCGAAGCCTTCACACTTCGTTCGCCAAGGCCACGGCCGGAGATTTCGCTGCTACTTCTGCCCCGCTTGCGGCTCGCGGATTTACCACCAGTGGTTCACCGACGAAGGCGACTATCCCTTCCTGAGCATCAAGCCCGGGACGCTCGACGACACGACCTGGGTTCGGCCAGGGTGCCACGTCTGGACGCAACACGCCCAGCCTTGGATTCGCTTCACGGACGAGGACGTCGCGTTCAGGCAGCAGCCAAGCTTGGACGAGATGCCGCGATTCAAAAGTTCATGAGGCCACCAGTGGCTCGCCTTCTGTCGGGCACCTGGCACGGTGTCGTCGTCATGGTGGCGACCACGATGACGATGGCGTTCGGGGACGCCTTGGTGAAGTCCCTGAGCTCCGAGTTTTCGGTCTGGCAGATCTTCGTGGCGCGTTCACTGATCGCCATCCCCCTGATCATGGCCTTGCTCCGTGTCCGCGGTCCAAGCGCCTCGCGGTCGCCGGTTTCGTGGTTTTGGCCCCTTGTGCGCAGTGCCCTGCTGATCGCGATGTGGATCGCCTTCTATGCCGCCTTGGCGGAACTAAGCCTGCCCGTCGTCGCCGCCGCGTATTACACGGGGCCACTCTTTATCGCGCTGTTCTCCGCGTGGATCATCGGCGAGCCCGTGGGGGCAAGGCGCTGGTTCGCGATCCTGCTCGGATTCGTCGGGGTCGTGATCATTTTGCGACCGGGCACTCAGGCGTTCTCCTGGTTGGCGCTGCTTCCCATCGCCTCGGCGATCTTTTACGCGCTCGCGGCGATCGTGACGCGGGCCAAGTGCGCCCGTGATTCTTCCCTCTCGCTCTCCCTGGCCCTGAATGTCTTCTTCCTGGGCGCGGGAGTTCTTGGAACCATGGCAATCACGATCTTGACGTCGGCGGCACTGGTGCCGGGGTCGCACGCGTTCCTGCTCGGCCCATGGCTGCCGATGGGAGCCCGCGAATGGGGGCTCATGGCGTTGATGGCAGTGCTTATTGTCGCCATCAGCACGGGCGTCGCACGGGCCTATCAGTCAGGTCCGCCGACGATCATCGCGACCTTTGACTACAGCTACCTGATCTTTGCCGGCATCTGGAGTTTCGTGTTCTTCGCCGACATACCGGACCTGGCGACCCTAGCCGGCATGATCCTGATCGGCGCAGCCGGGTGCGTCGCCATGGCGTCGCCCGGAACTCGGAAGACATCACCGGCGATTGATCACGCTACTTGACGTGCGAATCCAACACATAATGCGACGTGCGAGAACGTCACTGACCCATCGCCACGCCTTCGCGCCGCGGGTCGGCGCCGCCCAGGAGCCCGTCGGGCGTGACCAGGATCACGTTGAGCCCGCTCGCCATCGGCTTGAGCCCGATCTCGTGGCCGAGCGCCGCGAGCGGTTCGGCGAGCGCCTCGGCGCGGGTACCGGACTCGAGCTCGGTCGCGCCGTTGCGGTTGAGCACGTGGGGCAGCGCGACCGCCGCCTGGGGATCGAGCCCCCAATCCAGGATCGCGACGATCGCCTGAGCGACGTAGCCGATGATCCGCGAGCCGCCGGGCGAGCCGATGACGAGCACGAGCGCGCCGTCGCGGGTCATGACGATGGTCGGGGCCATGGAGGAGCGCGGCCGCTTGCCCGGCTCGACCCGGTTGGCGACAGGGACGCCGTGGATCTCCGGCTCGAAGGAAAAATCCGTAAGCTCGTTGTTGAGCATGAAGCTCCAGGCCATGAGCCGGGAACCGAAGGGCCCTTCGATGCTGCTGGTCAGCGCGACCGCATTGCCGTCGGCATCGACGACGCTGATGTGGGTGGTCGAGGCACGACCCTCGCCGCCGTCCATCGGCGCGAGCCCGCCCTGCTTGCCCGGCGGCTCGCCCGGCGCGGCCTCGCCCATGGCGCGCGCCGGATCGATCAGGCGCGAGCGCGCGGCGACGTAGCCGGGGTCGATCAACCCAGCGACGGGCACCGGCACGAAATCCGGGTCGGCGACGTAGGCGTTGCGGTCGGCGAAAGCGAGCCGGCTCGCCTCGGCGATCAGGTGGTTGGCCGCGGGCGACTCGGGGCCCAGCGCGGCCAGGTCGAAGCGCTCGAGCGCGCCCAGGATCTGCAGCACGGCGACGCCGCCCGAGCTCGGCGGGCCCATGCCGCAGACGATCCAGACCCGGTAGGGCCCGCATACCGCCGGCCGCCGGACCGCACGGTACGCGGCGATGTCGTCAAGCGAGAGCGCGCCCGGGTTCGGCTCGTACCGTTGGACCGATCGGACGATGTCGAGCGGGATGACGGCTCGGTCGTAGAACTCCTTGGCGCCGTTCTTGGCGACGTCGTAGAGGGTATTGCCCAGATCCGGGGCTTTGATCGTGGCGCCCGCCGGAACAGGCGTGCCATCGGCGGTCAGGAACAGCGCGGCGGTCCCCTGGTCGGCGTCCATGCGCTCGGTCTCGGCGATCGACGCCGCCAAGCGGGGCGAGACCTCGAACCCCCGATAGGCGAGGCCGTAGGCCGGCTCGAACAGGCGCTCCCAGTCGAGCCAACCGTGGTCCTGGTGCGCCAGGTCGAGCATCCTGAGCAGGCCTGGCACGCCGACCGAGCGCCCACCGACGACCGCGTCGAGGAACTCCATCGGCGTACCGTCGGGCTTCAGGAACAGGTCCGGACCGGCCGCGGCGGGCGCGGTTTCGCGCCCGTCATACGAGGTCACCGCGTGGGTCTCGGCGTCGTAGTAAACCAGGAATCCGCCACCGCCGATGCCCGAGGACTGCGGCTCGACGACGTTGAGCACCATCTGCGCCGCGATCGCCGCATCGACCGCGCCGCCGCCCTCCCTCAGCACGTCGAGCGCCGCCTCGACGGCGCGCGGATCGGCCGCAACGACCATCATGCGCGCCGCGCGTGCCGGATCGGTCACCTCGGCGCGGACCGGCGCCACGGCGGCCGCGAGCGCCACGAGCCCGACAACCGGCGACATCCATCCCGACATGACGCCTCGCATCCTCAAGGTTGAGCCACACTAACCGAGCCGGCTAGCCGCGGCCATGCCCGATGGCCCGCTAGGCGTTCCACCGACGCCCCGCTATGGTCGCGGGCATGATTCCCGGCATGATCGCCGCGACACTCTTGGTGCTCGCGACCGTCGTCATCCACTACGAGGCGCTGCGCGTGACGTCGCGCGCGCTGCCCAGGCTGACGGCATTCACGCCACGCCAGCGCCTCGTCGCCGTCCTCATCGCCATTTTCGCCGCGCACACCGTCGAGGTTTGGGTCTATGGCGGCGCCTACCTGGTTCTCGATCGGTTGATCGACATCGGCGGGTTCAAGGGCGAGGTTCCGGTCGTGCTGCACGACTACGTCTACTTCTCGACCGTGACGTACAGCTCGCTCGGTTACGGCGACCTCTACCCGACCGGAGGCTTGCGCTTGGTCGCCGGAGTCGAGGCCATCAACGGCCTGCTGCTCATCGGCTGGTCCGACTCCTACACCTACCTCGCGATGATCGAGCTGTGGGGGCTGCACGACGAGTTCGTCGAGCAGAGGCGCAACGAGCGGCAGGAGAAGGCGGCGCGACGCGGGGGCTCGCCGTGAAGCCGGGCTCTCGCAACTTGATCACGGACGTCGCGGGCGTCAGCGTCGGCAACGCCGACGACCTGGTCGTGCGCACGGGCGTCACGGTCGTGCTGCTCGACCGGCCGTGCGTCGCCGGGTGCGACGTTCGCGGCGGCGCGCCGGGCACGCGGGAGACCGACGTGCTCGACCCGAGCTGCCTAGTCGATACGATCGACGCGGTCGTGCTGAGCGGCGGCTCCGCATTCGGACTCGACGCCGCGGGCGGCGTCATGGATTGGCTTGCCCAGCG